>JAOUIA010000029.1 GCA_029884335.1 Betaproteobacteria bacterium
CTGAACGAGCCCGCCCCCGACGACACCAGTCCATGAACGATACCGCCACGCTCTCCCGCCGCGCCGCCGCGCGCGACGCCATCCTGCTCGACGAGCACATCGTCGAGGTGATCAGCGACTCGGGCGCGGGCGCGCAGCGCTGCGGCCAGTCGCTCGGCGCCATCGCCGCGCGCACCGGCAACGGCATCTGGACCACCGAGATCATCCCCGCCGAGATCCAGCCGCCTGCGCGAAGCGTTGCGGGAGCCTCGGGCATCCGCATCCGGATGGGAAGCAGGCGCGTGACCAACGGCGGCGACGAGACCGACCTCGTCGTCGCGTTCAACGAGCAGGTGCTCCTCGGCCGCGTGAAGGCGGGCGAGCTCAAGCCCGGCGCGCAAATCCTGCTCGAGAGCATGTGGCGGGAGCACCGCGACCCGACCGTCGTCAAGTCGTACACCGAGACCGTCGCCAGCCTGCGCGAGTCGGGCTTCCGCGTCTACGAGGTGCCGCTGGAGAAGGAGTGCCGCGCGCTGGTCGCCGACCCGCGCAAGGGCAAGAACATGTTCGTGCTGGGCGTGCTCTGCAGCATCTACAGCTTCGAGCCCAAGCTCGGCCGCGAGCAGGTCGCGCTCACGTTCGGCAAGAAGGAGAGCAAGGTCGTCACGGTGAACCAGGGCCTGTTCGACGCCGGCTACGCGTGGGCGGCGGCGAACCTCGATTTCCAGTACCGCATCCCCGCCGTGAAGACGACCGTGCCGCAGATCGTCGTCAACGGCAACACCGCGCTGGCGCTGGGCGTGCTCGCCTCGGGGATGGACATCTGCGCGATGTACCCGATCACGCCGGCGACCTCGGCTTCGCACTTCCTCTCCGACGTGTTCGAGAAGGTCGGCGGCATCGTTCACCAGGCGGAGGACGAGATCGCCGCCTGCGCGTTCGCCATCGGCGCCTCCTACGCCGGGAAGTGCGCGGTGACGATCACGTCGGGCCCCGGCTACTCGCTCAAGCAGGAGGGCATCGGGCTCGCCGTGATGGCCGAAATCCCGCTGGTCGTGGTCAACGTGCAGCGCGGCGGGCCGTCGACCGGCCAGCCCACCAAGGTGGAGCAGGGCGACCTGCTCACCACGGTGTACGGCAGCCACGGCGACGCCCCGAAGGTGGTGCTGGCCGTGTCCGACATCGAGGACTGCTTCTACGCGATGATCACCGCGCGCCGCATCGCAGAGGCGTTCAACGCCGTCGTCGTCGTGCTCTCGGACGCGAGCCTCGCCACCGCGCAGCAGCCGTTCCCGCGCCCGGCGTTCGACCCCGAGTGGCTGGCCCCGCCGGTCGACCAGACGCCGGTGCCGCGCGGGCAGAAGCCCTACGACTGGGACAAGCTGACCGGCATCGCGCGCCGCTTCGTGCCCGGCCAGCCGGACGGCATGCACACGGTGACCGGGCTCGCGCACGACCGTGCCAGCAAGGTCGCCTACGACCCCGAGATCAACGAGGAGGGCCTGCGCCACCGCAGCCTCAAGATCGCCGCGCTGCAGAAGACGCTGAAGACGCCGCAGGTGTTCGGCGATCCCGAAGGCGACCTGCTCGTCGTGGGCTGGGGCAGCACGAAGGGCGTCATCGAGGAGGCCGTCGGCCGGCTGCGCGACGAGGGGCTCAGGGTGTCGTCGCTGCACCTCACGTTCCTGCAGCCGATGGCGCCCGGCATCGGCGAGATCCTGCGCCGCTTCAAGCGGGTGATGTCCATCGAGGGCAACTGGTCCGACGAATTGAAGGACGAGCTGATCGACGCCGACAACCGGCGCTACTCGGCGCTGGCGATGATGCTGCGCTCGCGCTACCTCGTCGACGTCGATTGCTGGTCGCAGTCGCGCGGCCAGCCGATCAAGCCGTCGTCGGTCGTGCAGGTGCTGCGCGACAAGCTCGCGGCGCCTGCGACCGCCGCATGACCCGCGTTCCACCCCGCTGCTTCGTCGTCCCCGCGAAGGCGGGGACCCAGCGTCTTCCGGTCGCAACGACGCTGGATTCCCGCCTTCGCGGGAATGACGATGTGGAGTTGCGCGCCCTCTGCAGATCGCGCGGCGATCGGCAGTTCCGGAGACTCTCATGACGATGCCCGTCACCCAGTGCCTCATCAAGCTGCACGAGGCGCACCACCAGCTCGAGGACTACCAGGGCGGCGTGCCGCGCTGGTGCAGCGGCTGCGGCGACAACGCGATCCTGACCGCGGTGCAGCGGCTGTGCCGCGACGAGGACCTGGCGCCCGAGCGCACGGTGTTCGTCTCCGGCATCGGCTGCTCGTCGCGCTTCCCGCACTACATGAAGACCTACGGGTTCCACGGCATCCACGGCCGCGCGTTCCCGATCGCGCAGGGCGTCAAGATGGCGCGCCCCGACCTCGCGGTGTTCGTCAACACCGGCGACGGCGACTGCTGCAGCATCGGCGCGGCGCACTGGATCCACGCCATCCGCTACAACATGAACCTGACGGTGATCCTGCACGACAACCAGGTGTACGGGCTCACCAAGAAGCAGGCCTCGCCGACGTCGCCGATCGGCATGAAGAGCAACACGACGCCGCGCGGCAGCTACCTCGAGGCGATGAACCCGCTCACCGTCACGCTGGGCGTGACCAACGTGTCGTTCGTCGCCCAGGCGGTCGACTGGATCCCCGAGCTGCTCTACGACATCATCCGCAAGGCCTACCTGCACCGCGGATTCTCGTTCGTCCGCATCATCCAGCGCTGCCCCGAGTGGCTGCCCAAGCAGTTCGAGCCGTGGCTGCACGACCCCGGCAAGACGCTGCTGCTCACGCACCGCGACGGCCTCGCGATCTCGCCGGAGCTCGCGCGCACCTACCGCAACCAGATCGAGCACGACCCGCTCGACATGAACCGCGCCCGCGAGATCGCCTCCGCGACCGACCCGATCCCCGTCGGCATCCTCTACCGCAACCCGTCGGTGCCCTGCTACGAGGACCTGCACGGCGTAGGCGAGGTGCGCACGGCCGAGCAGGTGCGCGCGGGGCTGGAAGCCGAGTTCGACAAGGTCACGGTGTGGCCGCAGGACGACGGCGCGCGCGCCGCGGCGTAGGGCACAGCACAAACAGGACGTCAGGACCATGGACACGGTCGCGCGATTCGACGAACAGCGGCTCTTCTTCTCGACGGGCCGGCGCCACGGCGAAGGCCTCGACGCGGTCGACGGGCTGGGTTTGCGCCCGGCGCTGCTCGCGGGCTACCGCGACCTCGCGCGCCTGCGCTACGACTACCCGGTCGTGCTGGTCGGCACCGGGCGCGACGCCGGCGAGGTGCGCGCGCTCTCTTCGGTGATCGACGACGTGCTGCGCGAAGTGGCGCCGCGCGGGCTCGAGGGCGAGAAGCTGCGCAAGCACGTGCTGCGGCTCGAGCGCGAGATCCGCGCGCTGACCGCGAGCGGCGCGCGCCGCACGCTCGCCGAGCTTTGGGGGGAGGCGGCGCAGCGGCTCGCTTCGCCGCGCGACCCGTCGGCGCAGGAGGTGCTGGCCGGCATCGGCGACAAGCTCGACCTCGACGGCTGGGTGGCCGACTGCGACGCGGGCATGCCCGCCGACGTGGTGACGCACCTCTGGCAGGCCGCGCAGAAGCGCAAGGCGAAGGCGTTCCGCCGCCTGGTCGACCGCCTCGTGGTGCGCCTCTCCGACATCCTGCGCGCCGCGTTCATCCAGTCCGCCGTCGGCCGCCAGCCGGAGACGCTGCGCGCGACGCTCGGCGGCTCGTACAAGGACGCGTTCGACTTCGGCGCCATGTCGAAGCTGCTGACGCGCAACGTGCCGCACGACGAGCTGCCGCCGGCACGCCGGCAACGCATCGAGTGGGCGCTGCAGGTGCTGCAAACGCAGCCGTTCTACGTCGACGAGCACCTCGCGGGGCGCCCCGGGGTTCCCGAGCAGCTCGCGTTCCGGTTCACCGACTGCGCGTCGGCGGCCGAGGCCTGCCGCGCGCGGCTGCCGAAGCTCGCCGAGGTCGTGAAGGCGATCGCGATCGCCGAGCTCGAGGCCGACGGCCGCTACGCCGACGCGAAGCACGACCCGTTCTTCGCCCACTTCGACGAGAGCGCGCTGACCCCCGAGGACGTCGTGCTGTTCCCCGACTACCTCGTGTGCATCCCCGCCGGCGAGAACGACGCGCCGCGCAACGCGGGCCTGATGGACATCCTCTCGGCGGGGCTGCCGGTGAAGGTCCTCGTGGAGACGACGGACCTCGTCGAGGAGGCGTCCGCGGGCGCGGGCCACTTCCCGTTCGGCGTGCGCGCTGCGCGGCTCGCCAACACGGCGACGGGGCTGGGCGGCGTGTACGTCGTGCAGACGGCGGCGTCAAACCTCTACGCGATGCGCGAGCGCGTCGCCAAGGCCTTCGCGCACCACGGCGCGGGGCTGTTCAGCGTCTATGTGGGGACGGGCGCGGAGGGCGCGCTGCCGACGTACCTGGCGGCCGCGGCGGCGATGGAGTCGCGTGCGTTCCCCGCGTTCGCGTACGACCCGCACGCGGGCGCCACGCAGGCGGCGCGCTTCGCGCTCGAGGACAACCCGCAGCCCGAGGCCGACTGGCCGGTCGAGCCGCTCGAGTACGCCGACGAGGCGCTGCAGCGCGTGCGGCAGGAGATGCCGTTCACCATCGCCGACTTCATGCTCTGCGACCGCCGTTACGCGTCGCACTTCGCGCGCATCCCGCGCGAGCGCTGGAACGACGCGATGGTGCCCGCCGACGAGTGGCTCGCGCTGGACGCGAAGCGCGCCGGCGACAAGGTGCCCTACGTGCTGGCGGTCGACGGCGAGGACGTCCTGCAGCGCGTGATCGCCGACTCGCGGCTCATGCAGACGGTGGTGCGCTACCGGACGTTCTGGCACCGGCTGCAGGAGCAGGGCGGCATCCACAACTCGCACGCCGAGATCCTGCTCGCGCGCGAGAAGGCGAAGTGGGAGGAGGCGCGGGCGAAGGAGCGCGAGGAGCCCGCGCCGGGTTCAGCGCCGGCCGCCGCGGCGGCTCCGGCGACCGCCCCCGCCGCCGGCAAGGCGGCCGAGCCGCCGGCCCCGGAGCCCGCCGAGCCGCAGCGCAATCCCGACGAGGCGTGGATCGAGACCTCGCGCTGCCCGAGCTGCAACGAGTGCCAGAACATCAACGACAGGATGTTCAAGTACAACGAGAACAAGCAGGCCTACATCGCCGACGTCAACGCCGGGACCTACCGGCAGCTCGTCGAGGCGGCCGAGATCTGCCAGGTGGCGATCATCCATCCGGGCAAGCCGCGCAACCCCAACGAGCCGGGGCTCGCGGAACTCGTGGAGCGCGCCAAGGCCTTCCTGTAGGAGCGGCGGCCACGCCGCCGAATGGCGGCGTGCGGCCAGACGGGGTTCGCGAGCAACGACCCCGCCGGGGCTACCGGCGCTTGAGGAGCTCTTCGAGGCTGGCGAACGGGCGGTGGGTCGCGGGCGCCACCTCGTCCTCCGCCGGAGCGGCACGGCCGTCGTTGTCGTGCTCGCGGGCGTGCTCGTTCTCGTGGCAGTACACGCACAGCAGCTCCCAGTTGCTGCCGTCGGCGGGGTTGTGATGGTGGTTGCCGTCGCGATGGTGGACGGTCAGCAGCTGCAGGCTGGCCCGGTCGAACTCGCGCGCGCAGCGCGTGCAGATCCAGGGCAGCAGGCGCAGCGCCCGGTCGCGGTACGTCTTCGCCCGCTCGTCGGCTTCGCGGCGCGCCTGCGCCACGATGCGGTCGAGTCGTTCGGGGTCCGGCGTTCGGCGAGTCGGCATGCCGCGCAGCGGTCGGGGATCGCAGAGGGAAGGGTGGCGTACGCCGGCATCGCCGTCAATCCGCGAACCCGCCTCCCGGCGCCCGCGTCGAGGCGCTAGACTTGCCCGCACCTGATTGGCGATGAATCTCAGCTGGTGTCCTTGTGGCGAACTCCGCACCCTCACCCCGACCCTCTCCCGCAAGCGGGAGAGGGAGCAGTGCCCCCTCTCCCCCGGTACCGGGGGAGAGGGTTGGGGTGAGGGGGTGCCGCAATGCACGGCTGCTGAACTTCATCGCTGGTCAGGTGCCCGCATGATCCTCGACGAGGTCCTGCACCTCCTGCCTCGCGTCGGGGCGCCCACGCCGCTCTTCATCCACCTGCACGGCGTGGGCGCGAGTGCGCTGGCGATGACGCCGATCGCCGACCGCTTCGCGCAGGTGTGGCCGCAGTCGGGGCACCTGATGCCGGACGGCTTCGCGCCGTCGGATCTCGCGCCGCGCGGCCGTCAGTGGTTCTCCATGCTCGACGTCACGGAGGAGAACCGTCCCGAGCGCGTGGGTGCAGTGCTGCCGCGACTCGCCGCGTTCGTGCGCGACGCCCAGGCGGCGCTGGGCGTGGCGGCGCCTGCCACGGCGCTGGTCGGCTACTCCCAGGGGGCGATCCTGGCGCTCGAATTCGCGCAGGCGTTTCCCGCGCTGGTCGGCCGGGTCGTCGCGATCGCGGGCCGCTATGCCGCGCTGCCGGAAGACGCACCGTTGGCGGTCGTTCACCTGGTCCACGGCAAGGAGGACCGCGCGGTTCCCGCGCGCCACGCTGTCGACGCGGCGACGCGCCTGATCGCGCTGGGAGCCGACGTGACCGCCGACGTCGTGCCCGGGGTCGGCCACGAGCCCCATCCCGCGCTCGTCGAGGCCGCCATCGGCCACCTGCAGACGTTCCTGCCGCGCCGCGTCTGGGCGCAGGCGCTGGCCGACGCGCCGCTCATGGCCACGCGCGCCGACAGCCGCGCGCTCGATCGTCCGGTCGCGCCGCCTGCCGCCAACGACCCCGCGTAGCCCCGGACCGGTCCGCCCCCGACATCCGGCGCAGGAAGCCCGACGGGGGGCCGGTCAGGCGCGCCTGGCATGAAACACGCTTCGGATTGACGCCCGTCAAGCACGTTCCCCGCTTGCCCGCTAGGATCGGGGTCGGATTTCCGGCAAACTTTGCACATGGTGCAGCGCCGCCTACATCGCCGCCTGGTCGCCTGGCTCGTCGCGTTCTGCGTGGTCTTCGCGCAGTCGGCGGCCATCGCCTACGCGTGCCAGCGGGATGCGTTGCCGGATGCCGGCGCCGTGCCCTGCGCCGCGCACCTCGCGCAGCAGGTGCCCGACGACGATGCGAAGCTCGCCGGCGGCAACGTCTGCGAAGTGCACTGCCAAGTGGCGTCGCTGCCCGATGCGGGTTCGGCCGACGTCCCGGCGCCCGATGCGGTCGTGGCCTGGCAACTGCCGCTGCAACCGGTTGCGCTCGCGCCGGCCGCTCCCGTTGCGGACCTCGAGGCGAAGAGCGCCTCTCCGCCGCCGCGCACGCTGTACGCCCGCCTGCTGATCTGACCTCCGGCTGAACGAGTCTTCGCCGGCGCCTGCGCGCCGGTCGCGTTCGATCGTCCAGCAGGAGGTTGCCGTGCCACGTCGTCGTTCCCCTTCCGCCGCGCGCCGGCGGATCCCGGTGCAAGCCGCTGCCGCGTACCTGTTCGCGCTCGCGGCGCTCGTGCACGCGCCCGCGCCGCTGGCGCAATCGCCCGTGCCGCTCACGCTCGCCGAGGCGCAGCGCCTCGCGCTGCAGCGCTCGCCGCAGCTCGCCTCGCAGTCGGCGATGGCCGAGGCGTCGCGCGAGATGGCCGTCGCGGCCGGCGAGCTGCCCGACCCGCAGGTGTTCGCGGGGATGGAGAATCTCTCGCTGAGCGGCGCGGACGCCTGGACGCTGCGCGACGGGATGACGATGGCGCGCATCGGCGTCATGCAGGAGTTCCCGCGCGAGGCGAAGCGGCGGCTGCGCAGCGAGCGTGCGTTGCGCGAAGCCGAGCGCGTCGAGGTCGTCGCGCAGGCCGATGCGCTGTCGATCCGCCGCGAGACGGCCGCCGCGTGGCTGAATGCGCACTACGCGCAACGCGCCGAGCGCGCGATCGCCGCGCAGATCGCCGAGGCCGAGCTGCAGGCGGCGTTGGCCGGCGCGGCGTACCGCTCCGGCCGCGGCGCGCAGGGCGACGTGCTCGCTGCCCAGTCCGCCCTGATCGACCTGCGCAACAGGAAAGTGGAGGCGCAGCTGGCCGCGCGTCGCGCGCGCATCGCGCTCGCACGCTACGTCGGCAACGAGGCGGACCGGCAGCTCGCCGAGCCGCCTGCCCTCGACGCCTTGCCGGAGCCGGTCGAACGGCTGGTCGCCGTCGATTCGCAACCCGAAGTGCGTCGCCTCGAGGCGCAGGCCGCCGTGCTGGACACCGAGTCGCGCCTCGCGCGCGCCAATCGCGACCCGGACTGGAGCGTGGAAGTGTCCTACGGCTACCGCTACAACAACCCCGACATGGTCTCGGTGATGCTGCGCATGCCGCTGCCGTGGTCGCCCGGCACGCGGCAGGACCGCGAGCACGCTGCGAAGCTCAAGGAACGCGACGCCGCCGGCGCGATGCGCGAGGACGCGCGGCGCATGCGCGTGGCGGAGGTGCGGCAGATGCTCGCCGAGTGGGACGCGATGCGCGAGCAGGCGCGCGCGATCCGCGACGAGCTGATCCCGCTCGCCCGCGCGCGCACCGAGGCCGCGCTCGCGTCGTACCGCGGCGGCGCGGGCACGCTGGCGGCGGTGCTCGAAGCGCGCCGCGGCGAGCTCGAAGCGGACATCGCGCTCATCAACGCCGAACAGGCAGCCGCGCGCAGCTGGGCGTGGCTCGCGAACCTGACCCCGGGGGAGCCCCGATGAAGACCTCTGACCTGCAACGCGGCCTCTCCGCAGTCGCGATCCTCGCCGCGCTCGCGCTCGCGGCGCTCGCCGCCTTCGCCGGCTACTGGTACGGGACGCATAGCCCGGCCGAGGCGCCGCAGCCTGCTGCGCCGGACGGCGGCAAGGCGCTCACCGACGCGAGCGGCCGCCGCGTGCTGTACTGGCACGACCCGATGGTGCCGGGGCACAAGTTCGACAAGCCGGGCAAGAGCCCCTTCATGGACATGCAGCTCGTGCCCGTGTACGCGGACGAGGGCGCCGACGAGGGCAGGGTGACGATCAGCCCGCGGCTGACGCAGAGCTTCGGCGTGCGCACGGTCGAGGCGAAGTCGGGCTCGCTGCCGTCCGGCTTCACCGCGGTGGGCGCGATCGCCGTCGACGAGCGCACGTTGACCGGCGTGCAGTCGCGCGTGCAGGGCTTCGTCGAGCGGCTGCACGTGCGCGCGACGTTCGAGGGCGTGCGTGCGGGACAGCCGATCGCCGACCTCTTCGTTCCCGAGTGGGTCGCCGCCCAGGAGGAGCTGATTGCGCTCAAGCGCTCCGCGCAGCCCGGGGTCGACGCGCTGGTGGACGCCGCGCGCAACCGCCTGCGCCTCACCGGCATGCCGGAGGCGGAGATCGCGCGCATCGAGCGCGAGGGACGCACGTCGGGACGGGTCACCGTGACCGCGCCTGTCGGCGGCATCGTGTGGGAGATCGGCGCGCGCGACGGCCAGGCGGTGATGCCGGGGACGAACCTCGTGCGCATCGCGGGCCTGGGTAGCGTGTGGCTGATCGCCGAGGTGCCGGAGGCGCAGGCGGCGCAGCTCGCCGTCGGCGCGCAGGTGGAGGCGCGCAGCGCCGCGTACCCCGATCGCGCGTTCAAGGGCCGCGTGGAGACGCTGCTGCCCGAGGTCAACGCCGCCACGCGCACCGTGCGCGCGCGCATCGTGCTCGCCAACCCCGGCGGCACGCTGAAGCCCGGCATGTTCGCGACCGCGACGTTTGCCGGGCCCGAAGCCAAGGCCGCGGTGCTCGTGCCCTCCGAGGCGGTCATCCGCACCGGCACGCGCAGTGTCGTCATCGTCGCCGAAGGCGAGGGAAGGTTCGCGCCGGTCGAAGTCGAGACGGGCCGCGAGTCCGGCGACATGACCGAGATCCGCAAGGGCATTGCCGCGGGCCAGCTCGTCGTCGCCTCGGGGCAGTTCCTGATCGACTCCGAGGCGAGCCTCAAGGGCGTGCTGGCGCGGATGAACGTCGCCGGCGAGGCGCCGGCCGCGGGCGCGCAGTCGGGCCACGGCGGGCAGGCCGCCTCGGGCGCGGTGCGGCACAAGGCGTCCGGCGTCGTGCGCGACGTCGACGGCGGCGAGGTGTTCATCGAGCACGGGCCGATCGAGTCGGCCGGCATGGGGGCGATGACGATGGGGTTCAAGGCGCCCGCATCCGGCGTGCCGCCGGCGGTGAAGGAGGGCGTGCGCGTCGACTTCGAGTTCGCCGTCACGCCGAAGGGCGAGTTCCAGCTCTCGTCGATCGCTCCGGCGCAGGGGCGCAAGCCGTGATCGCCAACGTCATCCGCTGGTCGGTCGCCAACCGCTTCCTGGTCGTCCTGTGCTCGCTTGGCCTCGCCGTGTGGGGCATGTGGGCGGTGTGGCGCACGCCGGTCGACGCCATTCCCGACCTCTCCGACGTGCAGGTGATCATCCGCACGACCTACCCGGGGCAGGCCCCGCAGATCGTCGAGAACCAGGTCACCTACCCGCTGACGACGACGATGATGTCGGTGCCGGGAGCGAAGGCCGTGCGCGGCTACTCGTTCTTCGGCGACTCGTTCGTGTACGTGCTGTTCGAAGACGGCACGGACCTCTACTGGGCGCGCTCGCGCGTGCTCGAGTACATGAACCAGGCGGCCTCGCGCCTGCCACCGCAGGCGAAGCCCGCGATCGGCCCCGACGCGACGGGGGTGGGGTGGATCTACCAGTACGCGCTGGTCGACCGCAGCGGCCGCCACGACCTCGCCCAGTTGCGCGCGCTGCAGGACTGGTTCCTGCGCTACGAGCTGAAGAGCGTGCCGAACGTCGCCGAGGTGGCGACGGTGGGCGGCATGGTGCGCCAGTACCAGGTCGTGCTCGACCCCGACAAGCTTCGCGCCTACAACGTGACCCCTGCCAGGGTGATCGAGGAGCTCAAGCGCGCGAACGCCGAGGTCGGGGGCTCGGTGCTGGAGCTGGGCGAGGCCGAGTACATGGTGCGCTCCAGCGGGTACCTCAAGTCGCTCGAGGACTTCCGCAACACGCCGCTGTCGGTCTCGGAGCAGGGCGTGCCCGTGCTGCTGGGCCAGGTCGCGCGCGTGCAGGTCGGACCCGAGCTGCGCCGGGGCATCGCGGAGCTCGACGGCGAGGGCGAAGTGACCGGCGGCATCGTCGTGATGCGCAGCGGCAAGAACGCGCTGGCGACGATCGACGCGGTGAAGGCGAAGCTGCAGCAGTTGAAGCCCGGGTTGCCGGCGGGGGTAGAGGTCGTGCCGGTCTACGACCGCTCGGACCTGATCAAGCGCTCGATCGCCACCGTGGAGAACACGCTGCTCGAGCAGTTCGCGGTGGTCGCGGTGATCTGCGTGGTGTTCCTGTTCCACCTGCGCAGCGCGTTCGTCGCCATCGTCGCGCTGCCGCTCGGCGTGATGGCGGCGTACATCGTCATGTACTACCAGGGCATCACCGCGAACATCGTGTCGCTGGGCGGCATCGCGATCGCCATCGGCGAGATGGTGGACGCGGCGGTGGTGATGGTCGAGAACGCGCACCGGCGCCTGGAGGCGTGGCAGGACGCGCATCCCGGCGAAGCGCTCGAAGGCGACGCGCGCTGGAAGGTGATCACCGACGCCGCGGTGGAGGTGGGGCCGGCGCTCTTCTCGTCGCTGCTCATCGTGACGATCTCGTTCGTGCCGGTGGTCGCGCTGGAAGCGCAGGAGGGCAGGCTGTTCGCGCCGCTCGCGTTCACGAAGAGCTACGCGATGGCGGCGGCGGCGGGCATCTCTGTCACGCTGGTTCCCGTGCTGATGGGCTACCTGATCCGCGGCCGCGTGCCGACGGAGCAGCGCAACCCCGTCAACCGCTTCCTCGTCTGGACGTACCGTCCGCTGCTCGACGCCGTGCTGAAGGCGCCGTGGCTGACGATCTTCCTTGCGGTGGCGCTGGCGATCGCCACGCTGTGGCCCGCGGCGAAGCTCGGCGGCGAGTTCATGCCGCCGCTCGACGAGGGCGACCTGCTGTACATGCCCACCGCCCTGCCGGGCCTGTCGGCCGGCAAGGCCGCGGAGCTGCTGCAGCAGACCGACCGCATGATCAAGTCGGTGCCCGAGGTCGCGCGCGTGTTCGGCAAGGCGGGGCGCGCGGAGACGGCCACCGACCCTGCGCCGCTCGAGATGTTCGAGACGGTGATCCAGTTCAAGCCGAAGGAGCAGTGGCGGCCGGGCATGACCTCCCGGATGCTGATCGACGAGCTCGACCGCGCCGTCAAGGTGCCAGGGCTTGCCAACGTCTGGGTGCCGCCTATCCGCAACCGCATCGACATGCTCGCCACCGGCATCAAGAGCCCGGTCGGCATCAAGGTGTCGGGCCCGAGCCTCGCCGAGATCGACAAGGTGGCCGCGGAGATCGAGCGCGTCGTGAAGGCAGTCCCTGGCGTCTCCTCGGCGCTGGCCGAGCGGCTGACCGGCGGGCGCTACGTCGACGTGACGATCGATCGCGCGGCGGCCGCGCGCTTCGGCCTCGCCGTCGACGACATCCAGGCGGTGGTGACGGCGGCGATCGGCGGCGAGAACGTCGGCGAGACGGTCGAGGGCCTGCAGCGCTTCCCGATCAACGTGCGCTACCCGCGCGACTGGCGCGACTCGATCGGGGCCTTGCGCGACCTGCCGATCGTGACGCCGCGCGGCGCGCAGATACGCCTCGGCGACGTGGCCGGCGTGCGCGTCAGCGACGGCCCGCCGATGGTGCGCAGCGAGAACGCGCGGCCGTCGGGCTGGGTGTACGTCGACCTGCGCGGACGCGACCTCTCCGGCTCGGTGAAGGCGATGCAGCAGGCGGTCGCCCGCGAGGTGAAGCTGCCGGCCGGCTACTCGATCGCGTGGTCGGGGCAGTTCGAATACCTCGAGCGCGCGACCGAGCGGCTCAAGGTCGTCGTGCCGGCGATGCTGGCCATCATCCTCGTCATGCTCTACCTCACGTTCCGCCGCATCGACGAGGCGCTGATGATCATGGCGATCCTCCCGTTCTCGGTGATCGGCGGCGTGTGGCTGCTCTACGCGCTCGACCACAACGTGTCGATCGCCAGCGCGGTCGGGTTCATCGGGCTGGCCGGCGTCACCGCCGAGTTCGGCATCGTGATGCTCGTCTACCTGAAGCAGGCCTGGGAGGAGCGCGTCGCGAAGGGCGAGTCGGGCGAGGCGGCGCTGCTCGACGCGATCCGCGAGGGCGCGGTGTTGCGCGTGCGGCCGAAGGCGATGACGGTGGCCACCACGGTGATCGGGCTGCTGCCGATCCTGTGGGAGACCGGCACCGGCTCGGAGATCACGCAGCGCATCGCGGCGCCGATGATCGGGGGCATGATCACGGCGCCGCTGCTGTCGATGTTCGTGATCCCGGCGGCGTACTTCCTCGTGCGCAGGCGCTCGGCGCGGCGGCCGGCGGCAGCCGCCAGGAGCGGCACCCCTAGCGTGGCGGCTTCGATCGCCGGGGCGTGACGGCGCCTCCGCGGCGCGGCGCGGCTGCTGGCTCGCCCTCCGCCGACTGCGCTTCCACTTCGCGCAGAATGTCCAGGAACGCGCGCGCCGCCGGCGACAGCGTGCGATCCCGGAGGTGAAAGATGCCCGCGCTCAAGCGCAGCACCGGCGCGTCGAAGTCGAGCGTCACCAGCCGTCCGGCGGCGAGGTCCGCGGCGAGGATCGGCATGGTTGCCGGAAACACGGCATCGCTCGCGCGCACGATGCCGAGCCCGAGCGCCGCGGCGTTCACCGCGATCTGCGGGACGGCCTCGGTCGGCCTGCGGCCTTTCGGCAGCGTCCCGTGGCCCGCCAGGTACGCGGCCGGCGTGCCGTGCAGCACCGTGGTCACCAGAGGGTAGTCGAGAATCCGTGCCAGGGTGAGCCGCGCCTCCCGGACGAGCGGGTGACCAGGCCGGCAGGCGAAGTGGAAGCGCCGCGCGGCCAGCCGCTGTACGACGAGCCGCGGGTCCTTCTCGAGGATCTCGAACCCGGCGACACCCACGTCGGCCCGTTCGGCGAGCACGTCGCGCAGCACCTGTGCCCCTTCGGCCTCCATCAGGCTGATCCGCAGGCGGGGATGCTTCCGCGACAGGCGGCCAATCGCCTCAGCGACGAACGTCTCGGCAGGGTAGGGGCCGGCGGCGACAGCCAGCGTGCCGGCGTCGAGCCCGGCGAGCGCGCGGATTTCCCGTCGCAGGTCTGCCTCGCGCTGCAGCACCGAGGCGCCACGCTCGAGGAGCAGGCACCCAAACGTCGTGGGGACGACGCCCCGCGGCGTGCGGTCGAAGAGCCGCACGCCCAGCTGCCGCTCGAGCGAAGCGACGCTGCGCGAGAGGCTCGGCTGCGACAAGCCGAGCGCCTCCGCAGCGCGGGCGAAGTTGCGATGCGCACCCACCGCGAGCGCGTGCTCCAGCAGCCGGAATTCGATGGCCATGCGTACAGCGTATCACGGTAGTTCCCGAGCGGCATTGGACGCATCGCGCGCGCGATGCGAGACTCGCGCGCGAACCCGAACCCGCTCCGGAGAACGACGCCATGACGTTGCAGGCCCGCTGTTGCCAAGGTGCCCCTTCGACCTCTCGATCGGCGATTCGCCTAGTCTCCGCCGCCGCCGGGCTCGCCGCAGCGCTTGCGTCCGCGCCTCTGGCCTACGCCGGCGAAGGCGGCGTGTCCCACGTCATGCCGGGCGCCAACGGAACGATGGTCGACCTGCCGCCGGCGGGACCGGGTTGGTTCTTCAAGCCGATGTTCGTCAACTACCAGGGCGACAATACGATCCGCATCCCGACGGCGGCCGGCATCGTCGCCAATGCGGACGTCACGACCAACACGTTCGTCGTCGGCGGCGGCTACGGCTTCGAGCAGACGGTTCTCGGCGGCGCGCACTTCGGCGTCGCGGCATTCCTGCCGTACACCTGGGTCGACATCTCTGCGCAGACGGCAAGCGGCCTTCGCCGGATCGACAATTCGGTGTCGGGGCTCGGCGACGCCACGATCGTCCCCGTGATGCTGGCGTGGAAGTCCGGCGACTGGCAGTACGACTTCCTGCTGCCGATCTACGCGCCGACGGGGAGCTACGAACTCGGCCGGCTCGGCAACACCGGGCTCAACTACTGGACGTTCGACCCGATCGTCGGTCTCGCCTACGCGAACGCGAAGTCGGGGTTCAACGCTGCGGCGCACGTGGGCTTGGCGATGAACACCGAGAACGACGACACCCAGTACAAGAGCGGCAACGTGCTGCACCTGGACGCTTCGATCCAGCAGATCTTTCCGCTCGGATCGGGATTCGCGAACGTTGGCATCGAGGGCTGGTACTTCCAGCAGGTCTCGTGCGACAGCGGCGCCGGCGCGACGCTCGGCTGCTTCAAGGGACGCACGGCCGGCGTGGGCCCGGTGCTGGGCTACATCCAGCCGATCGGCAAGGACAAGCTGATCTTCGAGTTCAAGTGGCTGCCCGAGATCGAGACCAAGAACCGGCTCAAGGGGGACTTCCTCTGGGCCAAGATGGTCTACAAGTTCTGACGCCGCTGCGGGCGACGTTGGATAGGAGATTGGCGATGCGATCGAACCAGCGGAATTCTCACCGGGCCCTCGTGACCGCCGTGCTGCCACTCGTGCTCGCCGCGGGTGCTGCGCTTGCCCAGCAGGACGCGCCCGGCGCGCAGCCGAAGAAGTCGGGCTACTCGCCATACCCGGAGGTGACGCACCCGAACCGGGTGTACTTCGGCGACACGCACTTGCACACGAGCTTTTCGGCCGACGCGGGCATGATCGGGAACACGCTGGGTCCGGAAGAGGCCTACCGGTTCGCCAAGGGCGAGACGGTCAAGTCGTCGACCGGCGTGACGGCGCGGCTCGCGCGGCCGCTCGACTTCATGGTCGTCGCAGACCACGCCGAGAACCTTGGGCTGGCGCCGTTGCTGATGGCCAAGGACCCCGGGCTGATGGCCACCGAATTCGGCAGGGAGCTGCGCAAGCGCATCGACGCCGGCGACCTTCCCGGCGCATGGGACTACTGGTCCAAGGCGAAGTCCGCCGGCAAGGACCCGCTCGCCGGGCAGCAGCAGATCTACCGCACCGCGTGGCAGAAGCTGACCGACGCGGCGGAGAAGCACAACGAGCCCGGCCGGTTCACCGCCTTCATCGGCTTCGAGTGGACCTCCGCCTACGAGCGGAACAACCTCCATCGGAACGTGATCTTCCGCGGCGGCAAGAAGAATGCCGACACCATCATCCCGTTCTCGGCCTTCGACTCCGTCGATCCCGAGGACCTCTGGAAGTGGATGGCGAGCTATGAGCAGAGGACCGGGGAGCAGCTGCTGGCGATTCCGCACAACGGGAACCTGTCGAACGGGCTGATGTTCGACCAGGTCACGCTCACGGCGAAGAAGCCGCTCGACCGCGACTACGCCCAGCGCCGCGCGCGGTGGGAGCCGCTCTACGAGGTCACGCAGATGAAGGGCACCGGGGAGGCGCACCCGCTGCTCTCGCCAAACGACGAATTCGCGAACTTCGAGATCTGGGACAAGGGCCAGCTCGGGCCGGCGCCGAAGACGAAGGACATGATCCCGCGCGAGTACGCGCGCGAGGCGTTGAAGCGAGGCATGGCCTACGAGGCGAAGTTCGGCGTCAACCCCTTCAAGTTCGGCATGATCGGCTCGAGCGATTCGCACACGTCGCTCGCGACGACCACCGAGGACAACTTCTTCGGCAAGGTCGCCGCGGTTGAGCCCTCGCCGGATCCGATCCGCTTCAACGAGGTCATCGGCGGCATCGGCGGGAAGCCCGAAATCGCAATCTACGCGCGACAGACGTCCGCCTCGGGCCTGGCAGCCGTCTGGGCCCGCGACAACACTCGCGAGGCGTTGTGGGACGCGATGGCGCGCAGGGAGGTGTACGCGACGTCCGGTACCCGGCTGGTCGTGCGCGTGTTCGCCGGCTACGACTTCTCCGCCAGGGACCTGGAGCGCTCGGATTTCGCCGCGAACGGCTACGCGAAGGGCGTGCCGATGGGCGGCGAGCTCAAGGCCGCGCCCGCCGGCAAGGCGCCGAACTTCCTCGTCGTCGCGCGGCGGGACGCCGACGGCGCCAACATCGACCGCCTCCAGGTCGTCAAGGGTTGGCTCGACAAGGACGGCAAGCCGCAGGAGAAGGTCTACGACGTGGCGTGGTCAGGCAACCGCAAGCCGGGCAAGGACGGCAAGCTGCCACCGGTCGGCAACACGGTGAACGTGGCGGATGCGAGCTATACCAACGCGATCGGCGCGCCGTACCTCGCGACGCACTGGAAGGACCCGGCGTTCGACCCGAAGCAGCGCGCGTTCTACTACGTGCGCGTGCTGGAGATCCCGACGCCGCGCTGGACGACGTACGACGCCAAGTTCTTCAAGGTCGCGCTGCCGAAGGACGTGCCGGCTTCGATACAGGATCGCGCCTACACCTCGCCGATCTGGTACACGCCGTAGATCCGTGCATGGTGACCTTCGCCCACGTGGAGTGAGATGTTGATGACTCCGTGTAAGGTCGCGGCGGCGCTCGTCGCGCTGCTGCTCGCATCCTCCGCCGTGGCGCAGGACGCCGGCGACGACGACCTCGCGGCCAAGGCCGCGGACCCCACCGCGTCGCTGATGTCGTTCCAGCTGACCGACAACTACACGGCGAACTTCCACGGGATCGACGACACCGCGAACCAGCTGCAGTTTCGCGCCGTCCTTCCGTGGCAGGGCATGGGGTACAAGCACATCCTGCGCATCACGCAACCTTTCGTGACCTCCGGTCCCGGCCGCACCGGCATCACGGACACGACGATCTTCGACCTGACGACGTTCGACGAGTCCTGGGGCCGCTGGGGCGCGGGCCTCGTCGTCCTGCTGCCGACCGGTCGCGACGGCCTGAGCGCCGAGAAGTGGGCCGTGGGGCCGTCGCTGGGTTTCGTCAACAGCAAGTCGTTCCCGGGCTGGAACGCCGGGCTGTTCCTGCAGAGCTACTTCTCGTTCGCGGGCGACGACGACGCGCCGCGCGTGGGCGTGCTCAACCTGCAGCCGATCCTGAGCCACCAACTTGGCGGCGGGCGATCGGTCTCGCTCGGCAGCTCGCAGCTCGTGTACGACACGGCGAACTCGCGCTGGGCGTCGGTGCAGTTCGGGCTCAATTACGGGCAGATCGTCACGGCGTTCGGCCACAAGTGGCGCCCGAACGTCGAGGCGGGCTACGAATTCCGCGACCTCGCCGGCAACCCGAAGTGGACGATCCGCGCCGGCCTCACGTTGCTCCTCCCCACGAACTGACCTCCTCGGGACCTCCTGCGATGACCACTGCATCCAACCTCACGCGCGCCAGCGTCGCCACGCTGGCGATTGCCGTTGCATCCCTCGCGCACGCGCAGGCGCCGAAGCCGGAGCCGGCAGCCGAGCCGGATGTCGCCGCGAAGGGCGCGGTCGACGACCCGTACGGGGACGCGAACCGCGCAAAGGGTGGCGCGGCCGCGCCGAAGTCGAGGAGCTACTCGCCCTACGCGGGCCGGAAGTACCCGACACGGGTGTTCTTCGGCGACACGCACCACCACACGATGAACTCGGGCGATGGCTTCGCCGGCGGCAACCGGCTCGGTCCGGAGGAGGCCTATCGCCTCGCGCGCGGCGAGGAGGTCGTCACCTCCACGGGGATCGCGGCGAAGATGGGCCGGCCGCTCGACTTCCTGGTGATCAGCGACCACGCCGAAGGGCTGGGCCTGATGGCGCAGGTCTATGACGGCAATCCGACGTTTACCGCCGATCCGCAGGCCAAGCGCTGGGGCGAGATGATGAAGGCCGGCGGCGCGGAGGCCGCGAAGGCGGCCAGCGAGATCGTCTCCGCGCAGGCCAACAACAAGCTGCCGCCGATGTTCAAGGACCCGAAAGTGGTCGGGCCGATCATGAAGTCGGTGTGGGAGAAGTACACGGCCACCGCCGAGAAGTACAACGAGCCGGGCAAGTTCACGGCGATGATCGGCTACGAGTGGACGTCGGTGCCGAAGGGCAACAACTTGCACCGGAACATCCTGTTTCGCGACGGCAAGGCCAGGGCCGACCAGGTGTTTCCGTTCTCGTCCTGGAACAGCGAGGACCCGGAGAAGCTGTGGGCCTGGATGGAGAGCTTCGAGAAGAAGACCGGCGGCAAGCTGCTGGCGATTCCGCACAACGCGAACCTCTCCAACGGCCGGATGTTCGAGCTGACGACGTTCACCGGCGGCCCGCTGACGCGCGAGTACGCGCAGCAGCGCCAGCGCTGGGAGCCGCTGCAGGAGATCATCCAGACCAAGGGCACGAGCGAGAGCCACCCGCTGATCGCGCCGTCTGACGAGTTCCTCGACATGGGCATCGCCGGCTGGGAGTACGGCAACCTGACGCTCGAGGACGGTCCACTGACCAAGGCGATGATGCCGACCAGCTACCTGCGCGAGGGCCTCAAGCGCGGCCTCGAGCAGCAGGGCAGGCTCGGCGTCAACCCGTTCAAGTTCGGCGTCGTCGGCAGTTCCGACATCCACAACTCGCTGTCCTTCATGGAGGAGGACAACTACTTCGGCAAGATGGTGATCCAGGAGCCGAGCCCCGAGCGCTGGGAGCACAAGTCGAAGGTCAGTTCCTGGGACGCGAAGCTGGGCCCCGTGCGCACGCGTTACACCTGGCACTACAACGCCGCGGGCTACGCCGCGGTGTGGGCGACCGAGAACACGCGCGAGGCGCTGTGGGACGCGATGATGCGCAAGGAGGTCTACGGCACCTCCGGCACGCGGATGATCGTGCGCTTCTTCGGCGGCTACGAGTTCACGGCTGCCGACGCGAGGTCGCGCATGCCCGCGGAGGCCGGCTACGCGAAGGGCGTGCCGATGGGCGGTGACCTCGCGAAGGCGCCGGCCGGCAAGGCGCCAACCTTCCTCGTCGCGGCGCTCAAGGACCCGATCGGCGCGAACCTCGACCGCATCCAGATCGTGAAGGCGTGGGTCGACGGCAGCGGCAAGGCGCAGGAGAAGATCTACAACGTGGCGTGGTCCGGCAATCGCAAGCCGGGGAAGGACGGCAAGCTGCCACCGGTGGGCGACACGGTGGACGTGCCCGCGGCGACGTGGACGAACACGATCGGCGCCTCCGAACTCGCCGCGGTGTGGAAGGACCCGGACTTCAAGGCTGACCAGCGGGCGCTGTACTACGCGCGGGTGATCGAGATCCCGACGCCGCGCTGGACGGCCTACGACCAGGTGCGCTTCGGCGTGAAGATGGGCAAGGAAGTGCCGATGAAGCACCAGGAGCGCGCCTGGACCTCGCCGATCTGGTACGCGCCGCAGTGAGTATCCTCGTCTCAGGCCGGAAGACGAGGGTCTGACCGTCACGTCCCGGCGTCATTCCCGCGAAAGCGGGAATCCGGCATCTTCGCGACACACGACACTGTGTTCCCGCCCCCGGGCTGCAGCCTTCGGGGGCAGGCTTCGCGGGGACGACGAGGCGTTGTCACACGCTTGGACGCGTCTCGTCAGAAGGGCAGCCCGACGTAGTTTTCGGCCAGCGAGGCCAGTGCGGCCCGCGACGAGAAGAGATAGGTGAGCTCGATGGCCTGCATGCGCCGGTCGTAGGGGCTCGCATCGGGGAAGCGGTGGAGCAGGCTGGTCATCCACCACGAGAAGCGCTGCCCCTTCCACACGCGGGCGAGCGCGCGTTCCGAGTACCCGTCGAGACCGCTGTCGTCGCCGCGTTGGTAGTGGTCGAGCAGCGCGTGGTACAGGTAGTAGACGTCGGAGGCGGCGCTGTTGAGGCCCCGGGCGCCGGTCGGCGGCACGATGTGCGCGGCATCGCCGGCCAGGAACAGGCGGCCGTGGCGCATCGGCTCGGCCACGTACGCCCGCAGCGGCGCGATGCTCTTCTCGATCGACGGCCCGGTGACCATCGCGGCGGCGACGTCGGGCGGCAGCCGGCGCTTGAGCTCGTCGAAGAAGCGCTCGTCGGGCCAGTCGTCCACCGAGTCGGAGAGCGGCACCTGGATGTAGTAGCGGCTCAGCGTCGGCGAGCGCAGCGAGCACAGCGCGAAGCCGCGCTCGTGCGTCGCATAGATCAGCTCCGGCGACACCGGCGGCGTGCGCGAGAGCACGCCGAGCCAGCCGAACGGGTAGACGCGCTCGTACTCGCTCAGCCGTTCCGGCGGAATCGACCGCCGCGAGACGCCGTGGAAGCCGTCGCAACCGGCAATGAAGTCGCAGTCGACGCGGACGGACTCGCCATCCTTGCGGAACGTGAGGTACGGGCGCGGCGTATCGAGGTCGTGAGGCGTCACGTCCTGCGCCTCGTGGATCACGGTCCCCTGCATGCGGTCGCGGCCGTCGTAGAGGTCGCGCGTGAGCTCGGTCTGCCCGTACACGATCACCGAGTTGCCGCCGGTCAGGCCCTTGAGGTCGACGCGTTCGCGCACGCCGCCGTGGGCGATGAAGATGCCGTCGTGGATCTGGCCCTCGCGGTCCATGCGCTCGCCCACGCCCGCCTCGCGCATCAGCTTCGCGAAGCCGTGCTCGAGGACGCCGGCGCGGATGCGCGAAAGCACGTACTCGCGCGTGTGCTTCTCCAGCAGCACGGTCCCGATGCCCTGGCGGTGCAGCAGCTGCGCGAGCAGCAGCCCGGAAGGCCCGCCGCCGATGATGCCCACTTCCGTCTTCATGGCCCGTTCCCCTGGAAATGAGGGTCAGGAAATGAGGGTCAGAATCGCATTTCCCGGACGCTCCGCGGCAGTGTCATCCGGCGGCGACCCGGAAATGCGGGTCTGACCCTCATTTCCGCGCCTTCGCTTTCGACGTGCCGCGCGGCGCGCTGAAGGCCATCGCCATGTCGAACGCCGCCTTCACGAACGCCAGGACGGCGGCGAACTCCTCGTCGTCGAGGCGGCGCGCGAGGTCGCTGGCGCGGTAGATGTTCGCGAACTCGCGCTCGCGGCCGACCTGCAGCGCGAAGCGCCCGATGCCCATGTTCTCCAGTGCCCGCCAGGTCTCGGGGCTGTACGAGCGCGTGAAGCGCATCACGAACGAGATCGGGTCGTTGCGGCCGAGCACCGAGGCGAGCCGCAGGATGATCTCGAAGGGCAGGGCCACCTTGCCGGTCTCGACCAGCTCGAGCAGCGCCGGGTCCCGGAGGTTGATCGCCTGGCCCACCTCGGCGACCGACATGCCGGCGGCCTCGCGCATCCCCTTCAGCACCTGCCCGGTCTTCGCGAGCGTCGCGCGCTGCTCGGGCTTCACCAGGAGCGCCTTGGCCGCGCCCATCGACACGTCGGCGGCGGCGCCGGCGATGCCGAGCACGGAGTCCGACCAGCTGCGCAACTGTCGCGCGACGCCGGCCAGCGCCCCGACGTCGGCGATCGCCGCGACCGGCACGGACGGCGGGACAGTGTTGCGCGCAGTGCGCCGCGTCGTCTTGCGCACCCTGCGCCGGCGCGGCGCGCCCGTTGCTTCGGTCATGCCCGTCTCCTCGTCGATCAATCCTGCAGCAGCGCGTCCAGGCGGAAGCGCGTGATGCGCGCGATCTGCTCCAGCGCCTCGGCGAACTCCTCGTCGACGCCGCGCTCGACGCGCCGCGCGAACTCCGCGATCACGCCGCGCCTGTCGTAGCCCTTGACGGCGAGGATGAACGGGAAGCCGAACTTCGCGTTGTAGCGCGCGTTGAGGTCCACCAGGCGCGCGTACTCGTCGGGCGTGCACTGGGTGAGGCCCGCCCCGGCCTGCTCCTTGGTCGAGTCGGCGGTCAGCTCGTTGCGGACCATGGCGCGCCCGGCGAGCTCGGGGTGCGCGCGAACTAGGGCGAGCTGCCCGTCGCGCGGCGCGGTGCGCATCGTGGCAACCATCGCACCGTGCAGGGCGTCGACGGACGCGAACGGGCGGGCGTCGAATGCGCGCTTGGCTACCCACGGCGAGTGCTCGAAGACGCCGCCCAGCGACGCGACGAACGCGGCACGATCCATGGCATTGATCTCGCTGAGCTTCACACCGGTGCCTGTCCACAGGGGTGCGTGGCCATCCAGTGCCGCGCGATGTCGATGCGCCGCGCGAACCACACCCGTTCGTGGGCGAGCGCGTAGTCGAGGAACCGCGAGAGCGCGGCGATGCGCCCGGGCCGCCCGATGAGCCGGCAGTGCAGTCCGATCGAGAGCATCTTCGGCCGGTCGGGGCCGTTCGGGTCGCCCTCGGCGTAGAGCGCGTCGAACGCGTCCCGGAGGTAGGCGAGAAACTGCTCGCCGCTGTTGAAGCCCTGCGCGGTGGCGAAGCGCATGTCGTTGCTGTCCAGCGCGTAGGGGACGACGAGATGCGGCACGCGCCCGCGCGCGCACTCGACAGCAGCCCAGTACGGCAGGTCGTCGGCGTACGAGTCGGCATCGTAGACGAAGCCGCCGTGCTCGACGACGAGCCGCCGCGTGCTGGGGCTGTCGCGACCCGTGTACCAGCCGAGCGGCGGCGCCCCCGTCAGCCGGCGAATCGTCTCGACCGCACGCTCGAGGTGTTCGCGCTCGGTCGCCTCGTCGGCCGACTGGTAGCTGATCCAGCGCCAGCCGTGGCTCGCTATCTCGTGTCCGTCGCGAAGGAACGCGTCGACGACGGACGGATTGCGCTCCAGCGCCATCGCCACGCCGAACACGGTAAGGGGCACGCCGCGGTCGCGGAAGAGTCGCAGCACCCGCCACACGCCGGCGCGCGAGCCGTACTCGTAGAGCGACTCCATCGACATGTGCCGCGCGCGGAACGCCTGCGCGCCGACGATCTCGGAGAGGAACGTCTCCGAGGCCTCGTCGCCGTGCAGGACGCAGTTCTCCGCGCCTTCCTCGTAGTTGAGCACGAACTGCAGCGCGATCCGCGCGCCGCCCGGCCAGCGCGCGTGCGGCGGAACCTCGCCGTAGCCGGCGAGATCGCGGGGATAGGAAGGGGCTGGGGTGGGCATCGGAGCGCCGGCCGCGACCCCGCTGCCGCCGTCGGGCGGAGATGCGCGTCGGGCCCGGGCGAGCATACAATGGCGCCCGCCGCGCCAGCAATCGGGCGCGCATTCGCGACGCCATGGGCCGACTGACCACGCACGTCCTCGACACCGCGCACGGAGCGCCGGCCGCCGGCATGGCGATCACTCTGCTGCGCCGCGAGGGCGAGCGCCACGTGCAAGTGCTGTCGACGGCCACGAACGCCGACGGGCGCTGCGACGCTCCGCTCCTGGAAGGCGGTGCGCTGGTTCCCGGCCGCTACCGCCTCGTGTTCGCCGCCGGCGACTACTTCCGCCGCCTCGGCGCCGCATTGCCCGACCCGCCTTTCGTCGACGAGGTGACGATCGACTTCGGCATCGCCGACGCCAATGCGCACTATCACGTCCCGCTGCTGGTGTCGCCGTGGGCCTACTCGACGTATCGTGGCTCGTAGACCGCGCGGCTGGGGATCGGTTGCAGGAGGTCAGGGCGCCGGAACCGACGCCCTGCGTGACGCCCCGCGGCGTGCACGCTAGCCCCCAACGCCCCGCCCCGTAGTCCGATGGAACCGTACGCTCTCGACTGGCTGAACCTCCTTCTGCGCTGGTCCCACCTCATCGTGGGCATCGCGTGGATCGGCTCGTCGTTCTACTTCGTGTGGCTCGACAACACGCTGCTGCCGCCGCAGCGCAAGGCGGACGCGGACGAGGGCGTCGGCGGCGAGCTGTGGGCGGTGCACGGCGGCGGCTTCTACCACGTGCAGAAGTTCCGCATCGCGCCCGCCGAACTGCCCGAGCCGCTGCACTGGTTCAAGTGGGAGGCGTACACGACGTGGATGACGGGGTTCGCGCTGCTCGCCGTCCAGTACTACGCCAACGCGCGGACCTACATGATCGACCCCGCGGTCGCGGACCTCGCGCCGTGGCAGGCGGTCGCGATCAGCGTGGCGCTGATCGTCGCCGGCTGGGTGTTCTACGACCAGCTGTGCAAGCGGGCCGGGCTCGAGCGCGAGCGCCTCGTCGCCGCGGTCACTATTGCATTCATCGCGCTGTGCGCATGGGGCCTGTCGCACCTCTTCGCGGGCCGCGCGGTGTTCCTGCAGATCGGCGCGATGCTCGGCACGATGATGGCCGCCAATGTCCTCTTCGTCATCATCCCGTCGCAGCGCCAGCTGGTCGTCGCCAAGCAGCGCGGCGTCGCGCCGGAGGCGATCCACGGCCTGCGCGGGAAGCAGCGCAGCGTGCACAACAACTACTTCACGCTGCCGGTGCTGTTCGTGATGATCAGCCCGCACTACCCGATGACCTGGGGGCACCCCCGCGCGTGGCTGGTGCTGCTCGCCATCCTTCTGCTCGCAGCCTACGTCCGCCACTTCTTCAACCTGCGCCACAAGGGGCGCACGGTCTGGGCGATCCCCGTCAGCGCCGCGCTCGCGACGCTGGCGCTGGCCTTTGTCATTGCGCCCCAGCGTCCCGACGCCTCCGCCGCGCCGTCGTTCGAGCGCGCGCAGGCGATCGTCGCGCAGCGCTGCGCGTCGTGCCACGCGCAAAGCCCCGCGCAGCCCGGCTTCGACGTCGCGCCCAAGGGCGTGATGCTGGACACGCCGGATCGCATCGTCGCTGCCGCAGCGCAGATCCGCGAGCAGACCGTGACGACGCGGGCCATGCCGATCGGCAACCTCACGAACATGACCGACGCCGAGCGCCGCGAGCTCGGCGCCTGGATCGCCGCCGGCGCGAAGCGCTGACATCCTCCGACCGCCCATGAGCATTCGACTTCGCGCACTCGTCCTCGCCCTCATGGCAGTCGTGGCCCTGCCGGCGCGCGCCGACCGGGAGCCGGACGACTTCTTCCGGATGCCGTGGCCGGCCGAGGGGCCGGCGAGCGCGCAGTTGTTGCCGAAGTTCCGTTTTCTCTCCGCCACGCCGGCCCGCTGGCCGGGCCCGTACCGCTGGCGCTACAACCCGGCCAATGCGCCGGCGACGTTCGCCAGCACCGATGTCGCGGTCGCTGCGCTCATCCGCAACCTCGACGCCTGGTCGGCGGTCTGCGCGTTCACGCACGTCTACGAGGGCGTCACGGCGACGCCGCCCAACCGGCGGTTGAACGAGCAGCCCGACTTCGAGAACGTGGTCGGCTGGGAAACGCTCGAAGGTCGCACGGCGGGTGTCACGTACTCGTGGTACACGCCCGGCGGCGGCGTGCGCGACCTCGTGGACTCCGACGTGATCCTGTCGCCCACGCTCGTCGACAACGTCTTCCAGATGGACCGCACGGCGAAGCACGAGTGGGGGCACGCGCTGGGCCTCTCGCACTCCGATCGCGGCGCGATGCTGATGAGCGGGCCGCCGGACACGCTCTACAGCAACCAGGTCGACCTGCAGTACGACGACGTCCGCGGCTGCCGCTGCCTCTACGGCGCGCCGGCGGCGAATCCCGCGGGCTATGCCTGCACGGTGCCGGCGAAGGTCGACCTCGGCAATGTTGCGGTGGGCACGGCGTCGGCGCCGCGCGCGATCGAATTCGCGAACCAGGGCAACGGGCCTCTCTTCATCAGCGCCGCGCCGCCGTCCAACGCCGGGACGCTGGTCGTCGGCGGCAACTGCGCCGCGGGCTCGGCCGTGCCGCCCGGCGCCAGCTGCACGATGACCATAGCGGCAAGCGCGGCATCCGCGGGCCAGTTCAGTTCCGCCGTCACGCTGGAGACCGGCGACGGCCCGTACCGCATCGACGTCAGCTTCCAGGCCGTCGCGGCCCCGCCGACCGGAACGCAGGTCGTCGACGCCGTCGAGTACCTGCACGCCGGGTTCGGCCACTACTTCGTCACCTCGATTGCCGGCGAGATCCAGGCGCTCGACAGCGGCGCGCTGGCGGGATGGCAGCGCACCGGCCGGGCGTTCCGCGTGTGGAGCCAGCCGCAGACCGCTCCGCAGACCGTGCCGGTGTGCCGCTTCTTCAGCGCGCGCTTCGCGCCGAAGAGCTCGCACTTCTACACTGCGTCGGCGCAGGAGTGCGCGCTCGTCAAGACCGGCAGCGACTGGCAGTACGAGGGCGACGTGTTCCACGTCGCGCTGCCGGACGGGCAGGGAAGCTGCGCCGCGGGCACGGTGCCCGTCTACCGTCTCTACAACGAGGGCCTCTCGGGAGCGCCGAACCACCGCTTCACCGTCGACCCGGCAGTGCGCTCGGCGATGATCGCGCAAGGGTGGAAGCCCGAAGGCAGCGGGCTCGGCGTCACGATGTGCGCGGCGCCCTGATACGCTCGATTCTAGCCACGTCGTCGTCCCCGCGAAGGCGGGGACCCAGCGACTTGTGACTTCCGCGCTGCCGGGCAAGGAAGAAGACACTGGGTCCCCGCCTTCGCGGGGACGACGAGTGGAGATTGGGCGCCTGCGCGGCCCTCGCTAGAACAACTTCGCCTGCGGCTCCTCCTCGGCAGCCGGCGTAGCGCTCTGGGCGTCCTGAGACGCCGGTTGGTCGAACGGCAGCAGCGCTTCGTCGCCCGGCACGCGCTCGATGCACGAGGGGTCATCGTGCCGCACGCTGTTCACTCGCGTCGACACCGCGTGGAACGTCATGCGCTCGCCGGGATAGGGCCTCACGAGGTCCTGCGGGCCGTGATCCTCGGGATCGAGCCAGCGCGCGTAGTCCTCGGGCGCGACGATCACCGGCATGCGGTCGTGCAGCTTCGCGATCAGGTCGTTCGCGTCGGTGGTGAGGATCGTGCACGTGTCGAGCGGATGGCCGTCGGGCGCGAGCCAGCGCTCGAACAGGCCGGCGAAACCGAGCAGCGCGCCGTCCTTCATGCCGATCCACAGCGGCCGCTTGTGGCCGTCGGGCGTTGCCTGCCACTCGTAGAAGCCGTTGGCCGGCACGAGGCAGCGATGGCGGCGGAAGGCGTTGCGGAACGCCGGCTTCGTCGCCACGGTCTCGCCGCGAGCGTTGATCATGCGGTTGCCGATCGAGGGATCCTTCGCCCAGCGCGGCACGAGGCCCCAGCGCACCGGCACGAGCTCGCGCTCGCCGGCGGCGTTGAGGCGCACGATGGGCACGTCCTGCATCGGGGCCACGTTGTAGCGCGGCCGCAGCTGCGGCGGGTGCGCGAGCCCGAACGCGAGCGCGATCGCTGCCGGCTGCGCGTGGAGCTCGTAGCGGCCGCACATCGCTGTTCAGCGCAGGCGTTCGGCGAACGCCACGGCGTCGCGCGGCGGGTCCGGCGCCTGCGCGAGCAGGCGCTGCGCCGTCTTCGCCACCTGCAGCGTGTCCCAGTACGCGTACGCCGAAACCGCCGCCGCGCCCGCGACCGGGATCCAGCGCGACGCGGCCGAGCCGGCGACGCGGCGGCTCAGCGCCGAGCCGACGCGGCCGGCGAGCGAGGACAGCGTGCGCGAGCCGAGCTGCTGCACGACGAACCTCTGCCCGGAGCGCACGACGATGTCGCGCAGCGCCTGGCTCGCCGCGTGGCGGAACAGGCAGTACAGCATGTGCGTGCGCGACAGCTCCGCCGTGCGGCCGTAGACGGCGAAGATGTCGGCGACCATCTGGCGCTGCGTGTTCCAGATGAGGTAGAGGTCGGGCAGCAGCGTGAGCAGCCCCAAAGGCCCGCCGGGCAGGGCTAGCGATCCCGACACCAGCGCCGCGCGCCTTGCGGCATCGCGGGCGATGCGCAGGGCCGCGGCATCCGGATTCGCCACCTCGTGCGAACGCGGCGCGGGAACCTCGGCGATCACGCGCTCGATGACCCCGGCCACCGCGCGTTCGGGTTCTTCGTCGCTCCGGCGTCTGACTGCGCCCACGTCGCTCCTTCGTCCGGCTAGTGTCCCGTGCCGGAAGTTCCTTGCCAAAACGCAGCGCAGCGACCACCTCCGCTCGCGCAAGGACGACGAAAATGGCGCGCTGCGCGACGCCGGTCGCAGCGGGTATCGCGAATACCCGCAAGACCGGCAACAATGCAGCGCGTCATTTCTCGCTCGTCCTTGTGCAAGGAACTTCCGGTACGGGGCACTAGCCGCGCAGCAGGCCCAGCGCCCAGCCCGGGAACACCGTGAGCAGCGCCACGGGGACGAGGCACACGAGGCTCGCCGCGAACGCGTGCCGCCGCAGCGCCGCCTGCGTCGCGCCGTACGGGTGGGCGGCCATGAACATATACTGGATCACGCGCAGGTAGAAGTACAGGCCGAGGTAGCTGCCGACGAGGCCGAGGACGGCGAGCTCCGTGTGGCCGGCGGCCATCACGTTGCGGAAGACGAGGAACTTCGCGACGAAGCCCGGCAGCGGCGGGATGCCGGCCAGCGACAGCATCGCGATCGCCAGCGTCACCGCGGCGTACGGCCGGCGGTGGAACAGCCCCTTGAGCGAGTCGATCCGGTCGTCGACCGCGTCGTCGCCGTCGTGCGGCAGCGCGGTGAATGCGACGAGGCTCATCAGCCCGTAGGCGGCGAGGTAGAAGGCGATCGCCTGGAAGCGGCCCTCGACGGCGCCCAGCAGCGCGAAGAACAGGAAGCCCGCGTGGGCGATCGACGAGTACGCGATCATGCGGCGGAAGCTCGGCTGCCGCATCGCGGTGATGTTGCCCCAGACGATCGACACCAGCGGCGGGACGGCGACCAGCGCGATCATCGCCGGCGACAGCTCGGCCGCGCCGAACAGCCGCACGACCGCGAGCAGGACCGCGGCCTTGACGATCGTCGCCATGTACGCCGTCGCTGGGACCGAGCCGCCCTGGTAGGCGTCCGGCGCCCAGGCGTGGAACGGGAAGATCGCGGCCTTGAGGAAGAACGCGCACAGGACCAGCGCCGCGCCCGCGCGCGCCAGCGCGGACGGCGCGTCGAGCGCGCGCGCGAACGCGTCGATCGCCAGCGTCCCGCTCCAGCCGAACAGCAGCGACGCGCCCATCAGCAGCATGCCCGTCGCCGTGCCGCCGAGGACGAGGTACTTGAGCGCCGCCTCCGCGCAGTCCTTCCGCTGCATGGCGAGGAGGACCAGCGCGTACACGGGCAGCGACAGCGTCTCGAGGCCGAGCAGCAGCGTGAGGAAGCTGTCCGCCGAGATCATCAGGCAGGCGCCGTACAGCGAGGCGAGCGCCAGCATGGGGAACTGCGCGTCGCGGAACTCGTCGCGCGAGAGCATGAGCACCGGGACCGCGAGCACCAGCACGATCGCCTTCCCGGCCGACGTGGCCGGGCTCACCGACAGCTGGCCGACGAAGGTCGCGGCCGCGTAGCCGCCCGCCGAGAGCACCGCGGCGGCCGCGGCGGCGGCGACCACCGTCCCGAGCGCCAGCGCGAAGCTCGTCCGCGGCGCGCGGCCGAGGATGTCGAGCACCAGCACGAGGCACAGGCCGGCGAGCAGCAGGTGCTCGGGCAGCATGGAGACAAGGACCGTCTGGACGTTCATCGCCGGGCCTCCGTCGCGGGCAGCGCCGCGACCGCGCGCGCGCCGCCGACCAGCTGCTGGTACTGCCGGGCGGCGAGCTCGGTCTTGCGCATCGGCTCGTCGGGGAACAGGCCGAGCCAGAACACCGCGGCGACGAGCGCGGCGAGGATGCCGACCTCGCGCGCCGACAGGTCGCGCACGTGCTCGGCGTGCGGCGCGCGCGTGGCGCCGAACAGGAAGCGCTGCGCGAACCACAGCATGTACAGCGCACCGAGCACCACGCCGGTCACCGCGACGCCCGCCAGCCACAGCATCGTGCTGTTGCCCGCGGCGTGCGCCTGCCAGGCCGTGCGGAACGTGCCGAGCAGCGCGAGGAACTCGCCGGTGAAGCCCGAGGTCGTCGGCAGGCCGATCGCGGCCAGCGTCAGCACCATGAAGAACACGGAGTACACCGGCAGCAGCTTCGCGATGCCGCCGTAGTCGGCGAGGTTACGGCTGTGGCAGCGCTCGTAGATCATGCCCACCATGAAGAACAGCCCGGCGGCCGTGAGCCCGTGGCTCACCATCTGCATGACCGCGCCCTGGATGCCGATGAGGTCGACGCTCGCCAGCCCCAGCATCGCGTAGCCGAGGTGGCTGATCGACGAGTAGGCGATGATCTTCTTGATGTCGGTCTGCACCAGCGCGAGGCACGCGCCGTAGACGATGCTGATCACGCCGAGCAGCATCACGATCACCGTCGCCTCGCGCGCGGCGTCGGGGAAGAGCGGGAAGCCGAGCTTCATGAAGCCGTACGTGCCCATCTTCAACAGCACGCCGGCCAGGATCACGGAACCTGCGGTGGGCGCCTCGACGTGCGCGTCGGGCAGCCACGTGTGCAGCGGGACGATCGGCACCTTGATCGCGAACGACAGCGCGAACGCGGCGAACAGCCACGACTGCGCAGCCGGCTTGAGGCCCGCGCCGTAGAGGTCGGCGAACGCGAACGAGGCGACCCCGGTGGTCGTCTTCAGCGACCAGACGAGGTAGATCATCGCCGCCAGCATCAGGATGCTGCCGAACGCCGTGTACAGCACGAACTTGATCGTCGCGTAGATGCGCCGCTCGCCGCCCCAGATGCCGATCATCAGGAACATCGGCACCAGCATCAGCTCCCAGAACAGGTAGAACAGGAAGAGGTCCTGCGCGACGAACGTCCCCAGCATCGCGAACTGGATCAGGAACACCATCGCGTGGAACAGGCGGACGTCCTTCGTGATCGCCGTCCACGAGCCGGCGACGACGAGCGGCCCGAGGAACGCGGTCAGCAGGACCAGCAGCACGTTGTAGCCGTCCAGCCCGATCAGGTAGGCCACGCCCCAGTCGGGGATCCACGGCAGGCGGGTCGCGAACTGCAGCCCGGGGTCGGCGGCGTCGTAGCGCAGGTAGAGCCACGCGGTCAGCGCGAACTGGACGAGCATCAGCGCGAAGCTCCAGCCGCGGACCGCGTCCGGGCGGCGCTCGTCGGCAGCCGCGGTGTAGACGATGCCCGCGACGGGCAGCCACAGGACGACGTTGAGGATCAGCGCGTCAGACATGGCGCCATCCCCAGGCGAGCGCGCCCAGCAGGCCGGCAAGGGCCAGCAGCGCGTAGAAGTGCAGGTGGCCGGTCTGCAGGCGGCCCATCGCGGCGGCCGTGCGCTGCGCCAGCGCGGCGAGCCCGTTCAGCGTTCCGTCGATGAGCGCGCGGTCGCCGATCTTCAGGAACACGTTCTCCGAGATCCACAGCAGCGGCCGGCCGATGACGAGGTCGTAGAGCTCGTCGACGAAGTACTTGCCTTCCAGCACGCGGCGCACGCCTGCCACCTTCTCGCCGAACGCCTTCGCGCGCTCGGCCTTGCCGCCGAACATCCACCACGCGCCCAGCAGGCCCGCGAGCCCGAGCGCGACCGAGAGGACCACGATCGGCAGGTGCGCCCCGGAGCGCGACGCGAGGATGCCGGGCAGCGGCAGCATCGGCTCGAGCACGTGAGGGATCGACAGGAACCCGCCGATCGCCGAGAGGATCGCCAGCGCGACGAGCACGCCGGTCATCGAGAACGGCGACTCGTGCACGTGCGCGGCCGCGTGCGCGTCGAGCCGGCTCTCGCCGAGGAACGTGAGCCACAGCAGGCGGAACATGTAGAACGCCGTCATCAGCGCGGTCAGCGCGGCGATCGCCACCAGCCAGAACGACCCGCCGCGCTCGGAGGCGTACGCGTACCAGAGGATCTCGTCCTTGGAGAAGAACCCGGCGAGCGGCGGCAGCCCCGCGATCGCCGCGGTGGCGATGGCGAAGGTCCAGAACGTCACCGGGATCCTCTTCGCCAGCGCGCCCATCTTCCGGATGTCCTGCTCGCCCGACATCGCGTGGATCACGCTGCCCGCGCCGAGGAACAGGCAGGCCTTGAAGAACGCGTGCGTGTAGAGGTGGAACACGGCGACACCGTAGGCGCCCACGCCGGCGGCGAGGAACATGAAGCCGAGCTGCGACACCGTCGAGTAGGCGAGCACCTTCTTGATGTCGTTCTGGGCGATGGCGATCGTCGCGGCGAAGAACGCGGTCAGCACGCCGACCCAGGCGACGAGCTGGGAGGCGCCTTCGGCGTGGACGTAGATGCCCGACATGCGGGCGACCATGTAGACGCCGGCGGTCACCATCGTCGCGGCGTGGATCAGCGCCGAGACCGGCGTGGGGCCGGCCATCGCGTCGGGCAGCCACACGTACAGCGGGATCTGCGCCGACTTGCCCGTAGCGCCGATGAACAGCAGGATGCCCACCAGCGTCGCGGAGATCGCGGGCCCGGGGCTGGCCATGAACGCCGCGTTGATGCGGTCCATGTCCAGCGTGCCGAGCGCGGTGTAGAGCACGAACATGCCGAGCAGGAAGCCGGCGTCGCCGATGCGGTTGACGATGAACGCCTTCTTGCCGGCCGCCGCCTTCTCGGGATCGGCGAACCAGAAGCCGATCAGCAGGTAGGAGGCGAGCCCGACGCCTTCCCAGCCGACGAACAGCACCAGCAGGCTGCGCCCCAGCACCAGCAGCAGCATGAAGAACAGGAACAGGTTGAGGTACGCGAAGTAGCGCGCGTAGCTCTCGTCGCCCTTCATGTAGCCGACGCTGTAGACGTGGATGAGCGACCCCACGCCGGTGACGATGAGCACCATCACGGCGGTGAGGCGGTCGAACCAGAACTCGATCGCGAACGGCGCCCCGCCGATCGAGATCCACGTGTAGAGCGTCTCCGACAGCGGGACGTAGCCGCCCGCGCGCAGCTCGGCAAACGCGTCGAGCGTCAGCAGGAACGCGAGGATCGGCAAGCCGCAGCCCACCAGCGTCACGAAGCGGGTGCCGCGCGGGTTCGGGAACAGCCGCGTGGCGAACAGGCCGTTCAGCAGGAAGCCGGCGAGCGGGAGCAGGGCGATCGCGGTCAACACCGTCAGCCCCTCAGATCCGCGAAAGCATCGGCGTCGAGCGTCCGGCGGCTCTTTGCCAGCAGCAGGACGATCGGGATCGCGATGGCGATCTCGGCCGCCGCCACGACGAAGATCAGGAACACGAGCACCGCGCCCTCGGCCGAGCCCATGCGGTCGGCGAACGCGACCAGCGAGAGGTTCACGCCGTTCAGCATCAGCTCCATGCTCATCAGCATGACGAGCAGGTTGCGGCGGATGATCACGCCGCACAGCCCCAGCGCGAACAGCGCCAGCGCCAGGTACAGCAGCGCGTGCGTCTTATCCATGGTCCTCCCGGTTCGCGCGGATGACGGCGATCGCGGCGACGACCGCGGCCAGCAGCAGCACCGAGGTGAGCTCGAAGTGCAGCCAGTACTTGTTGAGGAACGCGCTGGCGAATTCGGCGAGGCTGAAGCCGCGCGCGGCGCCGGCGGCTGCGGCGCCCGTGCCCGCGTCGGCGGCCACGCCGCGGATCAGCAGCCCGGCGACGACCGCCGCCACCGCCACGCCGGGGATCACCAGCCCCGAGAAGCGGCGCCGCGTGGCCGGGTCGCGCGGGTCGAGCAGCATGATCACGTAGACCATGAACACCATCACCGCGCCGACGTAGATCAGCACCTGGAACGCGGCGATGAAGTGCACGCCGAGCAGGCCGTAGATGCCGCCCAGGAAGATCATCGTCGAGATCAGCGCCATCGCCACGCGCATCGGCTGGCGCAGCATGACGACGAGGACGCCGCCGACCAGCGCCGAGACGCCGAAGATCGCCAGCAGGATCGTCTCCAGGTTCGCGAGGAGCCAGGTCATGGCGTCGTCCCCTCGTGTCCACCCGGCGCCGGCGGGTAGGGCTTCGCGACGTCGCGCTCCGGCTTCCACGCCAGCAGCTCCTCCTTGCCCAGCCACATCTGCAGGCGGTCGGGCGAAGGCAGGTCGGGCACCGTCTTGTCCATGCGGATCGCGTCCTCGGGGCAGGCCTCGACGCACAGCCCGCAGAACACGCAGCGCGAGTAGTCGATCTCGAAGCGCACGGGGTACTTCGGGTGCTCGGCGTCGGCCGGGTCGAAGCCCGCCTCGATCTCGATCACCTTCGCCGGGCACACGGTCGCGCACATGTTGCAGGCCACGCACTGCGGCCTCCCGTCGGGCCGCTGCGTGAGCACGTGCTTGCCGCGGTTGTTGCGCGCGTAGTCGCGGCGCGTCTCCTCGGGGTAGTAGGTGGTCAGCGCGCCCTTGCGGCCGGTGACCCACTTGCCCATGTTGCGCAGGAACACCCCTCCGGTGATGGCGAGCCCGCGCAGGATCTCGAAGAGGTACGCGCGCTCCCAGAAGCCCATCGCGGGCTCGTTCCAGTACGCCTTGCGGACGTACGGCGCGCGAGCGGGCCTGCGCGCGGCGCTCATGGCGTCATTGCCCAGACGACGAGCACGGTGACGATCAGGTTCGCGAGCGCCAGCGGGAACATGAACTTCCACGCGAACTTCAGCACCTGGTCGTAGCGGAAGCGCGGCAGCGACCAGCGGATCAGGATCTGGAAGCTGCACAGCAGGAAGACCTTGCCCAGGAACACGAGGACCTGGGTGATCACGACGGCCGTGTGGCTCATCGCGATCTCCACGCCGAACGGCAGCGAGAAGCCGCCGTCGTGCATGTACGGCAGGTTGTAGCCGCCGAGGAACAGCGTCGTGAACAGCGCCGCGATGATCGCGATCTCGATGAACTCGGCGAACATGAACAGGCCCATCTTCATCGCGCTGTACTCGGTGAAGTAGCCCGAGATCAGCTCCGACTCCGCCTCCGGCAGGTCGAACGGGATGCGCTTGTTCTCGGCGATCGCCGCGGCGAGGAACAGCGTCGCGGCGAACGGCTGCAGGAAGATGCCCCACGCGGGCAGGCCGGCGATGCGGCCGGACTGCTGCCGCACGATGTCGTCGAGGTCGACCGTGCCGTAGATCAGGACGAGCCCGAGCAGCGTCAGCGCCAGCACCAGCTCGTAGGAGATCATCTGCGAGCCCGCGCGCAGCGCGCCCAGCAGCGAGAACTTGTTCGACGACGACCAGCCGGCGAGCATGGCGCCGATCACCGACACGCCGCCGAACGCGAAGACGATCAGCAGGCCCGCGTCGAGCTGCGCGATCTGCATCGGGTAGGCACGGTCGCCGAACCAGCCGGCGAGCGCGGGCACGAGCTGGCCCGGATGCAGCATGCCGCCGAAGGGGATCACCGCGAACACGAGCAGCACCGGCGTGAACACGACCCACGGCGCGACCATGTACGCGTACCAGTCGTAGGGCTTCGGCTTGTAGTCCTCCTTGAGCAGCATCTTGATGCCGTCGGCCATGCCGTGGAACAGCCCCCACCAGACCAGCTTCACCTGCGTGAATGGGATGCGCAGGTAGGCGCGGTTCGCGCCGATGCGGTCCGACATGACCGCGGCCTGCTTGCGCTCGACCCAGGTCAGTATCAGGCCGAAGGTCATCAGCACGCCGATCGCGTAGCCGATGTAGACCGCGTAGACGACGAGGTCCTGCGTCATGCGGGCACCCTGGCGACGGCGGCGAGCATGCCGAACAGCGCCTCGGCGTCGACGCTGCCCGCCGGCGCGCGCCTGATCGGCGCGAAAGCGCTCACCACGCCCGCGAAGTTCGTGTAGTGGCCTGCGCGCTCGGTCTGCAGCGTGGTCGGGAAGTACGCGTCGGCGTGGCCGTTCTCGGGGGCGAGGAAAGCGTTGAGCAGGATCGACTTCGCCCCGCGCGGCACGTCGGCGAAGTCGAAGCCCTCGCCCCAGACGAGCACGAGGTCGGCGCCGTCCAGCGACACGGGGGCCGTGCCGAACAGCTCGCGCGCGCGCTTCCCGTTCGGGTTCTTGTCCGGCCGGATCAGGAAGTCGTCGCCGACGCGCTCGCCCGGCTGCGGCACGTGGTCGGCCTTGACGAAGCAGCGGAAGCGCGGGCCGAGCGCGTCGCGCGCGGCCGCCAGCTCCTCGTTGCTGCCCCACGACGAGATCAGCGCCACGGGGGAGCTCGCCGCGTCGATCATGCGCCGGGCGGCGCCGGCCGCCTCGGCGAGCGGCACGCGAGCGCCCTTGAGCATCGGCGCCCCGCCGCGCGGGCGCTCGAGGAGGTCGGGGAGGTCGCGCGCCTTGTTGCAGATCCACGGCCCGTTGACCGCCGGGTTCTCGCGGGGCGTCACGCGCTCGATGGCGACGTTCTGGCGCGGATCCAGCGCGTTGAACTTCCACTCGGCCTTGCGGTGCCACAGGTCGACGGTGCAGCCGCGCTCGCAGCCAGGGCAGACCGACGGTGTGGGCTGCAGGTACCAGACGCGCGACTTGTAGAGGAAACGCCGCGACAGCAGCGCGCCGACCGGGCAGAGGTCGACGACGTTGTCAGAGTACGGGTCGTCGTCGAGCGAGCGCTTCTCGTCGCAGCGCACCAGCGAGTGGTCGCCGCGGTCGAGGATGCCGAGCGCGTGCGACTTCGACACCTCCTTCGTGAAGCGCACGCAGCGCGAGCACAGCACACAGCGCTCGTTGTCGAGCACGATGCGCTTCGACAGCTCGTGGAACTTGGTCGTGCGGTGCTTGGCGACGGTGGCGACCGACGCCGCGCCGTTGTGCTCGTAGTGGTAGTCCTGCAGCATGCACTCGCCGGCCTTGTCGCACACGCCGCAGTCGACCGGGTGGTTGAGCAGGACCATCTCCAGCATCGTCTTGCGGCGTTCCTTCACCTTCGGCGACTGCGTGAGGACCTTCATGCCGCGCGTGGCCGGCATGTTGCAGGCGATGTCCATCCAGCCGCCCGTGTCGCCCTCGACCTCGACCATGCACAGCCGGCAGTTGCCCGCGACCGAGAGCTGCGGGTGCCAGCAGAAGCCCGGGATGTAGATGCCGGCGTCGCGCGCGGCCTCCATCACGGTCTGGCCGTCCTTCGCCTCGATCGCGACGCCGTCGACGAAGATCTCAGGCATGGGCGAGCTCCGCCTCGGCGACCTCGAGCCTGCCGTCGAACTTCGAGCGGCCGTTCGCGATCCAGTACTCGAACTCGTCGCGGTACTTGGCGAGGATGCCGGTCACGGCGTATCCGCAGGCGTCGCCCATGCCGCAGATCGTCGTGCCGTCGTTGGCGAGCGCGATCGCCTCCATGCGCGCGAGGTCCTCGCGGCGCCCCCGGCCCTCGACGATGCCGTCGATCAGCTTGTGCATCCACCCCATGCCGTCGCGGCACGGCGTGCACTGGCCGCAGGACTCGTGGTGGTAGAAGCGCACCATCACCTGCAGCAGCCGCACCATGCACGTGCCCTCGGCGATCACGATCATGCCGCCGGAGCCGAGGCCGGAGCCCGCCTTGGCGAACGACGCGTGGTCGTAGGTGACGTTCTCGATTTCCGCCCCGGTCAGCACCTTGGTCGAGATCCCGCCGGGGACGATGCACTTGAGCCCGCGCCCGCCCAGCACGCCGCCGCAGTCCTCGAAGATGAACTTCTTCACCGGGTAGCCGAACTCGAGCTCGTAGACGCCGGGCTTCGCGACGTGGCCGGAGATCGACACGAGCTGCGTGCCGGGGCTCTTCGGCGCGCCGATCTTCCTGAACTCCTCGCCGCCCATCGCGAGGATCACGGAGAGGTTCGACAGCGTCTCGACGTTGTTGACCACCGTCGGGCGCTGGAACAGGCCCCTGACCGTCAGGCGCGGCGGGCGGTTGCGCGGGTAGCCCTTGCGCCCCTCGATCGAGGTCAGCAGCCCGGAGGCCTCGCCGCAGACGTAGGAGCCGGCGCCGCGGTGCGCGACCAGGTCCATCGAGTACTCGCTGCCCATGATCCGCTCGCCGAGCAGGCCCGCGTCGTAGGCCTCGTCGATGGCCGCCTGCAGGCGACGGCAGGGCAGGTCGAATTCGCCGCGGATGTACACGAACGCGTTGTGGACCTGCAGCGCGTAGCCGGCGATGACCATCGACTCGACGAGGCGGTGCGGCGCGTTCTCGAGGATCCAGCGGTCCTTGAACGTGCCCGGCTCTCCCTCGTCGGCGTTGGCGCACAGGTAGTGCGGCTGGCCGTCGTCGAGGTGGATGACCTGCCACTTGCGCCCGGCGGGGAAGGCGGCGCCGCCGTGGCCGAGGATGCCCGACGCCGCCACCTCCTTGGTGACCTGCTCGGGCTTCATCGTCGTCAGCACGCGGCGCAACGTCTCGTAGCCGCCGCGCTCGCGGTACGCGGCGAGGAGGTGCGACGTCGCCGTGACGGGGAACGTCATCAGCAGCTGGCGGCCGGGCATTACTTGAGGCCCTCCAGCAGCGCGTCCGTCTTCGCCGCGTCCATGTTCTCGTGGTAGGTCTCGTTGACGACGAGCACCGGCGCCGTGCCGCACGAGCCCAGGCACTCGACGGTGGAGACCGTGAAGCGGCCGTCGGCCGACGTCTGCCCGGGCTGCGACACGCCGGCGCGCTTGCACACGTGGCCGATCAGCCGCTCGGCGCCGCGCATCGAGCAGGAGACGTTGCGGCACACCTGCAGGTGCCAGCGGCCCACCGGCTTGCGGCGGAACATCGTGTAGTAGGAGAGCACCTCCTCGACCTGGATGCGCGGGACCCTGAGGAACTCGCACAGCCCGTCGATGTCCTCGTCCGCCACGTAGCCGCGGTCGGCCTGGATGCGGTGCAGGCAGGGCAGCACCAGCGCCGAGTCCAGCCCCGCCGGGTAGCGCTTCTTCAGCTTCTCGAACTCGGGGATCAAATGCTTCATGAGATCGATGCAAAAGGCTTTCGTGAACCCGGTGGATGCAGCGGCGCAGGTGCGACGCCTTTTGCATCGAGTCGTCGATCACGCGGGCGCCCTAGGGGCGGCCCGTCGGGCGCCCGCCGGCAGCAGCACGAAACAACGAGTGTCGTGCGTGCGGCCGCGCCCAGGTGTGCGTCGTAGGTCATGGGGCTAGCGGTCGCACTCGCCGCCGATCATGTTCACGGACCCGAACGTCGGCACGATGTCGGCGAGCTGGTCGCCGACGATCATCCTGTGCAGGCCGCCCAGGTGCACGAACGAGGGCGCGCGCACGTGCACCTTGTGCGGCGTGCCGCTGCCGTTGGAGACGAGGAAGAAGCCCAGCTCGCCGTTGGGCGACTCGTGCGCCGTGTACACCTCGCCCGCGGGGACGACGGGGCCGTCGATCACCAGCTTGAAGTGGTTGATCAGCGACTCGATCTCCTTGTAGACGAGCGGCTTGGGCGGGAACGTGCAGCGGCGGTCGTCGACGTCGACGGGGCCGTCGGGCAGCAGGTCGACGCACTGGCGGATCATGTGCACCGACTCGTCCATCTCGCGCATGCGCACGTAGTAGCGGTCGTAGTTGTCGCCCTTGATGCCGACCGGCACCTCGAAGTCGAGCTCGGCGTAGGCGAGGTAGGGCGTGTCCTTGCGCAGGTCGCGGGGCAGCCCCGTCGAGCGCAGCAGCGGCCCCGTGTAGCCGTAGTCGAGCGCCTCCGCCTGCGTGAGCACGCCGACGTCGCGCATGCGGTCGATGAAGATCCGGTTGCGGTCGACCAGCCCGTGCACGCGGCCGACGAACTCGTCGTACTGGCCGAGGATCCACTCGAGCCGGTCGAGCCAGCCGTCGGGCAGGTCGCGCGCCAGCCCGCCGATGCGGCCGTACGAGTAGGTGACGCGCGCGCCGGTCAGGTCGGCGAGGTGCTCGTAGATCCAGTCGCGCAGCATCACGAGGTAGAGGAACGCCGTCATCGCGCCCAGCTCCATCAGCGAGGCGGCGATGCACGTGAGGTGGTCGGCGAGCCGCGAGTACTCGGAGAGCAGCGTGCGCAGGACCACGCAGCGGCGCGTGATCGCGATCCCCATGAGCTTCTCGACGCCCTCGACGTAGGCGAAGTTGTTGATCAGCGCCGAGCAGTAGTTGAGGCGGTCGACGTAGGGGATCAGGTTGTGCCAGGTGTGCGACTCGCACTCCTTCTCGAAGCCGCGGTGCAGGTAGCCGCAGTGCACGTCGACGCGCAGGATCTTCTCGCCCTCCAGCTCGGCGATGATCTGCACGGTGCCGTGGGTGGCCGGGTGCGACGGGCCGATGTTGACCACGACGCGGTCCTCGCGGCTCGCGCGGTCGAACGCCGGGCGCACCGGGTTCGGCATCGGGCCCTCGGGCAGCGGGGACGGCTCGCGCGACGGGAGCACGGCCGCGGACTCGCCCGCCGCGGCGGCTGCGGCGCGCTCGGCGAGCGGGTCGCGCATCGGGATCAGGGGCTGCTCGGCCAGCTTGTCGTAGTCCTTGCGCAGCGGGTGGCCGACGAAGCCCTCGTAGAGCAGGATCGGGCGCAGGTCGCGGTTGCCGCGGAACGCGATGCCGTACATTTCGTGGCACTCGCGCTCGATGTACTCGGCGGCGCCGTAGACGCCGGCCAGCGAGTCGACCGCGGGCGCGCTGCCGGGCACCTGCGCCTTGAGCCGCACGCGGACGAACGCGCCGGTCGAGTAGAAGTGCCAGACGACGTCGAACCGGGGCTCGCGCGGCAGCCAGTCGGTGGCGGTCACGTCGAGGAGGATGTCGCAGCCGGCGCGCTTCAGCGCTTCCGCCGCCGCGCGCACGCCGTCGGGCGCGACCGCCGCGACGAGGATGTCGTGCTCGACGACCGCGCGCTCGCCGGCGGCGCCGAGGGACGCACGGATCGCTGCGAAGCCGTTTCCGCCCATCGCCTCAGACCTTGTCCGTGACGATCGGGTGCTTCGCCGTCGCGATCCGCTGCTGGAGCTGCATGATCGCGTCGATCACCGTCTCGGGGCGCGGCGGGCAGCCGGGCACGTAGACGTCCACGGGCACGATGCGGTCGATGCCGGCGACCGCCGCGTAGTTCTGGTAGAAGCCGCCCGACGTCGCGCAGGCGCCGAAGGCCATCACCCACTTCGGCTCGCACATCTGCTCGTAGACCTTGCGCAGCACCGGCGCCTGCTTGTGCGTGACCGTGCCGACCACCATCAGCAGGTCCGACTGGCGCGGCGAGAAGCGCGGCAGCGCGGCGCCGAAGCGGTCGGTGTCGTAGGGCGTGGAGCTCACCGCCATGAACTCCATCGCGCAGCAGGCGGTGACGAACGGGTACGGGAACAGCGAGAACTTGCGCGCCCAGCCGATCAGCTCGTCCTTGCGGGTGGTCATCCACTCGAGCGCCCCGCTCTTCGCGGGGACGGGCGCGATCGGGATCGTGCGGTCGTAGGTCACCCGCGGCCTCCTTGGGCCCGAACGGCCGGCCGAAGGGGCGTGTCGGCCGCCTCGGTCGCGCGGCGGCGCGCCCTTCGGGCCTTCGCTTCGCGCGCCGCGCTCACTCGGTCACCATCTCCACCAGGCGCGCCCGGTAGACGTACAACAGGATCAGCACGAGCAGCGCCATGAAGATGGCGAAAGTCGCCAGCATGAACGTGGTCAGCGGCTGCGCGCCCAGCGCCCACAGGAACAGGAACACCGTCTCGAGGTCGAACAGGATGAAGACGATGGCCACCGCGTAGTACTTGATCGGCACCGCCTTCACGTTGGACTGCTCGACGGGGGTGGCGCCGCACTCGAATGCCTCGAGCTTCGTCGCGCTGTCGCGCGGCTTCGGGCCGAGCAGGCGGTTCATCAGCAGCGTCGTGGCGACGAAGCCGAGGATCGCCAGCATGTAGAGGAGGAAGACGACGTACGGGCTCATTGGTTTACCCTCCGCGCTGCGCGCCGCCGGGTCGTTCGCCCCTGGGGCGGCCCTGCTGGCTCACGGGGGGGCCCGGCAGCGGAGCCGGGTTGCATTCTCGCTATCGCTCGGGGGCCGGCCCGGCTCGGTGTCCGGGGGCTTGCCCTGCTCGCTCGTCTCCTGGTGCCTCGGCACGCGCCGCACGGATGCGCGGGCCGCGGAATTCACTTTGCGGCTACCCTAGCGTCTGCCGCGAAGCGCCGCTTGACGTGGATCAACGGGGCTAATCGGCAGCGCGGCGGGCGTCGTGTTGCCTTGCCTTCGCTTAAGGACGCTGCGCGGCGTGTTGCGCCTGCGCACACAAAAGAAAAAGGCCGGGCGGTGCCCGGCCTTTCTCGCGCGAAGCCTGGGTGCTTCAGGCGGCCTGGATGTTCGTCGCCTGCTTGCCCTTGGGGCCGGTGGCGACCTCGAAGGAGACCTTCTGGCCTTCCTTGAGCGTCCGGAAGCCCGTGCCCTTGATTGCCGTGAAGTGCGCGAAGAGATCCTCGCCGCCGTCGTCGGGCTTGATGAAGCCGAAGCCCTTCGCGTCGTTGAACCACTTGACCGTACCGGTTGCCATGACTGTACTTATCCTCGAGACAGATTAGGGAAATGAAAGATGCCGGGATGCGCCCGGCGCGGTGTCTTCGAATCTCAAGGCGGGGGTACTCAACGGGGCGGCGGAGGCACAAAGGGCCGGCCCGGTACGGAGTGCTCGGTACGCCTGAAACCGCAAACGACGGCGGAGTATAGCACCGCGGCCCTTGACAAGGGGGCGGCGCCGTGCAGGGGGGGCGGGGAGGAAGTATCCGCGCTTACCCGCCGCGGGCGAGCGCCGCGCCGGCAGCGAGCGCGCGAAGCTTGCCCCGTGCCACTTCGCGGGAGAGCGGGACCATCCCGCAGTTCGTGCAGGCC
>JAOUIA010000030.1 GCA_029884335.1 Betaproteobacteria bacterium
TGCTCGCCACGACGCGCCAGCCCGAGCGAGCTGCGGCACTGCGCGCCCAGGGCGTGGATCACGTGATCATCGACGACGGTCAGGTCGCGCGCGCCGTGCGCGCCATCGCACCCGAAGGCGTGGACGCTGCGCTGGAACTGGTGGGCACGCCGACCTTGCCCGACACCTTGCGTGCCACGCGTGTGCACGGCACGGTCTGTTTCACCGGCATGCTGTCCAACCGATGGACCGTCAGCGAGTTTTACCCCATCGACTACATCCCACGCGGCGTCAGGCTCACGGCCTACTCCGGCGGTGCCGGCGACTTGCCGGCGCCGGTGCTGCAGGCCTATCTCGACCGCCTGGCCACAGGCGAGCTGGCGATCGGGCCGCTGCACCTCTACACGCTGGACGACATCCCGCGGGCCCATGCGGACCTCGAACACAATCGTGTCTTCGGCAAGCTGGTGGGCGTGATCGACCCTGCCGGCCTCGCCACCACCGTACAGCGATAGGCCCATCATGCGAGCAGCCTGGTACGAGAGAAGAGGACCGGCGCGCGACGTTCTGGTGGTGGGTGACATGCCCACCCCCGAGCCCGGCGCAGGCGAGGTGCGCATCCGACTGGCCTTCTCCGGCATCAACCCCGGCGACGTGAAGAAGCGCAGCGGCTGGCAAGGGTCTGGGCTATGCCAGTAGTGACTTTGCGATCGAACGCATCATCGCGTCACTGGCGGATGCAATCACGGAATCAGGAAAGATTTGTCCCGGATCGAGCCTCCTGCGCGGCAGAACAAAATGCCTGAATCAATACCTGCCTTGACGGCAGCCGATTCAACGTCGCGGTCTTCGTCGAGATCATGCCAATACGCGTTCAGTGACAAAAGTAGGACTGGGTGCTATACTAAGCCATGCCAAGAAAACCTACGACGCGAGCTTTCAAGACGGCCTGGTTCAGCAAGGCAGCGAGGAAGGCGCGCATCGGTGATCCTGCATTGATCGCGGCGATCCGTGAGGTCATGCAGGGACAGGCTGACGATCTGGGCGGGGGTGTGTTCAAGAAACGGCTGAACAAGAACATGCATCGTTCGATCGTGCTGGGAAAGGGCAGGCGGCATTGGGTGTTTGCGTATCTGTTCGCCAAGAAGGACCGGGCCAACATCGATGACGATGAGCTTGCAGATTTCAAGAAGCTGGCGCAGGCCTATGACCGCATGACGGACTTCGAATTGGCGTCTGCACTTAGACAGGGTGACTTACTGGAGCTATGCGATGAAGAGTAAAGGCAAGTTTAAGAGCGACGCCTTCGAGGCGATCCATAGTGCAGCTCGAGGGCTGCATCGCGCCGGGACCATCGACAAGGCGACCATGCGCGAATTTGACGAATCGTGTCTGACGGCGCCGCCGGTGATCCCTCCAGAGGAGATCAAGCGAATCCGCGAAGGGGCGCATGTTAGCCAACCTGTTTTTGCGCGCTATCTGAACACCAGCGAGTCCACGGTACAAAAGTGGGAGGCCGGCACCAAGCGGCCCAGCGGCATGGCGCTCAAGTTGCTGGCCGTGGTCGAGAAGCACGGGCTCAAAGTGTTGGCCTGAGCTTGAGACCAGTGCCCTGATTGACTGCGGCCATCAATCCGCCACCCCGTGTGGTCTGACGGCAAAAATTTGATCGAAAACTCCTTTTACGACAAAAAGGTAGGCCATTTGATGACGGCGGTTTTTGGTGTTTTCCGCGCCGTTGGGCCCTCTGGAGAAGCGCCGTGACGGTAAAAATAATGACGAAGAAAAACGTCGAGACAAGAAGTTAGGTGATTTGATGCCGGCACTTTTCTTGCGCTATTTCGACCAGCGGCAGGGCTCGTTGACTCTGCCAAAATGCATCGCGTGAACCGATAGATCTCGATACATCTCGAAAGGTGACCTGCACGACATCTTCGATTGATCTCGATACATCCCGATAGATGCTGAAAGCTGTTTTGGGGGATCAGATGAGATTGGCGGTAAATCTGACGGTAGAAATGGTAGTTGCAGAAAAAACTTCTCTATGTGACAACGGGTTGTCGGTGCCGTTGATGATCGAGTGGGAGTAGGGGTGTCGGACAGGCTGAAAAGTACAGCAAGAGAGCAGCGACTTGTGAGCGTCCATGATGACGTCGGCTCAATCTTCAATGAGCGCTGGTCAGGTCACGATTGCCCGATGCAGGCGATGCACGAGGACGCCCCGACCGTCAGAACGCCGCGCGCACCCGCAATCCGGAGACCCACACGCGGCCAATCGACGGGTTGTTCGCCGGATTGACGATCAGCTGAATGTCGGGCACGAGCCGCAGGTGCTTCGAGGCTTGCCATCGCCAGTACGCTTCGAACGTGTACTGGTTCTCGCTGCTCCCGGGGGCGCGCGTCCGGGGATCGTTCAAGCCGGACCCAAACCTTCCGGCCGCCATCGTAGCTCTCCGGTCGTGCACGTTTCGGTAGCGAGCATCATAGGTTTTCATCGAGAAGCCCGCAAACGTCCGGTGAGCGGCGTCGAGCGGACACTCGATCAGAAAGTGGCGGCCGGCAGGAACGGGGCGGGTACGGGCTTCGGCCTCGCACCGACAACAATCAGCTGGAGCGCGCTCGGGCAGGCGATCGTCCCGTGGAAGTAGCCGCCGGGCTTCCGGTTCGGACCCCGCACCGTCTCGACAGTGCCGATCGGCTGGTCCGCTCACGCCGAGGCCCGACCGCGGGCTCCGAGCGCCAGCCGAAGGCACATAGGCGAACGCGCGGCGCGAAAGCCCACTTCTGCGCCGTGGGTCTGCTCATTGTTAATCACGCTTAACGGTAATAACGTATCGCGTTATTATTCTGCCAGTGGTGATCAGGACCCTCAAGCGTGCTGGCGCCGAAACGCTGTTCCGACTGCGGCGCGTGGTGTGCCTGCCAACGTCTAGCGCCCGGCGCTGCGCAAGTTGAAACAGGTCGACCTCGCGCGACGGATCGAGGACCTGCGCGCGGCGCCGGTGAACCGGCTTGGGCAGCTGAAGGGGGATCGCGCGGGCCAGTGGCGCCTGCGGATCAACGATCAGTTCCGCGTCGGCTCTCGCTGGACGGCAAGCGACGCCGAAGACGTCGAGATCGTAGATCGTCACTGAGGCGAGACGAGATGACCAGGAAACGCAAGCCGGTGCCGCCCGGCGAGATGCTCGCCGAGGAGTTCCTCAAGCCCTTGGGCATGAGCAACTACCGCTTGGCGAAGGAGATCGGTGTGCCTGCGCAGCGCATTGGCGAGATCGTCGCCGGCAGGCGCGCCATCACTGCGGACACCGATCTGCGGCTGTGCCGCTTCTTCGGGCTTTCCGATGGCTGGTGGCTGCGCCTGCAGGCGGATTACGACACCGAGGTGGCGAAAGCGAGCCTGGCGAAGACGCTCGCGAAGATCAGACCGTGGAAGAAAGCATCGGAGAAGGCGGTGGATGTGCACTGATCGCTGCGCTCGTGCGGCAGCGTCGTGACGGCGGGAGATTTGCCACAAGACCACGATGCGACAACACGCCATGGCATCTGATGCCGGGGCCCTCTCGATCCCGACTCGAGGCCCCCGAGGCGCTGCTCCAATCTGCGGGATCGCATGCAAAGAAGCGATAGACCGCGATAGATCTCGAAAGCGAGCCATTGTGCAAGCGCCGATGGTTCTCGATCGATGTCGATCGATGGTGAAATCTGCGCGAGGGGATCCCACTCGAAATCGCGGTACATCTGACGGTAAAACCAGCGCGGTTCGACGCGCTAGCCAAGCGAATCAATCGCTTGCAAGAGCTGTTGATGATCGAGTGGGAGCAGGGGTGCCGCCCCCGTGGCGGGGCAGGGTGGGGGTCCGGCTCGCAGCCGCCTGCAACGTGACGCACGCTAGCCGAGCAAGCGTATCTTGCGGTAGCCGACCTCGATCAAGCCGCGTTGCTGCAGGCGGCGGAGCAGCACGCTCAGCCGCTGCCGGGATACGCCAATCATCGTAGCCAGTTCCGACTGCGACAGGGTGATCGTAGGAGGCTTCCGCGAGGGCTGGTCGCGCCGCTGCAAATCGGCGACGGCTGCCAGTCGGACGCGCAACCACTCCTCGGTCTTCAGTCCGCGCACTTCGGCGGCAAACCGATACGCGAGCGCGAACCGCTCGCCCATCAGCATGGCGAAGGGCCTCAGGTAGCGCGGTTCCTCGTCGACGATCCGCTCGAATTCGGCCGCCGGCAGCACGAGCGCCCGGCAGGCGGTATCGGCGATGGCGCTGCCGAGGCTTGGCTGGCGGCAAACGGCGGCGTACTCGCCGAACCAGAAGCCGGGTTCGCCGACGTGCAGCAGGACCTCGCTGGCGTTGCCAGCCGACCGCAGGTGCCGGGTACGACCTTCGAGCAGGGCGAACATGCCCTTGCCGGACTCGCCTTCGCGGAGCAGGAATTCGCCCTTGCGGTAGGGCCGGACGGTCGAACGCTCGGCGATCAGCCTCTGCAAGTGCTCCGGCAGGTTGCCGAACCATTGACCGCGCTTCAGCAGTTCGAGATCTGTGTGTAGCGGGGCCACGACGCGTCCACGAGGGTCTGTTGCCGCGATTGTCTCAAACAGGACAACTTCGGGACAACAGATCGTCCAAACTCCGGCCCCTGGCTTCCGGATCGCAGCGTCCTAGCTGCGGCCTCGCAAGGCCGGCAAACAGTACTCCGGGGGACGCGTGTCGCCTCCATGGCGCCAGGAGTTCGAACGGGACCAGGAATTCGACCCCGCCTGTCCGACAATGGCGCCCGTGGATGGGGTGCCCGGCTCAACCTGATACTGCTGTTCCCGCAGTGACCGACGTCCGGGCCACCCAAGAATCCGTATAGGCATACAACTGGAGAAAACGCTCCATGCGCTGCGATCGATCCACTCTGACAAGATGGCTGCTGTTGACGACGTGCCTGGTTCTCGCCCCGTGGCACAGCGCGTTCGCCCAAGCACCGAGCGCCGCCAGGAAGCCGAACATCCTGGTGATCTGGGGCGACGACATCGGCACCTGGAACATCAGCCACAACAACCGGGGCATGATGGGCTACCAGACGCCCAACATCGACCGCATCGCCAGGGAAGGCGTGGGCTTCACCGACTACTACGCGCAGCAGAGTTGTACGGCGGGGCGCGCGGCGTTCATCGGCGGCTCGGTGCCGGTGCGCAGCGGCATGACCAAGGTCGGTGTTCCCGGCGCCAAGGAAGGCTGGAAGAAGGTCGACGTCACCATGGCCACGGTGCTCAAGGGCCAGGGCTATGCCACCGGCCAGTTCGGCAAGAACCACCAGGGCGATCGCGACGAGCACCTGCCGACGATGCACGGTTTCGACGAGTTCTTCGGCAACCTCTACCACCTGAATGCCGAGGAAGAGCCGGAGAACCTGGATTACCCGAAAGACCCTGCGTTCAGGAAGAAATTCGGCCCGCGCGGCGTCCTGCACAGCTGGGCGAATCCGGACGGCACCCAGAAGATCGAGGACACCGGGCCGCTGACGAAGAAGCGCATGGAGACCGTGGACGACGAGACCTCCGACGCCGCAATCGCCTTCATCCAGCGCCAGGTCAAGGCCGGCAAGCCTTTCTTCGTGTGGTGGAACGGCACCCGCATGCACTTCCGCACCCACGTGAAGGCGGAGTTGCGTGGCAGGTCGGGGCAGGACGAATACTCCGACGGCATGGTCGAGCATGACGGACATGTCGGCAAGCTGCTGAAGGCGCTCGACGACCTTGGTCTGGCCAACGACACCGTCGTCATGTACTCCACCGACAACGGACCGCACTACAACACCTGGCCCGATGCCGGCACCACGCCGTTCCGCAGCGAGAAGAACTCCAACTGGGAAGGCGCCTACCGGGTGCCGGCGTTCGTGCGCTGGCCAGGACGGTTTCCTGCAGGCACGACGCTCAACGGCATCGTTGCGCATGAAGACTGGCTCACCACCTTCGCGGCCATTGCCGGCGACACCGACGTGAAGGAACGGCTGCTCAAGGGAACGACAATCAACGGCCGCAGCTACCGGGCCCACCTCGACGGCTACAACCAGCTCGACTACCTCACCGGCAAGGTCAAGACTTCGCCGCGCAACGAGTTCTTCTACGTCAACGACGACGGCCAGATCGTCGCCCTGCGCTACCAGGACTGGAAGGCCGTGTTCCTGGAAAACCGCGGCCAGGGCTTCGGCGTGTGGCGCGAGCCCTTCACCGAGCTGCGCGTGCCGCTGTTGTTCAACCTGCGTCGCGACCCGTTCGAGAAGGCGCAGCACAACGCGACGATGTATGACGACTGGTTCCTCGACCGGGTGTTCGTTCTTGCGCCCCTTAACGCCATCGCGGGGAACTTCCTGTTGAGCATGAAGGACTATCCGCCGAGCGCGACGCCGGGCTCGTTCAACCTGGACAAGATCCAGAAGCAGATCGAGGCGAGCATGGGGGGCAAATAGGGCGCATCCTGTCGCGCTGACAACCCGGTGCGGCGTACCGCGCGACGCGCCGTCGCCACACCGGGGCCGACGCGCGGCCGCCTTCCGAGAGCCGCTACGCCCGCCGCGATTCAATCAGATGCAATCCAGCCGCAGCGCAATATCGTTTGCTCATGGTAGACCGATGATGAAGACAAACATGCGCAATTGGACGATCGCGGGCGTGTGCGCTTTGATGTCTTCTGGCAATGCGCAGATCTGGGCGCAGGATGTCCCCGGGCCGGCGGACAAGAAGATCATCTACTCGCCCTACCCGTCGAAGACCTTTCCGAACCGGGTCTATTTCGGCGACACGCACCTGCATACCTCATACTCCGCCGATGCCGGCATGGCCGGCGCCATCGTTGGACCTGAAGACGCTTATCGGTTTGCTCGCGGCGAAGAGGTCAAGTCCAACAGCGGGCTGCCCGTCAAGCTGTCGCGACCGCTCGATTTTCTGGTGATCGCCGACCACGCCGAGAACCTCGGCCTCGCGCCGATGATCGCGGAATCCGATCCCGCACTGCTCAAGTCGGAATGGGGCAGGAAGGTACACGACCTGGCCAAGACCGGCACCATCGAAGGACAGGGGGCAGCCTTCAACATGTGGATAGCCGCCATGCAGGAACTGAAGGATCCGTTCAAAGGCCAGGAAGATTCGATGGCTCGCCCGGCCTGGAAGCGCCTCACTGCGGCAGCCGAGAAGTACAACGAACCCGGCCGCTTTAGCGCCATCATCGGCTACGAGTGGACCTCGGGACCGGATGGCAACAACCTGCACCGCAACGTCCTGTTCCGCGACGGCAAGGACAAGGCCGACCAGATCATCCCGCTGTCCTACTACGACACCGGTGACCCCGAGGACCTGTGGAAGTGGATGGCTGCCTACGAGCAGAAGACCGGTGGCAAGGTGCTGGCCATTCCGCACAACGGCAATCTGTCGAACGGCCTGATGTTCGACGATGTCACGCTCAGCACCAGGAAGCCGCTCGACCGCGATTACGCAGAGCGCCGCATGCGCTGGGAGCCGATCTACGAAACCACCCAGCCCAAGGGCGACGGCGAGACGCACCCGGCGCTGTCGCGCAACGACGAGTTCGCCAATTTCGAACGCTGGGACAAAGGCAGCTTCGGACCTGTGCTGAAGACGCCCGACATGCTGCCACGCGAATACACCCGCGAGGCGCTCAAGCGCGGACTGGCCTACGAGGCCAAGCTCGGCGTCAATCCTTTCAAGTTCGGCCTGATCGGCTCGACCGATATGCATACCGGCCTCGCCACCACCACCGAGGACAACTTCTTCGGCAAGGTGGCCGTGCTGGAGCCCTCCGCCGACCCGATCCGTTTCGATGAAGTGATCGTTGGCCGGGTGCCGGCCGATCGCGCGCGCAGCAATCAGCACCTCGCACGCGAGACCAGTGCATCGGGCTTGGCGGCCGTCTGGGCACGCGACAACACGCGTGAAGCGCTGTGGGACGCGATGGCGCGCAAGGAAGTCTACGCCACCACCGGCACGCGCCTGCAGGTGAGGGTGTTCGGTGGCTTCGACTTCACGGCCAAGGACTTGGAACGCTCCGACTTCGCCGAGCAGGGCTACCAGCGCGGCGTGCCGATGGGGGGTGACTTGAAGGCAGCACCGGCGGGCAGGGCCCCCACGATGCTGATCCGCGCGATGCGTGACGCCGACGGTGCCAACCTCGACCGTGTACAGGTCGTCAAGGGCTGGCTCGATGCGGCAGGCAAGACGCACGAGAAGATTTACGACGTGGCCTGGTCCGGCAACCGCAAGCCAGGCAAGGACGGGAAGCTGCCGCCGGTGGGCAACACGGTCGACGTCAAGGAGGCGAGCTATACCAACGCTATCGGCGCTCCGTACATCACCGCGTACTGGAAGGACCCCGTCTTCGACCCGAAGCAGCGCGCCTTCTACTACGTGCGCGTCCTCGAGATCCCGACGCCGCGCTGGACCACCTTCGACGCCAAGGCCTTCGGTGTCAAGCTGCCCACCGACGTGCCCGCGAGCATTCAGGAACGTGCCTACACGTCGCCGATCTGGTACACCCCGTGACGGGGTCCCAGGCGAAGGCTTCTTCATGAACCCCTGCTGCACTTCCTGATCCTCGGCGCGCTGCTGTTCAGCCTGTGTTCGTGGATCAACCGCGGCGCGGCCGAGGCGCCCGGCGCTGTGCGACGCCCTGACGTCGAGATCGCCGCCGCGCACTGGACGCGGGCAAGACGTTGGCGGGTGCCTCGAAGCCGCTACCGTCGGCGTTGACCGGCCTGGCGGCCTGGCCGGTCAGCTCCTGGGCCTGGACGGCGTCGCTGCCGGCGTGACCGACGCCGTCGTCCGCGTCGCGCGCCAGGATGGCAGCGGCCGGAGCAAGCGCCTGCTGCGCGGGCGCACGGAATTCACAGTGAAGCCGGCCAGAGGTGTTTCCGAGCTTCGATACATCGTGGCGACCGTTCAGTCGAGCCCGCACGGTCGCACGGGTATGGAGTGCCCGCAATGCGTTGGACAGCGGCCGCGCGGGCGGGCGTGGTGACAGGCAGCACCCGGCCAGGTTTCGAATTTGACGCCAGGCCCCCCGATGACCGCTTGGTGCCGCACGCCGGGCTTCCAGATCGCGGACATACGCGGCAGTAGCCGACGCGAAGCCGCCCTTTGCGAGGCGCGGGCCTAACGTGGACAATCCACCCCCTGGCTGCCGGGAGCTCATCGACGAGAGGGACATTCCGGAATGTCGGCGGCGCGGCAAGGCGCAGGCGGAAGACGCCGCGCGAAAGCGACGAAGCCCGCCGAAGCCTGTCCATTGCCAAGCGTTGGCGATTATTTCCCGTCAGGCACTTATTGCTTGGATGAAGGTATGGCTGACCGCGATCAACCCGGCGCCTGGTTATTGAGGGCCTTCGCCATGGGCGGGGTCGACGTACAGGAACTGTTCCGGAGACTCCCGAAGCAGATGGATCTGGCGACGCGTGCGCCCGAGACGCTCACGCCCGACGTGGTCAACGCCATCCTTCTCGAATGCGCATCGCTCAGCGCGGACGACAACTTCGGCTTGCGCATGGTCGAACTGGCTGGCCCATCGGACCTCGGTATCTATGGGTACCTTCTGATGAACGCGCCAACAGTGGGCGAGGCACTGGAGATTGCCTGCCGGTACTACCCGACGTTCTATCTTGGCGCAACGCTGCGTCTCTCCGTCGGCAGGGGGGTGGCCAGGCTCACCTATCGGACCAAGGCCCGCTCGGCCCTGTCGGCGCGACATGACAACGAATGGAGCCTCGGGTTCTTCGTGCAGGTCATCAGGCGTGGAACCTCCGCCGACTGGACGCCGGCAAGTGCCTCATTCACGCATTCGGCGCCGGAGGACATGAGCGAGCAGATCCAGCTCTTCGGCGCGAACCTCCACTTCGGGCAAGCGACGAATTGCATCGAGTTCCCGGCGGACGTTCTGCGGTGTCGCGTCAGCGAGGCAGATCCCAGTCTGCTTAGGGTGCTGCTCCAGCAAGCCGACGGTCTGCTTCACAGGGTGCAGAAGGAGGAAACACTGGCGGACCAGGTCAGGTTGCTGATCCTCGAACACCTGGACAAGGGGCCGGGTGACGCGGCAGGTGTCGCTCGCAAGCTGAGGATGTCGGTCAGCACTTTGAAGCGCCGCCTGAAGCAGGAGGGCACCAGCTATCGCGAACTGCGTGACGGCGTCGTGAGGAATCTCTCCCAGTCGGCCCTCAGGGAGACCCAGGTACCCATCAGCGAGATCGCGATGCGAGTCGGTTACTCGGAACTCAGTGCCTTCGACCGGGCGTTCAATCGATTGGCCGGCATGACGCCCCGGCAATACCGGGCAACACAAGCCCGGAAGACCGGATAGGGCGCCGGCCCGCGCGTGGATTCTGGGCCCTGTCTTGAAGGCGGCAGCGCAGCGAGTTGATCCAAAATGTCAATAACTTGAGCTGAATTGTCAAGTATTGGAGTCCGCAATGGGGGCCCATATCGGGCCCCGAAAAAGACCCGGGGGCGCGCGGCGCAGGCCTTGGGCGATGCAGCACTGTGCCCTTGTGGAGTCAGGCCAGGCCCATGCGTCATGGCGGCCTTGGACGGCGTCCGATGGTTGGGGCATGCGTGCCGCCTGCAAGGAAACTGCAAGCAGGTGAAGGCGGTGCAAACGTGACCATGAAGAGAAACGGAATGATGAATCTCAAAGCGACGGCAATGTCCGCACTCACCCTCTTTGGCGCGCTCGCGTCGGTCTGCGCCAGCGCCGCCGATGCGCCAAAGTTCAAGGCGGACGTTCCCGCGTCGGTCACGACGCCGGACAAGGTCCGCACCGAGTTGCTCGGCGATCTCGACTTCTTCGACGGCATGCCGAGCAAGAGCACCATCAAGAAGGCCTACGACTTCCTTGACACGTCCCGTGGCGCGGAAGCCTTCCTCAACGGCATTCCCGCCGCTTCAATCTACGCGGTCCTCGAAGGGATCAAGGCGGCCGGGGTCAATGTAGGCGATCTAGGCATTTTCGAGGAGTTGATGGATGCGCGCTCGCTCTACCTGACCCCCAACTCGACCACCATCTACAACATGTTCGAGATCAACGTCAAAGAAGGGCCCATCGTCGTGGAGGTCCCGGCGGGCGTGCTCGGCCCCGTCGACGACGCCTACTTCCGCTTCGTCACGGACTTCGGCTTCACCGGTCCGGACCAGGGCAAGGGCGGCAAGTACCTGTTCGTGCACCGCGACTACAAGGGTGAGCTGCCGGAAGGATATTTCGTGGTGAGAACCCCGAACTACCGCAACCTGTCGTTCTTCCGTGCTTTCGTAAAGGATGGCGATCTGAAGGCGGCGGCGGACAACGTCAAGAAGGGCTTCCGCACCTATCCGCTGGCTAAGGCGGCGAACCCGCCCAAGCAGCGCTTCGTCAACCTCTCCGGCAAGCGGATGAACACCGTCCATGCCAACGATTTCCACTTCTTCGAGGAACTCAACGCGGTGATCCAATACGAGCCGGCCGATTCGTTCGACCCGGAACTGGTCGGGCTCTTCGCCGCGATCGGCATCAAGAAGGGGCAACCCTTCAACCCCGATGCCCGCATGAAGAAGCTCCTCGTCGAAGGCGTGGCCATCGGCAATGCCACGGCCCGCGCGATCACCTTCGCTCCGCGCAATCCGCGTTACTACTTCTGGCCCGATCGCAAGTGGAACTCCATGTTCGCCGGCGGCGGCAACTATGCCTTCTACGACGACGGCGAGCGCATGCTCGACGACCGCATCTTCATGCACTACTACGCTACGGGGATCACTCCGGCCATGACCGCACCCAAGGTAGGTACGGGCTCGGTCTACGGGATCGCCGCGCAGGACGTGAACGGGGACTTCCTCGATGGCGGCAAGACCTACTCGGTCACGCTTCCGGGTCCGGTCCCGGCCAAGGATTTCTGGTCGTTCATGGTCTATGACGGCCAGCACCGCTCCATGCTCGAGACCGACCAGAAGACCGCCGGCCTCGACAGCCTGAACCCCTCCGTCAAGCCCAACGCCGACGGCTCTTACACGATGTGGTTCGGCCCGAGGGCACCGGAAGGCAAGGCAGGCAACTGGATCCAGACCATGCCTGGCAAGAGCTACAACGTGCTGATTCGCCTCTATGGGCCGCTCCAGCCATTCTTCGACAAGACATGGAAGCCGGGCGACTTCGAGCTCGTGAAGTAGGCGAACGAGAATCCTCAAGTAGCAAGTGGCCCGAATTTCTCGGGGCAGGTCACGTCGATGCTGTCGCCGATGGGCCTGGGAGTCGATAGACGTCGATAGATCGCGGAAGTTCGGCTCTGGTCGATTGCGCCGGCAACCCGCGCCAGTGCTGATGCTTCACAGATCGACGGCAGTAGTGGCGGCAACAGCCTGCGAGGCGATGCATCGTCCAATACGAGTCAACAGCTCAAAGTGCTCGTTGATAATCGAGCGGGAGTCGGGGTTCTTCGCTCTCGATCGCGCGGCTGGGAGGCCGGCCGCTCTTCACGCGCTGGACGCGGCGCTGCGTGAGGCCGAGCTCGGCCAGGTGCGATACGCGGCGGCGCGGTGGGTTCGCCACAACGGGCGAGGTGGTTGCGCACGAAGGCGCCGACGCGACGAATCAACGATCGATGCGGATGAGCTTGCCGCTGTCGGTGAGCAGGTAGAGCCAGCCGTCGGGACCCTGTCGCACGTCGCGGATGCGCTCGCCCAGGCTGCCGAACAGCCGCTCCCGCGAACCCACGACGTTGCCGTCGAGCGTGACGCGCCACAGCGCCGTGCCGGCAAGCGCGCCGAACAGGACGTTGCCGTGCCACTCGGGGAACTTGTCGCCGGTGTAGAAGACCATCCCGGCCGGTGCGGTGGACGTCGGCACCCAGTAGGCGGCGGGCTCGACGAAGCTCGGTGCATGCGTGCCTCCGCCGACCCGGCACGCTTCACCCACCGGCGAGCCATACGGGCAACCGTAGCTGCGCAGCGGCCAGCCGTAGTTGCCGCCGGGCACGACGCGGTTGAGCTCGTCGCCCCCCTGCGGGCCGTGCTCGTTCAGCCAAAGGTCGCCCGTCACCGGATGGATCGCCGCGCCTTGCGGGTTGCGGTGGCCGATGCTCCACAACGCCGGCTGCGCGCCTGCGCCGAAGGCGGGATTTCCCGGCAGGATCGAGCCGTCGCGAGCGATGCGCACCACCTTGCCGAGGTGATTGGCGACGTTCTGCGCGTACTGCGTCGTGGGGTTCGCCGGATTGTCGTACTGGCGCTCGCCCAGCGTGACCAGCAGCGACCTGTCTGCGCGGAACGCCAGCCGCGAGCCGTAGTGTCCGGCACCCGCGAGTTTCGGCAGCTGACGGAAGATGACTTCCACGTTCTGCAGCGCCGTGCCGACCAGCCGTCCGCGCGCGACCGCGGTTCCGCTGCCGCCGGTCCCGGTCTCCGCGTAGGTCCAGTAGATCCACGGATTCGCGACGAGATCGAAGTCCGGGTCGAGCGCGACGTCGAGCAGGCCGCCCTGTCCAGCCGAGTCGACCGCAGGCACGCCGCTCAGAGTGGCCAGGATGGATGCCCCGTCGGGGCTCAGAAGAAGCATCGAGCCCGCCTTCTGCGTGACGAGCATGCGGCCATCGGGCAGGAACGCGAGCCCCCAGGGACTGGCGAGCGACGCGTTGAGCGTCACCGCCCTCGGCGGCCGCAGCGACGCGTACTCGGCGACGCTGGCGCGCAACTGGCACTGCGCCTGCGCAAGCGGCCCCGAGCCCGGAAAGCTGCCGCGGCGCACGCGCACCGCAACCTCGCCTGCGACGTTCGCCGGCAGCACGATCTGGCCGTGCAACCGCGCGTTCTGCCAGTCGCTCGACGCCGGACCACCCATCGCGAGACTCGCGGCGGACAGGGGCGCGAACGCAGCGGTGCCGAGGCGGCCGACCACCTCGGCCAGGTACTGAACGTTCGTGCCCGTCGCGCTCAGCGAGACGTCGACCGTTGCGGTCCGCACCTGTGGTCGCGCCGGCAGGGCCAGCGTGCAGAGCGTCGCGGACGCGTCGAGGTCCAACGCGGCACCCGAGGCTTCGACGATGCGAACGTCGGGCGTGAGCGCGCTGCCGAGGCGGTTCATGAACGCCGCCATCTGCAGGCGGGTCACGTTGCCCGACGGGCAGTACGACGTGCCGCCCGCCACGCATCCCAGTGTCACACCGCGGTTGCGGATCCACTCGACGTTGCGGCACATGGCGTCGTCGAGGTCCACGTCGCCGAAGCCCGCGCAGGCTTGCGCCGCGGTCGCGGCCGGGCTCGCGCCCAGCCACGCCGCGGCGAGCAGCGTGCCAAGCGGCGGCAGCGAGATGCGCATCGTGCCGCTCGCTAGAAAGGCGGCGACGTGCCGTCGCGGCTGACGATCTGCACGCGCAACTGGCACGCTCCGCCGGTCAGGTCGCCGCTCCCCGCGGCGCGACTCAGCTGCATGCCGAAGCGAACGCTTTCGCCGACATTGAGATCGCGGACCGCCACGCCCGAGACATGGCCCCACTGACCCGCGGTGACCGAGGCGCGGCCGGCTGACGTTGCCAGCGGGATCCAGGTCGTGCCGTTGTTGAACGACACGACGGGGATGGCGGTGACGTCGAGGCTCGTCGCCGCCTGCGCCGACAACGACAGGTCGACGAGCGCCCGGCGCGGATAGCCCGCGACCGCAAACTGCGGCGTCGTGCTGCAGGCGACGGGCGCGGTGTCGAGATCGAGCTGCGGAGTTGTCAGCGCACCTTCGGCTACGAGCTGCTGCGGCGTCAGCGCGGTGCCGAGGCGGTTCATGAACGCGGCCATCTGCAGGCGCGTCACGAAGTCGGTCGGGCAGAACACCGACGTCGTAGTGCAGCCCAGCGTGATCGCGCGGTTGCGGATCCACTGCACGTTGCCGCACATCGGCTCGGCGCTGGCGACGTCGCTGAACCCGGCGCAAGACTGCGCCCACGCGGCCGCGGACATCGATGCCGCGAACACGACCGCGACAGCACGATGCACCAGTCCCCTCATGCTGATCTCCTCGCTTTCCGCACGAGTTGCCGCAACTCGTTTTCGCGCGCGAGTTTCGACTCTAGGCGAAGCGTTGCGCCGCGACAATGGCCGATGGCCTCCGAGCGTGGCCGCCCGGAGGACGAGTTCGGCCGCCCGTCGGGCGGTGGGTCGTCGTGGTCCGAGACACACGAAACGCGGGATTGAGTGAGGAGCGCTCCCCGGTGGACGCAGGTGCGCGCCGCGGATGGAAACACCGAGCCGTGGCCGGAACTGCATGCCCGGTCCGCTATCCCGGGCTCCAGGCGAGAAGTGGCAGCCGGCCGCCATGCACTCGGGGGCACTCCGCGGACTCTGCCGGGGCTGGCGGTGCCGCGCCGACCAGAGACGCGCGTTCCGTACGGGCGGCCGCGACGGGCACGGCGGTCACGCGCTACGGCGACGCCGTCGTCTCGCAGGCCGACCTGTCCAAGGCGGGAATGGTGCCCCGTTCGTGGAAGCGCCGGTGCAGCAACTCGCTCATCGCCTCCACAGTGAGCGGGCGGCTCAGCAGGTAGCCCTGCATGGTCGTGCAGCCCATCGCCGTGAGCACGTCGATCTGCTGCTGCGTCTCGACCCCCTCGGCGACCACGGTGAGTTCGAGGCTGTGCGCCATCGCGACGATCGCGCGGGCGATCGCGGCGCCCTTCGGGTTGCCCGAGGCATCGGCGGTGAGCGCGTGATCGAGCTTGAGCTTGTCGAACGGCAGCCGGCGCAGGTAGGACAGCGACGAGTAGCCGGTGCCGAAGTCGTCGACGGCGATGCGAATGCCGGTGGCGCGCAGCGCCTCGAGGGTGGCCACTGCCTTGTCCCAGTCCTTGACCAGCGCCGACTCGGTCAGCTCGAGCTCGATGTGCTCGAACGGCACGCCGACCACCTCGGCGATCTCCGTGACGCGCTTGGCGAGGCCGCCCTCGGCGAACTGCACGCTCGAGAGGTTGACGCCGATGGGGATCGGCGGCAGGCCTTCCTCGCGCCAGGCGTTGTGCTGGATCAGCGCGGTGACGAACACCCACTCCCAGATCGCGCCGATGAGGCCCGCCTCCTCGGCGACGCCGATGAAGTGCTGGGGCCACAGCAGGCCGAGCGTGGGGTGGTTCCAGCGCACCAGCGCTTCCATCCCGACGATGCGGCCGCTCGCCATGTCGATCTGCGGCTGGTAGTGCAGCACGAACTGCTCGCCCTCGATCGCGCGCCGCAGGTCCTGCTCGAGCGAGAGGCGCCGCGCCGTCGCCTGGCGCATCGAGGCGTCGTAGAACGCGAAGCAGTTCCGGCCCTCCGACTTCGCGTGGTACATGGCGACGTCGGCGTTGCGGAGCAGCGCGTCGAGGTCCTCGCCGTCGCGCGGGTAGAGCACGATGCCGATTGACGCGGAAACGAACAGCTCCTGCCCGCCGATGGCGATCGGCTGCGCCAGGCGCTCGATGACGCGCTGCGCGGCGCGCGCAGCCTGCTCCTCGTTCGTCACGCCGTCGAGCAGCACGATGAACTCGTCGCCGCCCTGGCGGCAGACGTCGCGCTCCAGCGTGCCGCCGCGCGGCACGGCCGCGCCGTCGGCGCGCACCACGCCCTTGAGCCGCTGCGCGACGATGCGCAGCAGGTCGTCGCCGACGTGGTGGCCGAGCGTGTCGTTGATGCGCTTGAACTGGTCGAGGTCGAGGAACAGGAGCGCGAACGAACGGTCGGCGCGGTGCGCGAGCTCCAGCGTCTCGGCGAGCTTCTCGTGGAAGCGCGAGCGGTTCGGCAGCTCGGTCAGTACGTCGTAGTAGGCGAGCTTGTGGATCTGCTGGATCGCCTGCGTGCGCTCCGTGGCGTCCTGCACGGTTCCCGCGACGCCGACGACCCGTCCGCCGGCGCGCAGCGCCTCGCCGAGCACGTGAACGTACTTCTCCTCGCCCTCCTGCGGCCGCACGCGCAGGTCCAGGCCGTGCGAGCTGCGCCCGCGCGCGACGTCGAGCACCCAGCGCCGGAACGCGCGGCGATCGTCCTCGTGGACGAGTTCGAGCAGGCCCGCTGCCGAGAGAACGCTGCCCGGAGCGAGACCGAGCAGCCGATGGACCTCCTCGGAGCACGTCATCCGCTGCGTGGTCCGTTGCCACTCCCAGCTGCCGACGCGCGCGATGCGCTGGGCGCGCTTGAGGTGCTCGGCGGCCCGCTGGTGGGCTTCGCTGCGCTCGCGCTCCTGCTCGTGCGAGCGCTTCAGCGCCTGCAGGCGCTCCCGCGACCGCCTCTGCAGCTCCATCAGCGCCGGATGGAGCTCGGGCAGGCTCCCTGCCGCGGCACTATCCGCCGCTATGTCGGAACCGCCGGCGGCCGCCCCTGCCCGGCGTGAGAGGGCGACGAACGCGCCGGCGACGAGCCCCGACAGCAGCGCAACCGCGGCCGTGTAGGCGACTGGCGTCAGCCAGCCGAGCCTGGCCGGCACCAGCAGGGCGAGGTGTATGACGGCCACGAGCGCGGCGCAGCCGAGCGCCCAAACGGCCGCAGGCGGGCGCCGCGCAGGGGATCGGCGGCGGCCGGGAGCGCGGTCGTTGCCAGCGGTGCGAGTAGCGGGCATGGCGGGATCGGGGAAGCCGGGCCCCTCCCTGCCGGGGCCGCGGGAATGGAATCGCAATTGACGTGCCACGGGCGGCGCCCCGGGGGGTGCAGCCGACGTCCGGAGCCGCGTCCCTCAAGCCTGCTGCGCACCCGGGGGACGCTCGGGCGCGGCGTGCGGCGACGCGGATGGTCCCGCATGCCCTAGACTGCGCGCTGACAACGGATCCCCCGATGCTCGCCGAACTTCCCTTCCTCTCGCTCGCCGAACTCGGCCGCCGCCTGCGCGCCGGAACCACGACCTCGCGCGCGATCGTCGAGGCGTGCCTCGCCAACATCGACGCCCAGGACGCGAAGCTGCACGCGTTCGTCGAGGTGTGGCGTGACGACGCGCTGCGCCTCGCGCAGGCCGCCGACCTCGAGCGCGCGGCGGGCTTCGAGCGGGGCCCGCTGCACGGGCTGCCGATTGCGGTCAAGGACCTGTTCCACGTCGCGGGCCGGCGGACCACGGCAGGTTCGAAGTCGTGGCTGGGCCGCGTATCGACGCAGACGGCCGTGTGCGTCGAGCGCCTGCTGGCGGCGGGCATGGTCCCGCTCGGCAAGACGCACCTGGTCGAGTTCGCCTACGGCACGTGGGGCACGAACGTACCGATGGGCGCGCCGTGGAATCCGTGGGACGCCAAGGTGCATCGCGTCGCCGGCGGATCGTCCAGCGGTTCGGCGGTGGCGGTCGCGTCCGGCATGGCGCCCGCGGCTCTGGGCACGGACACCGGCGGCTCGGTGCGCATTCCCGCGGCGCTGTGCGGGCTCGTCGGCCTCAAGCCCACCTACGGGCGCATCCCGCTCGACGGCGTGGTGCCGCTGTCGACGTCGCTGGACTCGGTCGGTCCGCTCGCGCGAACCGTCGAGGACGCGGTGATGCTCGTGCGCGCGATGGCGGGGGAGCCGTTGGTGGCCGCGGAGGCCGCGCCGTCCGTCGCGGGAGCGCGCATCACTGCGCTTGCCCGCGAGCAGTTTCCGGACTTCATCGAGCCGGACGTCGTGGCGGCGTTCGAGGCCACGCTTGCGCGGCTGCGCGAGCAGGGCGCCAAGGTGACGGTCGAGACCATCCCGTTCGACTTCGCGGCCCTGGGTGCCAGGAACGGCAGGATCATCGGCATCGAGGGCTATGCCGTGCATCGCGAGGTCATCGACGACGAGCGCGCCGACGTCGACCCGGGCGTGCGCCAGCGCATGCTGCTCGGGAAGATGGCAAGCGCAGTCGAGTATCTCGCAGCGCTTGGACAGCGGCAGGCCGCGATGGGCGAGTTCTCGCAGTGGATGCGCAGCCGCGATGCGCTCGTGACGCCGATGCTGCCCATCACCGCACGGCCTATGGCGGAAATCGACGAGTCGGCGTATCCGCTCGCCACCTGGTCGCGTGCCGTCAACTACCTCGGCGCGTGCGCCATCTCGATTCCCGTCGCGCTCTCCGCGACGGGATTGCCCATCGGCGTGCAGTTCGTCGGGCGCGGCGGCGCGGACGAGGCGCTGTGCCGCATGGCGGCCGTGCCCGGGCGCGACGGCGCGAAGCGGCCGCGCGCATGAGCGCAGGCCGGCGCTGAGCCCTCGCCGCCGGGAGCTTCGCCCGCTGCAGTCGGCGGACCTGGCACGGCTTTCATCTGTCCGGGAAGGCGCTTTGCGGCGCAGTTGCCGGGAACCGCCAGCGCGCGTTGTGTACGCCAGCGCACAGTCGGATCGCGCTCGACGGGATAGGCTCCCAGTCCCGGGCAGGCAGGCCAGGCGGCCTGCGCGCAGCTTCCTGCGGCCGAGCCCTGCGAAGAGAGTGCGCGAATTGAAGGCGAGCAGGCGGACGATCTTCGAGCGATTGCTGGCGTTCACGGCCGGGTTCGGCCGCGCCGACCCGCTCGTCCGGTACGCCTACGAGGCACCACCGCTGCGATCGGAGCTCTTCAGCGCCGATCAGATGGAGCAGCACGGCAAGAGCCTCGCGTCCTTGCACGTGCTCGCGCCCGGCCGCGCGCGCGACCAGCTGCTGCCGCGGCTGGCGGAGAACGAGCGCGTCCTCGTGGGCGTCTGCGATCTGCTGGCTGAAGCGGTCACGGCGAACCGCCGCATCACGCCGGCCGCCGAGTGGCTGCTCGACAATTTCTATCTGGTCGAGGAGCAGATCCGGACCGCGAAGCGGCACCTTCCCAGAGGCTACAGCGTCGAGCTTCCACGCCTGGCGCGTGGACCGTCCGCCGGACTGCCGCGCGTGTTCGACCTCGCTTACGAGACCATCTCGCACGGTGACGGCAGGGTCGATGCCGAGGGCCTTTCCCGTTTCGTGGCCGCCTATCAGACGGCGACCCCGCTCAAGCTGGGCGAGCTGTGGGCCATTCCCATCATGCTGCGGCTCGCGTTGATCGAGAACCTGCGCCGCGTCGCGGCGCGGATCGCGGCCGGCACGATCGACCGCAACCGCGCGGCGGCGTGGGCGGACCAGATGATCGACGTCGCCAAGCACGATCCCAACAGCCTGATCCTGGTGATCGCGGACATGGCGCGCTCGAATCCGCCGATGGTGAGTTCGTTTGTCGCCGAGCTCGCGCGGTTGCTGCAGGGGCAGAGCGCCGCCCTGGCCCTGCCGCTCACCTGGATCGAGCAACGGCTGGCCGAGTCGGGCTTCACGATCGAGCAGATGGTGCAGGTCGAAACGCAGGAGCAGGCCGGGGACCAGGTCTCGATCAGCAACACGATCGGCAGCCTGCGGTTCCTGGGATCGATGGACTGGCCCGAGTTCGTCGAGACGATGAGCGTCGTCGAGAGGAAGCTCAGGGAGGATCCGGGCGGGCTCTACGGCAGGATGGACTTCGCCACCCGCGATCGCTACCGGCACGTCGTCGAGGAGATCGCGCGCGGCAGCACGCTCTCCGAGGGCGAGGTCGCGCGGAGGGCGATCCGGCTCACCCACGAGAACACGGCCGGTGCCGACGGCATGGACGGCGACGACCATCGCGCCGCCCACGTCGGCTACTACCTGATCGACCAGGGGCGAGCGCACCTCGAGCGCGCGGCGGGCATGCGCGCGCCGCCGGCGGAGTGGCTCGGGCGCCTGGGACGCCGCATGCCGCTGACGCTGTATCTTGGCGGCATCGCGGCGATCACCGCCTTGCTCACCGCGAGCCTGCTGGCGCTGGCCGATGGCGACACGGTGGACAGGGTGTTGCTTGCGGCGCTCGTCGTCCTGCTGCTGCCGGCCACCAGCCAGCTGGCGCTGGGGATGGTGAACTGGCTGGCGACGCTGCTCGTGGTGCCGCGCACATTGCCGCGCATGGATTATTCGCGCGGGATTCCGCCGGAAGCGCGCACGCTGGTCGTGGTCCCGACGATGATCAACGACGCCGACGGCATCGAGGCGCTCGTCGAAGCGCTGGAAGTCCGCTTCCTCGCCAATCGCGACGACCATTTGCACTTCGGCCTGCTGACCGACTTCGCCGACGCGCCGGCGGCCACGCTGCCGGCGGACGCCGGGCTGCTGGCGATGGCGCGCAAAGGCATCGAGGACCTGAACGCGAAGTACCCGCGTACGGCGGAGCTGTCCGGGGAGGGCATGCCCGGGGACGCCTTCTTCCTCTTCCACCGCCCGCGGCGATGGAACGCGCACGAGGGCGTGTGGATGGGCCACGAGCGCAAGCGCGGCAAGCTCGCGGACCTGAACGCGCTGCTGCGCGACCGCGACGGCGGACGCTTCGCGCTCGTGATCGGCGAGCCCCGGGTGCTGTCGCGCGTAAAGTACGTCATCACGCTCGACACGGACACGCAGCTGCCCCGCGACTCGGCGCGGCAGTTCGTCGGCGTGATGGCGCACCCGCTCAACCGCGCGCGCTTCGCCCCGCGCGGCAAGCGTGACGGGGCCGAGCGTGTCACCGAGGGATACGGCATCCTGCAGCCGCGCGTGAGCATCAGCCTGTCCGGCGCCAAGTGCTCGTGGTACGCGCGCCTGCACGGGGGCGACCCCGGCATCGATCCCTACACGCGCGCCGTCTCCGACGTCTACCAGGACGTGTTCGGCGAGGGCTCATTCATCGGGAAGGGCATCTACGACGTCGATGCCGTCGAGCGGGCCTTCGGCGATGGCCTGCCCGACAATCGCATCCTCAGCCACGACCTGCTCGAGGGTTGCCATGCGCGATCGGGGCTGCTGAGCGACGTGCAGCTCTACGAGGAACAGCCGTCGACCTACGGCGCGGACATGGCCCGCCGGCACCGCTGGATCCGCGGCGACTGGCAGCTGACGGGTTGGCTGTTGCCGCTCGTTCCCGGCCCGGGCCGCCGCCTCGCCAATCCGCTGTCGGCGCTCTCGCTGTGGAAGATCTTCGACAACCTGCGGCGCAGTCTCGTGCCCGTCGCGCTGACGCTGATGCTCGTGCTCGGCTGGACCGCGCTCGCGCACGGCTGGCTGTGGACGTGCGCGGCAATCGGGATTCTCCTGCTGCCGTCGGGGTGCGCCGTGGCCGTCGAGTTGCTGCGCAAGCCGGACGAGGTGCTGCTGCGGCAGCACCTCGCCGCCACCGCGGGCGTGGCCGGCCGGCTTGCCGCCCAGACGGTGCTCACCCTTGCCTTCCTGCCCTACGAGGCGACGGTCAACCTCGACGCGATCGGCCGGACGGCGTGGCGGATGCTCGTCACGCGGCGGCGGCTGCTCGAGTGGAATCCGTTCGCTGTCGACGAATCCGAGCGTCGCCGCGCCGGCTCGGGGCAGCAGCGCTTCGCGCTTGCGGCAAGCGTGAAGTCGATGTGGATCGCCCCGGTCATCGCGGCGGCGACGGCGATCCTCGTCGCGTCGCTTTCACCATCCGCTTGGTGGGCGGCAGCGCCGGTGCTGCTGCTTTGGCTCGTCTCGCCCGTGCTGGCGTGGTGGATCAGCCGGCCGCTCGCCCGCCGCGGCGTGCGTTTGACGACCGACCAGACGCTGTTCCTGCGCGGGGTCGCGCGCAGAACCTGGGCGTTCTTCGCGACGCACGTCGGCGCCGACGACCACTGGCTGCCGCCCGACAACGTCCAGGAGCATCCGGTCGCCGCCGTAGCTCATCGCACGTCGCCGACGAACATGGGCTTCGCGCTGCTCGCGAACCTGACCGCACACGACTTCGGCTACATCCCGGCCGGGGAGGCCGTCGCGCGCACCGCAGCGGCGCTCGACACCATGCAGTCGATGGCGCGGCACGAGGGCCACTTCTACAACTGGTACGACACGCAAACGCTGGAGCCGCTGCCGCCGCGTTACGTCTCGGCCGTGGACAGCGGGAACCTCGGCGGTCACCTCATGACCTTGCGCTGGGGGATCGTTGCGCTGGCCGACGAGCCGATCATGGCGCCGCGCTGGTTCGAAGGGTTGGGCGACACGCTGCGCGTGCTCGCCGACGCGATCGGCGGCGTCCCCGCGGCGGCGCTGGCCGGCCTGCGACTGGATCTGGAAGCGGCGTACGACGCGCGCCCCGCGACCGTTGCGGACGTGAACCGGTGGTTTGATCGGCTTGCGCCGGGAGTCGCCGCGGTCGTCGCGCAGGTCGCCGGCACGCCCCGCGCCGACGCCGCGGGCGAGATCGTGCGCGAGAGCGAGCCGAAGTATTGGGCCGATGCGTTGGTCGGCCAGTTCGACGCGTTGCGCGCCGAACTGGTCGGCCTCGCTCCGTGGTGCGCGATGTCCGCTTCGTCCGGCGGCGAGGACGACCTGCCCGGCCTGCGCACGGTTCCGACGCTGCGCGAAGTGGCCGCGCTCGAAGCGGAGCTGTTGCCGGCCATTGCGCGCCGTCGACGCGAAGACGCCCCGCCCACGGTGCAGGCGTGGCTCGACGAGCTGTCCGAGGTCGCGACGGCGGCGAGCCGCAGCGCCGCCGAGCGGATGGCGGCGATCGAGCGCGTCGCGCGGCAGTGCGACGAGCTGGCGCGCATGGATTACGGCTGTCTCTACGACGCGACACGGCACCTGCTGGCCATTGGCTACAACGTCGGGGAACGCCGGCGCGACCCGGGCTACTACGACCTGCTCGCCTCCGAGGCTCGCTTCGCGAGCTTCGTCGCGATCGCGCAGGGCCAGCTGCCGCAGGAGAACTGGTTCGCGCTCGGGCGCCTGCTGACGTCGGCCGGGGGACAGGCGGTGCTGCTGTCATGGAGCGGCTCGATGTTCGAGTACCTGATGCCGCTCCTGGTGATGCCGAGCTACGACAACACGCTGCTTGATCGGACCTGCCGGGTCATGGTCGAGCGTCAGATCGCCTACGGCAAGCAGCGCGGCGTGCCCTGGGGCATCTCGGAGTGCGGCTACAACTCGGTGGACGCGGGACTCAACTACCAGTATCGCGCGTTCGGCGTTCCCGGCCTGGGACTGAAGCGTGGCCTCGCGGAGGATCTCGTGATCGCTCCCTACGCCTCCGCGCTCGCGCTGACGGTGAGCCCCGAGCAAGCCTGCCTCAACCTGCAGCGCCTGGCCATCGAAGGGCTCGCCGGCCGGTATGGGCTCTACGAAGCCGTCGACTACACCGCCGCGCGCGTGCCGCGCGGGCAGGCCAGCGCCGTCGTGCGCTCGTTCATGGCGCACCACCAGGGCATGATCCTGCTCTCGCTCGCGCACGCGCTGCTCGACCGCCCGATGCAGCGGCGCTTCGAGTCGGACCCGCTGTTCAAGGCGACGCTGCTGCTGCTGCAGGAGCGCGTGCCGAAGGTCGGCGGGCTGTTTTCGCACCCCGCCGAGCTGTCGGCGATCCGCGGCGTCTCGGGCGGCCCCGACGCGTCGGTGCGCGTGCTCGGCAATCCCGACACGCCGATGCCCGAGGTGCAGCTGCTGTCGAATGGGCGCTACCACGTCATGGTCACCCACGCGGGAGGCGGGAGCAGCCGCTGGAAGGACCTCGCCGTCACCCGCTGGCGCGAGGACGTCACCTGCGACGGCTGGGGGTCGTTCTGCTACATCCGCGACGTGGCGAGCGGGGAGTTCTGGTCGGCCGCCCACCAGCCGACGGCCAGGCGAGCGGCGCACTACGAGGCCATCTTCACCGAGGCGCGCGCCGAGTTCCGCCGGCGCGACGGCGACTTCGAGACGCACACCGAGATCGTCGTCTCGCCCGAGGACGACATCGAGCTGCGCCGGCTCCACATCACCAACCACTCCCGCACGCGCCGCACGATCGACGTCACGAGCTACGCGGAAGTGGTGCTCGCGCCGCCCGCCGCGGACGCGCTGCACCCCGCGTTTGGCAACCTGTTCGTGCAGACCGAGATCGTGCCGTCGCGGCAGGGGATCCTGTGCACGCGCCGGCCGCGTTCGCTGCACGAGCCGACACCGTGGATGCTGCACCTGATGGCCGTCCACGGCGCCGAGGCCACCGAGGTGTCCTACGAGACCGACCGCATGCGTTTCATCGGCCGCGGGCGCAGTGTCGCCGCGCCGGCGGCGATGATCGAGGCCGGCAGGCTGTCGGGAACCCAGGGCTCGGTGCTGGACCCGATCGTCGCGATCCGCCGCCAGGTCATGCTGGAGCCGCAGCAGACGGCCACGATCGACGTCGCCACCGGCATCGGCGAGACGCGCGATGTTGCGCTCGGGCTGCTTGCGAAGTACCAGGACCGGCATCTGGCGGATCGCGTGTTCGACCTCGCGTGGACGCATTGCTGGGTGACGCTGCGGCAGATCAACGCCACCGAGGCCGACGCGCAGCTCTACAACCGCCTCGCCGGATCCGTGCTCTACGCGCACGCCTCGCTGCGCGCGGAAGCGAGCGTCCTCAAGCGGAACCGGCGCGGGCAGTCGGGGCTGTGGAGCTACGCCATCTCGGGCGACCTGCCGATCGTCCTGCTGCAGATCGTGGACTCGACGAACATCGAGCTCGTGCGCCAGCTGGTGCAGGCGCACGCGTACTGGCGGCTCAAAGGGCTGGCGGTCGACCTGGTGATCTGGAACGAGGACCGCGGTGGCTACCGGCAGGCGCTGCAGGACCAGATCATGGGGCTGATCGCCGCCGGCATCGAGGCGCACGTAATGGACCGGCCGGGCGGCATCTTCGTGCGCCGGGCCGAGCAGATCGCGGAGGAGGATCGCATCCTGCTGCAGTCCGTCGCCCGCGCGATCATCACGGACGGGCGCGGAACGCTGATGGAGCAGATCAGCCGTCGAGTGTCCGCCGAAGCGCGGATCCCGCGCTTGCAGCCGACGCGCGAACTGCGCGACGACGTGCCGCGCCGCGAGCTCCATCCCCGCGAGCTGATCCTCCACAACGGGCTCGGCGGGTTCGCGCCTGACGGCCGCGAGTACGTCGTCACGATTCCCGAAGGTCGGACGACGCCGGCACCGTGGGTAAACGTCCTGGCCAATCCGGGCTTCGGTGCCGTCGTGTCGGAGAGCGGTGCCGCGTACACCTGGAGCGAGAACGCCCACGAGTTCCGCCTCACCCCGTGGCGCAACGATCCCGTGTGCGATGCCGGCGGCGAGGCGTTCTACGTGCGCGACGAGGAGACCGGCCGCTACTGGTCGCCCACGCTGCTGCCGTGCCGCGGCACCGGCGCGTACGTCGCCCGTCACGGCTTCGGCTACAGCGTCTTCGAGCACAGCGAGGACGGCATCGACACCGAGCTCACCGTGTACGTCACCGTCGACGCGCCGGTGAAGTTCGCCTCGCTCAAACTGAGGAACGCATCGGGCCGGACGCGGCGGCTCTCCGTCACCGGGTACGTGGAGTGGGTGCTGGGGGACCTGGGGCCGAAGACCGCGATGCACGTGATCACGGAGGTCGACGCGCGCAGCGGCGCGCTTCTGGCACGCAACAGCTGCAACACGGAGTTTCCCGATCGCGTGGCGTTCTTCGACGTCGATGACCCGGCGCGCACCGTCAGCGGCGACCGGACGGAGTTCCTCGGACGCAATGGCGCGCCCGGTCGTCCCGCAGCGCTGTCGCGCATGCGCCTGTCCGGCAGGGTGGGCGCTGCGCTCGACCCGTGCGCCGCCCTCCAGGTCGCGATCGAACTGGTCGACGGCGAGGAGCGCGAGATCGCCTTCCGGCTTGGCGTGGGCCGCGACGCTGCCGACGCCGGCAGCCTCGTGCAGCGCTTCCGGGGTGCGGCAGCGGCGCGGGGCGCGCTCGCTGCCGTGCGCGCGCACTGGGCGCACGTCCTGGGCGCGGTGCAGGTGACGACACCGGACGCGGCGCTCGACGTGCTGGCCAACGGCTGGCTCGTCTACCAGACGCTGGCGTGCCGCATGTGGGCGCGCAGCGGCTACTACCAGTCGGGCGGCGCGTTCGGCTTCCGCGACCAGCTGCAGGACGCGATGGCGCTCGTCCACGCCGAGCCCGCGCTCGTGCGCGAGCACCTGCTGCGTTGCGCCGCGCGCCAATTCGTCGAGGGCGACGTCCAGCACTGGTGGCACCCGCCGTCGGGCCGGGGCGTGCGCACGCGCTGCTCGGACGACTATCTCTGGCTGCCGCTGGCGACCGCACGCTACGTGACGGCGACCGGAGACGCCGGCGTGCTCGACGAGTCGGTTGCGTACCTGGAAGGCCGCGCGGTGAATGCGGGCGACGACGCCTACTACGACCTGCCGGGCCGCTCGCAGGAGTCCGCCAGCCTCTACGAGCACTGCGTACGTGCCATCGTCCACGGCCTGCGCTTCGGCGCCCACGGGCTGCCGCTGATGGGCTCCGGCGACTGGAACGACGGCATGAACCTGGTCGGGATCAGGGGCACGGGAGAGAGCGTCTGGCTGGGATTCTTCCTCTGCGCGGTGCTGGGCCGGTTCGCCGGACTCGCGCGTGCGCGGGGCGACGCACCGTTCGCCGAGCGTTGCGGCAAGGAGGAAGCCAGGCTCCGCCGCAGCCTCGAGCTGCACGGCTGGGACGGCGAGTGGTACCGGCGCGCCTACTTCGACGACGGCACGCCGCTAGGCTCCGCGAGCGGCGCCGAGTGCCGCATCGACTCCGTCGTGCAGAGCTGGTCCGTGCTCTCCGGCGCCGCCGAGCCCGAGCGTTCGCGCCGGGCGATGCGCTCGGTCGACGAGCGCCTCGTGCGCCGCGACTACGCGCTGGTCCAGCTCCTCGCCCCTCCGTTCGACGGCGCGGAGTTCGACCCCGGCTACATCAGGGGCTACGTGCCCGGCGTGCGCGAGAACGGCGGCCAGTACACGCACGGCGCGATCTGGGCGGCGATGGCGTTCGCGGCGATGGGCGATCGCGAACGCGCGTGGCAGCTCGCGACGATGATCAACCCGGTGAACCACGCCCGCACGCCCGAGGCCATGGCGGTCTACAAGGTCGAGCCGTACGTGGTCGCCGCGGACGTCTACGCCGTGGCGCCTCACACCGGGCGCGGCGGCTGGAGCTGGTACACCGGATCGGCCGGGTGGATGTACCGGCTGATCATCGAGTCACTGCTCGGCGTGACGCGCGAAGCGGATCGCCTGCGCTTCGCTCCGTGCCTGCCCGCGAACTGGACCACCTGCTCGATGCGCTACCGCTATGGCGATACGTTCTACGAGATCGCCGTCCGGCAGACGCCCGCGGCCTCGCACGCGCTCGGCGTCGCGCTGGATGGCGTCGTGCAACCGGATGCGTCGATCCGTCTCGCCGACGATCGAACTTCGCACCGGGTCCTGGTCGAGGTGGGAGTGCCGCAGGCACCGGACGGGTTCGTCCGACCTCCGGGGCCGTGCTGAGGGGTTGCATCTTGTCGCACGCCCGCGGCGGCGCTGGCGTCGTCGTTGCTCCAGTTACACCACGGTTCCGAACAGCGCCCCGACGAGCGCGGTCAGGCCCATGGCAAGGGCTCCCCAGAACGTGACCCGCACGGCCCCTGTCGTCACGTTGGCGCCGCCCACCCGCGCTGCCAGCCCACCGAGGATGGCGAGGAACACTAGCGAGGCTACGGCGACGACCGGAATCAGGGCCGACGCGGAGACCATGGCAACGGCCAGCAAGGGCAGGGCAGCGCCCACGGCGAAGCTGGCCGCTGACGTGAGCGCGGCCAGGATCGGTCGGGCACTGAGCTCAGTTGAAATGCCGAGTTCGTCGCGAGCGTGCGCGCCCAGCGCGTCGTGGGCCATGAGCTGCTCCGCCACTTGTCGCGCGAGTGCGGGTTCGACGCCGCGGCCCACGTAGATCGCCGTCAGCTCGCGCCGTTCGCCGTGGTCGTCTGCTGCAAGTTCGGCGCGCTCGAGGTCGAGCGCCGCCTTCTCGGAGTCGGCCTGCGAGCGCACCGACACGTACTCCCCGGCCGCCATCGACATGGCCCCCGCGACCAGGCCGGCGATGCCCGCGACCATCACGTTGCCGTGACTCGCATTGGCGGCAGCGACGCCGAGCACCAGGCTTGCCGTCGACACGATGCCGTCGTTGGCACCCAGCACCGCCGCTCGCAGCCATGCGATGCGGTCCGTCCGATGCCGTTCGCTGTGGCGCGCCGTCATGGGTAGCAGTCCGTTCAAGGTTGCGACAGAAGATCGGAAGCGAAGTCAAGCCAGTGTCCCGTTCCGGAAGTAGCTTGCCATATTGCAGTTCAGCAACCACCTCCGCTCGCGCAAGGGCGACGAAAGTGGCGCGCTGCGCGACGCCGGTCGCAGCGGGTATCGCGAATACCCGCAAGACCGGCCACAATGCAGCGCGTCATTTCTCGCTCGTCCTTGTGCAAGGAACTTACGGTACGGGGCACTACTGCAGCGTCAACGGAGACCTCGCGAACCGGTCCACGCCTGCCGCACATGCCAGCATTGCACATACCGTGTTCCCGTAGGGGTCCATGGTCGTGCTCACCATGGTTGACCGCATGACATTCGCATGGGGCGCCCTCGAGGCGAGTACGTTCGAACACCGAAGGGTCCCGACGATGTTCGCCCTGCGCCGACACGGAGGTCGCCAGCGAGCCGGCGCTGACCCGGCAGGCGCAGGCGCTCGAAAGACCCGAGCTGCGGGGAAGTGCCGTACTCATGCATGCAGGCGACACCCGACAGGGCGCCGGCGTGCCGCCGTCTGGGCGGTACCGCACATGCCGTCGTGGGTTCGCGTAGACTGGCCCCATGGCAGCCGGCAGATCGGGGGCCGTCGGTCGCGTGCCCTCCTTGTCCCCACATGACGCGACGCGCGCCGGCGTTCCCGAGCGCCAGAGCCCCCACCAGAATCACCTGCTCGACGCGCTGCCGGCGAGCGATTACGAGCGGCTCGCCGCCCATCTCGAGCTGATTCCGCTGCGGCTCGGCGATGTCCTCTACGAGCCGGGGGTGCGGTTGCGCCACGTCTACTTTCCCACGACGTCCATTGTCTCGCTGCTGTACGTCATGGCGGACGGCGCGTCCGCGGAGATCGCCGTCGTGGGCAACGAAGGGATACTCGGCATCTCGCTGTTCATGGGCGGCGAGACCACGCCCAGCCGCGCGGTCGTGCAGAGCGCCGGTCACGGCTACCGGCTCAAGGCGCAACTGCTGAAGGACGAGTTCGGCCGCTTCGGCCCGCTGATGCACCTGCTGCTGCGCTACACGCAGGCGCTCATCACGCAGATGGCGCAGACGGCGGTCTGCAATCGTCACCACTCGGTCGACCAGCAGCTGTGTCGCTGGTTGCTGCTGAGCCTCGATCGCCTGTCGTCCAACGAGCTGTCGATGACGCAGGAGCTGATCGCCAACATGCTGGGCGTGCGCCGCGAAGGCGTCACCGAGGCGGCGGGGAAGCTGCAGGACGCCGGGTTGATCCGGTACCGGCGTGGCAAGATCACGGTGCTCGACCGGCCGGGACTCGAGACGCGCGCCTGCGAGTGCTACCGGGTGGTCAAGGCGGAGTTCGACCGGCTCCTGCCCTACGCAGCCACGTAGCGCGGGTGCCGCGCGCCGCGGTCGGCGAGCGGCCGGCGGCGTCATGCTCGCCTTTGTGCGCTAGCGCGCAGACGGGGCGCCGGATTCGCCCCATGCTCGTTGCAACGTTTCAGTCGAAACCGCGCCCGCAGTTCCCAGGCATCGGGCAACGTGCGCCCTTCGGGCCGAGGGGACGTCGGCGGGCGGGTTTCACCGACTCCAAGGAGATCCACGGTGCCAGCGATGCGGCGTGCCCTGGCGTGCAACCACCTGCTTCAGGCGCTGCCAAGCCGCGATCGGCGGCGCATGCAGGACGGGTGCGAATCCGTCCTTCTCGGCTACGGCGAGGTCGTCTACGTGCCGGGGCACCCGATCGAGCAGGTCCACTTCCCCACGGCGAGCTTCATCTCGCTGATCATGCCGGTCGACGACGCTGCCTGCATCGAGGTCGGCATGGTGGGCCGCGAGGGCATGTTCGGCATACCGCTCGCGCTGGGCGTCGACGTGTCGCCGGTGCGCGCAGTGGTCCAGGGCGCGGGTCCTGCGCTGCGCATGGAGGCCGCACGCTTCCGCAGCGAACTCGCGCGCAGCCAGCCGCTTCGGCACGCCATGGGCCGCTACACCTTCGTCCATCTGAACCAGCTGGCGCAGGCCGCGGCCTGCACGCGCTTTCACGTGGTCGAGGCGCGGCTGGCCCGCTGGCTGCTGATGACGCAGGATCGCGCGCAGGAAGACACGTTCCACGTCACGCACGAGTTCCTCGCCTTCATGCTGGGGGTGCGCAGGGTCGGCGTGACCAAGGCCGCGAGCGCGCTGCAGCGGCGCGGCCTGATCGGGTACAGCCGCGGCGACGTCACCGTGCTCGACCGGCGCGGGCTCAAGGTCGCCTCCTGCAGCTGCTACAAGGCGGACCGCGACGCGCACGATCGCGTGCTCGGACCGGCGGTGGCCCGCTGACGTTCTCCCCGGGGGGCCGCGGGCCCAGCGCGGCAGACGCGCGCTTGCCGGGCGCGGCGAGAAAACCGCCGCAACGTGCGGGACCGCACAGACCGCGCCGCGAAGTCCGTGCATCTTCGCCGCAGCGACCGGAACGGATCGCGAGCGCTGCCCAGGCCCGTCGGGTCGCGCGCCTCGCGCACGGCCCCGGTCGCAACTCCGCCGTCACAGCAAAGGCAGCTACCATGAACTTTCCTGTCGAAACGAAACCGGCCCTTTGGGGCTTCGTCGGCGGCGCCGCCGCCATGGCCTTCGTCGGCTTCACCTGGGGTGGATGGGTCACAGCCGGGAAGGCGGAGCTGCAGTCGAAGCAGCGGGAGGATGCCGCCGTCATCGCTACGCTCGCTCCCCAATGCGTCGCGCGCTTCCAGTCCTCGGCCGATGTCGCCGGCAATCTGATCGCCCTCAAGAAGGCCGACAGCTGGGCGCAGGGCGAATTGGTCGAGAAGGGCGGCTGGGCAACCGCGCCGGGGTCGACGCCCACCGGGCAGGTCACCCAGATCGCGCGGGCCTGCGCGGCTCTGCTCGTCGCCTAGCCTGCAGCAGCGCAGTACCGTTGCCGGTCCCAGCGACGACGGACCGCCGGGCCTGCATCCCCCCGTGCCGCATTGGCGCGGGGCGCTCGTGCATGGGAGCTGCGCGGCACCGCTGCCGGCCATGCGGTCGACCGGCGGCGGACCGCCTCCCCGTCATCGGTGATAATCCCCCGGACAGCCGGGAGGACTTCGCAGGTGGCGTGGAGCAACGTGTCGATCGACGAGCTTGCCGCAGACTACGTGCGCGCAAGGCTTGTAGCGTTCCGGCAACGCCTCGCGCGCCCGCCCGCGGCCTGCACGTCGTGCTTCCGGCAGCCGGCGGCATGAAGCCCGACGATCCGCTCGCCGCATTCCGCCGCCTGTGCGTGCGCCGCGGCATCGCGCTCGGCGGACTCGCGTCGGGCAGGCAGGACGACTTCCGCACCGTCCTCGCCGCCGCGACGCTCGCGCTCGCCGAAGGCGACGCCTACGACGAACGCGCGGTGAACGAGCGGCTGCACGCGTGGCTCGCGGGCCCCGGCGCGATGCTCGACGTCGACCACGTCGAGTTGCGTCGCTGGCTCGTGGACACGCGCCTCCTCGAGCGCGACGGGTTCGGGCGCCGCTACGTGCGCGCCGTGCCGCCGCCCGCCGAATTCGCGCCCGTGCTCCAGGGTCTCGCCGGCTGCGACCTCGCGCTCTTCGCGCAGGAGGCGCGCGAGGCGGAGCAGCGCGCGCGGGAGGAGCGCCGCAGCGCCTGGCAGGCGCAGCGCGCGCCGCAGCCGACTGCCGACGACGAGCGCTGGATGGACGAGGCGATCGCGCTCGCGCGCGCCGCGGCCGCGCGCGGCGAGGTGCCGGTCGGCGCGGTGGTCGTGCGCGACGGCGCCGTCGTCGGGCGCGGCGGCAACGCCCCGATAGCCGCGAACGACCCCACTGCGCACGCCGAGATCGCGGCGATGCGCGAGGCGGCCGCCGCGCTCGCCAACTACCGGCTGGCCGGGTGCTCGCTGTACGTCACGCTCGAGCCTTGCGCGATGTGCGCCGGAGCGATGCTGCACGCGCGGATCGCGCGCGTCGTGTACGGGGCGGCCGACCCGAAGACCGGCGCGGCCGGCTCGGTGATCGACCTCTTCGCCGACGAGCGGCTCAACCACCACGCGGTCGTGCTGCGCGGCGTGCGCAGTCGCGAGTGCGGCGCGCTGCTGTCGGACTTCTTCGCCGCGAGGCGGGCGTGAAGCGCGCGATCGATTTCGGCTTCTTCGCGCCCTCCGGCGCGGTCATCGACGCGGAGGCCCTCGACCGCGCGACGCGCTGCCTGCTCTCCCGCGGCCACCGCGTCGTGGAGGACGAGGGGACTCGCGCGCGCCACCAGCGCTTCGCCGGCACCGACGACGCGCGGCTCGCGGCGATCCGCCGCATGGCCGCGCGCGACGACGTCGACGTCGCGGTGGCGATCCGCGGCGGCTACGGCCTCTCCCGGCTGTTGCCGCGGCTCGACTTCGCCGCGCTCGCGCGCTGGCCGCGCCGCTGGATGGGCCACAGCGACTTCGGCGTCTTCCAGCTCGCCGCGCTGGCTTCCGCCGGGCTGGTGACCTACGCCGGTCCGATGGCGGCCTACGACTTCGGCGCCGAGGAGCCGTCCGCGTACACGCTCGAGCACTGCTTCGCGATGCTGCGCGGGCACGAGCACGAGGTGGACGTGCCGCTCGACGGTCCTTCGTCGGCGCCGCTCGAAGGCACGCTGTGGGGCGGCAACCTGACCATCGTCGCGCACCTGGCCGGCACGCCGTACCTGCCCGCGATCGCGGGCGGGCTGCTGTTCCTCGAGGACGTCGCCGAGCACCCGTACCGCATCGAGCGGGCGCTTCACCAGCTCGACCTCGCCGGCGTCCTCGCGCAGCAGAAGGCCGTGCTTCTGGGCGCGTTCACCGAGTACGCGCTGGTCCCGCACGACGACGGCTACGACCTCGACGCGGTCGTCGCGCACGCGCGCGAGCGCTTCGGCGTGCCGATCTACACCGGCCTGCCGTTCGGCCACGTGCGCGACAAGCTCACGTTGCCCGTCGGCGGGCGCGCGACGCTGATCCCGGGCGCGTCCTCGTCCCGGCTCGTCCTCCGCGACCATGCCTGAATTCGCCGTGCGTTCCGCCGACTGGTCGCGCGACCAGCCGAAGCTGAAGGCGATCCGCTTCGAGGTCTTCTGCGTCGAGCAGCGCGTTCCCGAGGAGCTCGAGTGGGACGGCATCGACGTCGACTGCCTGCACGCGATCGCCGAGGACGGCGCGGGACGACCCGTCGGCTGCGGGCGGCTGCTCCCGGACGGCCACGTCGGCCGCATGGCGGTGCTCGCCGCATGGCGCGGCAAGGGCGTGGGCAGCGCGCTGCTCGACCACCTGGTCGCGCTGGCGCGCGCGCGCGGCGACGCGAAGGCGATGCTCAACGCGCAGACGCACGCGCTGCCGTTCTACGAGCGGCACGGCTTCGCCGCGGTCGGCGAGCCCTTCGACGAGGCCGGCATCCCGCACCGGGCGATGGAGCGCTACCTGCGCTGAAGCGCGAAGCGCTCGGCCACCTCGCCCGTCACGCCGCCGTCGGGCGCGAAGCTGCGCTCGACGAAAGTCGCGCGGCCGTCGCGCGCGATCGCCAGCACCGTCGAGCAGCGCGTCCCGTAGCGCTCGTCCCGGATGAAGATCGCCGACAGCAGACGCTCGCGGTCGAGCGGCACGCCCGTCGACGGCAGCTCCGTGTCGGGCGCCTCCGTGCGGTCCGCCAGCGCGGCGAACAGCGGCTCGAGGTCGCGCTCGGCGCGCCCGATCCAGCGCGACATGGCGATCATCATGCGGCGCGTCTTCGGCCACGCGTCGTCGATCGGCCCGTTGGACACTCCGTGCACGCCGGGCGCGAGCGCGCGCACGCCCTCATATCTATTCGAGGTCGAGGCCACGCCCGACGCGGCGCCCGCGACCAGGTTGTAGCCGTTGTGCCGCTCCGAGGAGGCGCGCGCCTGCGCGAGCGCGTCGGCGACCGGCGCGGGGTCGAAGATCACGCGGGGGACCAGCGCGCCGCGCGAGGGCGCCGTCGGGTCGTGGCGCGCGGGGTCGCGCAGATTCGTGAGGAACGCGAAGCGGCCTTCGCGCGAAACGCCGAGCCACGTGCCGCCGGCCGCGAGGTCGCGTCCCGCGAGGATCCCTTCGGGCCACCAACCCGCGGGCGCTGCCGGCCGCGCGTGCCACTCGTCGCGATTCGCTGCGACGACGAGTGCGTAGTCGGGGTGCGCGTCCAGCGCGACGACGGCGAGGCACACGACGGGCGTGCGGGGCGCGGCCCCGGCCGTCAGAGGCGCACGCGGCCGGGCGGCGGCGCCGGCTCGGGGAGCGGGTAGGGCGGCGGCTCCGGCGCGGCTGCGGGTCCGCCGGGCGCGCCGATCGCCACGGGGCCGGCGGCGGCCGCCGTCTGCAGGACGGCCAGCGCGATGCTGCCGCCTCCCGGTTGCGGAGCGCTCTCGACGACGGTGCCGCAGGCCTGCTCGCCGAACGCGGGCGAGTAGAGCCGCGTGGCCGGCGCCGGGGGCGGCGCCTCGCCCTTCAGGAGGTAGAGGCGCTCCTTGAGGCGGCCGAGGTAGTGCGTGCGGGCGACGATCTCCTGGCCGGTGTAGCAGCCCTTGCGGAAGTCGAGCGCTCCGAGCGCGTCCTGGTTCGCGGTCTGCGCGACGAACAGGTCCTGCGTCGCGGCGGTGATGGTCGGCACCCCGGCGCGGACGCCGACCCAGGTCCACGCTTCGGCGCGGGCCGGCGTCGCGTGCGCGGCCAGCCGTTCCCGCACGACGTCCGCCGACACCGCCGGCGCCAGGACGACCAGGCGTCCCTCGGGCAGGTGGGCGACGGTCGCCTCGCCGACGGCGGCGAACCCGCCAGGCGGCGGGCAAGCGCCCAGCGCCGCCGCGACTGCCTGCGCAGCGCCGGGGCCAGCGACGCCGAACCGGGCCAGCGCCGGCGTCTCGTCGACGACGACGACCTTCGAACGCAGGACGAACATCGCCAGCCGCCTCGCGACCCCGGCCGCGAGGTCCGCGGCGACGAGCGCGACGTAGCGGTCCGGTGCCCCGGAGAGGCGGCCGAGGTAGAGGGTGGCCAGCATCCGGCCCTTGGGCGAGTTGTAGGTCGCCCGCTGTCCCATCCCCGGCGCGAGCGCCATCACGTCGCTGGACAGCTGCCCCTGGAGGAACGCCGCCGTGTCCGCGCCGGCAAACGACACCACGCCGAGCGGCGCGTCGACGACCACGGCCCCGGACGCGGCGGCGCGCCACGGGTCGGCAAGGGGGGCGGGCGGGACGGTCATCGGGAGGCTTCGGGAAGCGGTCGCATGGCGAACAATCGTGCTAGAATAGCAAGTTAGCTCGCAACCGGGCAGCGGCATCCTGCCGTCCGACCGGGAAACGGGCAATCCGCACACCCGCGGGTCAGGGTGCCCCTCGCCGCCAGGCGCCGGGGTGTCGCCGCGGGTGGAGGTTCCAACCCTGACAAGGAGCGAAGACCGATGTCCGTGACCATGCGCCAGATGCTGGAGGCCGGCGTGCACTTCGGCCACCAGACGCGCTACTGGAACCCGAAGATGAGCGAGTTCATCTTCGGCCAGCGCAACAGGATCCACATCATCAACCTCGAGCGCACGCTCGAGATGTACAACGAGGCGATGAAGTACGTCCGCCAGCTGTCGGCGAACCGGGGCACGATCCTGTTCGTCGGCACCAAGCGGCAGGCGCGCGAGATCATCGCCGAGGAAGCGCAGCGCGCCGGCATGCCCTGCGTCGACCACCGCTGGCTCGGCGGCATGCTGACCAACTTCAAGACGGTCAAGGGCTCGATCAAGCGCCTCAAGGACCTCGAGGCGATGGCTGCCGACGGCACGTTCGACCGCATGAGCAAGCGCGAGGCGCTCTCGCTCAGGCGCGAGCTCGGCAAGCTGCAGCAGGCGATGGGCGGCATCAAGGACATGACCGCGCTGCCCGACGCGATGTTCGTCATCGACGTGGGCTTCCACAAGATCGCGATCACCGAGGCGAAGAAGCTCGGCATCCCGATCGTGGCGGTCGTCGACACGAACCACAGCCCGGACGGCATCGCGCACGTGATCCCCGGCAACGACGACAGCTCGCGCGCGATCCGGCTCTACGCCCGCGGCGCGGCCGACGCGGTGCTCGAGGGCAAGACGATGTCGCTCACCGAGATCGTGGCCAGCGGCGACGAGTTCGTCGAGGTGGCCGACGAGACCGCGGCTTGAGCGCGCGCGGCCGTCAAACCCGGGGGGTGCGCTGTCGCGCCCCCTTTTTTTGGAGCTAGAGGCATGGCGGACATTGCGGCGAGCACGGTGATGGAGCTGCGGCAGCGCACCGGGCTCGGGATGATGGAGTGCAAGAAGGCGCTGACCGAGACGAACGGTGATCTCGCGAAGGCCGAGGAGCTTCTGCGCATCAAGAGCGGCGCCAAGGCGAGCAAGGCCGCCGACCGCGTCGCCGCGGAAGGCGTGATCGGGCTGGCGGTCGCCGCGGACGGCCGCTCCGGCGCGATCGTCGAGGTCAACTGCGAGACCGACTTCGTCGCCAAGAACGACGACTTCAAGGCGTTCGCCGCGGAGATCGCGCAGCTGGTGCTGCGCGAGGACCCCGCCGACGTCGCCGCGCTCGCGCAGATGAAGCTCGCCTCGGGCGAGGCCGTCGAGGCGCGCCGCGTGGCGCTGGTGCAGAAGATCGGCGAGAACCTGTCGGTGCGCCGCTTCGTCCGCCGCGTGGCGACCGGCCGCCTGGCCTCGTACGTGCACGGCGTGCGCATCGGCGTGCTGGTCGACCTGACCGGCGGCGCCGAGACGCTCGGCAAGGACCTCGCGATGCACGTCGCCGCGTCGAAGCCGCTGGCCGTGAGCAAGGAGGGCGTGCCCGCCGAGAAGGTCGCGCAGGAACGCACCATCGCCGCAGCCCGCGCCGCCGAGTCGGGCAAGCCGGCGAACATCGTCGAGAAGATGGTCGAGGGCGCCGTGGCGAAGTACCTCGCCGAGGTGACGCTCACCGCGCAGGCCTTCGTCAAGGGCGACGGCAAGCAGACCGTCGGCGAACTGCTCAAGCAGCAGGGCGCCACGGTGCACGGCTTCACGATGTTCGTCGTCGGCGAGGGCATCGAGAAGCGCAAGGACGACTTCGCGGCCGAGGTGGCCGCGATGGCGAAGGGGTAGCAGGAAGGCAGGACGGCGCCGCCGCGGAAGGCGGCGCCGGCGAGGTGGACTGCGCGGCGCCCCCGGAGCGAGGCGCGCGAAACGGAGGCGTCGACCGATGAACCCGCCGAACGCAGCGCCGCTTGCCGTGGCCAACGACCCGGGCGTCCGGGCAGCGCCGGCGCGCGCGCCCGCCTACCGCCGCGTGCTGCTCAAGCTGTCCGGCGAGGCGCTGATGGGCGAGGACGCCTACGGCATCAACCGCGAGGTGATCGACCGGATGGTGCGCGAGATCGCCGAGGTGCACGCGCTCGGCGTCGAGATCGCGATCGTCATCGGCGGCGGCAACATCTTCCGCGGCGTCGCGCTCGGCGCCGCCGGCATGGACCGCGCGACCGCCGACTACATGGGCATGCTCGCCACGCTGATGAACGCGCTCGCGCTGCAGGACGCGCTGCGCGCGGGCGGCGTGGTGTCGCGCGTGCAGTCGGCGCTGCGCATCGACCAGGTCGCCGAGCCCTACATCCGCGGCAAGGCGCTGCGCTACCTCGAGGAGCGCAAGGTCGTGATCTTCGCCGCGGGCACCGGCAACCCGTTCTTCACCACCGACACCGCCGCCGCGCTCCGCGGCCGCGAGATGGGCGTGGACATCGTCCTCAAGGCGACCAAGGTCGACGGCGTCTACACCGCCGACCCGCAGCGCGACCCCGCGGCGCGGCGCTACGCCGAGCTCACGTTCGACGAGGCGATCGTCCGCAACCTGAAGGTGATGGACGCCACCGCGCTGGCGCTCTGCCGCGACCAGAGCATGCTGCTCAAGGTGTTCTCGATCTTCAAGCCGGGCGCGCTCAAGCGCGTCGTGATGGGCGAGGACGAGGGCACGCTCGTCCACTGCTGACCCGACGACAACGGAGTTCGCGATGCCGATCGCCGAGGTGAAGAAGACCGCCGAGCAGAAGATGTCCCGCTCGGTCGAGACGCTGAAGGGCGACTTCCAGAAGGTGCGCACGGGACGCGCGCACACGGGCCTCCTCGACCACGTGATGGTCGACTACTACGGCGCGCTGCTGCCGATCGGCCAGTGCGCCAACGTGACGCTCGGCGACGCGCGGACGATCAACGTGCAGCCGTGGGAGAAGAAGATGGTCCAGGTGATCGAGAAGGCGATCCGGGACTCCGACCTCGGGCTCAACCCGGCGACCTCGGGCGACGTCATCCGCGTCCCGATGCCGCCGCTCACCGAGGAGCGCCGCCGCGACCTCATCAAGGTCGTGCGCCACGAGGCCGAGGAGGCGCGCGTGGCCATCCGCAACGTGCGGCGCGAGGCGAACGAGCACCTGAAGCGGATGCTGAAGAACCACGAGGTCTCGGAGGACGACGAGCGCCGCGCGCTCGAGGACCTGCAGAAGCTCACCGACCGCTTCATCGCCGAGGTGGACAAGGTGCTGCAGGCGAAAGAGCAGGACCTCCTGGCAATATGAAACCGTCCTAGAGGGAACCTCTCGCCGCATAGCGGCTCGAGCGTTCCGTCTTTCCGACCCTTGCACACTTCCTCCACCCGCCAGGTCCCCGAAGCTCGCGACATGCCCCGCCACGTCGCGATCATCATGGACGGCAACGGTCGCTGGGCGAGAAAGCGGCACCTGCCGAGGGTCGCGGGCCACCGCAAGGGCGTGGAGACCGTGCGCGGCACGATCCGCGCGGCGATCGATCGCGGCATCGAGTACCTGACGCTGTTCGCGTTCTCCAGCGAGAACTGGCGGCGGCCGCAGGACGAGGTCTCGATCCTGATGGACCTGTTCCTGCGCGCGCTCGAGCAGGAGGTCGCCAAGCTGCACGAGAACGGCATCCGCTTCCGCGTCGTCGGCGACCTGGCGCGCTTCGACGCGCGCATCCGCGAGCTGGCGGCGGCGGGCGAGCAGCTGACGCGCGGCAACGAGCGCCTCACGCTCACCATCGCGGCGAACTACGGCGGGCGCTGGGACATCGCGCAGGCGGCCCGGCGCTACTACCAGGCGCACCGCGAGGCGCTCGAGCCCGACGCGCCGCTCGACCCCGACGCGCTCGCTCCGTACCTGTCGATGAGCTACGCGCCCGAGCCCGACCTGTTCATCCGCACCGGCGGCGAGGAGCGCATCTCCAACTTCCTGCTCTGGCAGCTCGCCTACACCGAGCTCTACTTCACCGACCTGCTCTGGCCGGACTTCGACGGCAAGGCGCTCGACGACGCCATCGCCTCGTACCGCGCCCGCGAGCGCCGCTTCGGGCGCACGAGCGAGCAGGTGCAGCACGCGGCGGCGCGCTGACGGCGCGCGGCCGGCCCGATGGCGGCATCGTCGCTCTCCCGCCGCGTGGCGACCGCGCTCGTGCTCGTGGCGCTCGTGCTCGCGGCGCTGTTCGCGCTGCCGCCGGCCGGCTGGGCGCTGGCGGTCCTCGTATTCGTGCTGCTCGGCGCGCTCGAGTGGTCGCGGCTGTGCGCGCTCTCTCCCGCCGGCCGTCTCGCGTTCCTCTCCGTGATCGCCCTCGCTGCGCTGGCGCTGCTCTACGCGCCTGCCGCCGGGTTCGCGCACGGCTTCCCCGACGCGGTGGTGTACGTCGCCTGCGGCGCCGGAGCGGCGTTCTGGCTCGCGGTCGCGCCGCGCTGGCTCGCGGCCGGCTGGCCGTTCGCCGGCATGGCCGGGGCCGCGGCCGGTGTCATCGTGCTGCTCGCGGCGTGGGTCGCGATCGTCGCGCTGCACGCGCGCTCGCCGTGGCTCGTGCTCGCGGCGATGGCAATCGTGTGGATCGCGGACATCGCCGCGTACTTCGCGGGGCGCCGCTTCGGCCGGCGCAAGCTTGCGCCGGCGATCAGCCCCGGGAAGACGTGGGAGGGCGTGTGGGGCGCGCTCGGCGCGGTCGCGGTCTACGCGCTGGTGCTCGCCGCGGCGGCGCCGGCTGCGATGGTGCCCGCCGGGCCTGCCGCGACGCTCGCGCTGGTCGCCTTCCTGCCGCTCGTCGCGGCGATCTCCGTCGTCGGCGACCTCTACGAGTCGCTGCTGAAGCGCCAGGCCGGCGTCAAGGACAGCGGCGCGCTGCTGCCCGGCCACGGCGGCGTGCTCGACCGCGTCGACGCGCTGCTCGCCGCCATGCCGTTCGCGGCGCTCGCCGCCACGGCGTTCCTGCCGCGGAGCGGCGCGTGAAGCGGCGCGTGTGCCTGCTCGGCGCGACCGGCTCGATCGGCGAGTCGACGCTCGACGTGATCGCCCGCCACCCGGACCGCTTCGAGGTCGCCGCGCTCGCCGCGCACCGCAGCGTCGACAAGCTCGCCGCAGCCTGCGCGCGCTTTCGTCCCGCGCACGCGGCGCTGCTCGACGCGGCGGCGGCCGACGCGCTGCGCGCCAGGCTGCGCGCGGAAGGCATCGCCACGCAGGTGCACGCGGGCGCGGCCGGGCTCGCGACGGTGGCCGCGCTGCCGGAGGCGGACACCGTGCTCGCCGCGATCGTCGGCGCGGCCGGCCTCGCGCCCACGCTCGCCGCCGCGCGCGCGGGCAAGCGCATCCTGCTCGCCAACAAGGAGGCGCTGGTCATCGGCGGCTCGCTGTTCATGCAGGCGGTGCGCGAGGGCGGCGCGACGCTGCTGCCGGTGGACAGCGAGCACAACGCGATCTTCCAGTGCCTGCCGCCGGGCTACGCGGGCCCGCACAGCGCCGGCGTGAGGCGCATCCTGCTCACCGCTTCCGGCGGACCGTTCCGCAGCCGCCGCCCGGAGGAGCTCGCCGACGTCACGCCCGACGAGGCCTGCGCGCACCCGAACTGGTCGATGGGCCGCAAGATCTCGGTGGATTCGGCGACGATGATGAACAAGGGACTCGAAGTCATCGAGGCGCACTGGCTGTTCGGCGCGCCGAGCGACGCGATCGAGGTCGTCCTGCACCCGCAGAGCGTGGTTCACTCGCTCGTCGAGTATGCGGACGGCTCGGTGCTGGCGCAGCTCGGCCACCCGGACATGCGCACGCCGATCGCGCAGGCGCTCGCCCATCCCGACCGCATCGACGCAGGGGTGGCGCGGCTCGACCTCGCCGCGCTCGCGGCGCTGTCGTTCGAGCGGCCCGACGGCGCGCGCTTCCCCTGCCTCGCGCTGGCCTACCGCGCGCTCGAGGCGGGCGGCACGGCCCCGGCGGTGCTCAACGCCGCGAACGAAGTCGCCGTTGCCGCGTTCCTCGCGGGCGGGGCCCGCTTCACCGACATCGCCGCCGCGTGCGCCGAGGCGCTCGAGCGCGTGGCGGCCGAGCGGGCCGACTCGCTCGCGACCGCGCTCGCCGCCGACGCCCGCTCGCGCGCCGTCGCGCGCGCGTTCCTCGATACGCGAGCCGCGGCGCCGCGCCGCGGTCTCGCCGGAGCGCATTAGTGGACATACTGCAGAAGGTCCTCTCGTTCGTCGTCGTGCTCGGCGTGCTCGTCGTGTTCCACGAGCTCGGCCACTACCTCGTCGCGCGCTGGTGCAACGTCAAGGTGCTGCGCTTCTCGGTGGGCTTCGGGCGCGTC
>JAOUIA010000089.1 GCA_029884335.1 Betaproteobacteria bacterium
CCGCGCTCACTGCGGCCTCCTTGCCAGGTCTCGATACACCGCGGTCGCGTGTCGGCCGCGTGCCAGCTCGCGCGGCGACGCGCCCTCCGTGCCTCGCTGTCGCGCGCCGCGCTCACTGGTAGTGCACCTTCCGGTCGAGGAAGAAGAACTGCGCCAGCGCGACCAGCGCGAGGATGACGAGCAGGACCATCGTCAGCGCGGCCGCGTACGCCGAATCCCAGAAGCGGAACCCGATCTCGTAGACGTAGTAGAGCAGCAGCGTCGTGGAGTTGTCCGGCCCCCCTCGCGTCATCACGACGATGTGGTCGACCAGCCGGAACGCGTTGATGACCGCGTTGACCAGCACGAACAGCGTCGTGGGCATCAGCAGCGGCAGCGTGACGCGGCGGAAGAAGTGCCAGCGCGACGCGCCCTCGATCGCCGCCGCCTCCGCGAGGTGCGGCGACATCGACTGCAGCGCGGCGAGGTAGAAGATCATGAAGAACCCCGCCTCCTTCCACACCGTGACGACCATCAGCGCGGGCAGCGCCGTCCCCTTGCTGCCGAGCCAGTTGTGGCTGCGGAATCCGAAGAGGCCGGTCAGCTGCTCGAGCAGGCCGTACTCGGGCGTGAAGAAGAAAAGCCAGATGTTCGCGACCGCGATCATCGGCAGCACCGTGGGCGTGAAGAACGCCAGCCGCAGCAGCCCGCGGCCCGGAAGCCGGTCGTTCACCCACACCGCCATCGCGATGGCGAGCACGATCGACACGGGGATCGTGCCGAGCGCGTACCACGCGTTGTTGACCAGCGCCGTCCAGAAGACCGGGTCATCGGCGAGCGCGCGGTAGTTGTCGAGGCCGACGAACGCCGCCGGCCTCGCTCCCTTCGGCGTCGAGAAGAAGCTGTGCCAGAAATTCGCGACCGTCGGGTAGTGCGTGAACAGCGCGAGCAGCGCCGCCGCGGGCAGCAGCAGCAGCCAGGCGTGGATCCATTGTGTCGAGCGGTTCATGCGAGGGGCGATTGCGCGTACGACACCGGGCTCCCGCCTTCGCGGGAGCGACGCCGACTCCCGTCGTCGTCCCCGCGCAGGCGGGGACCCAGTGTCTTTCCTTCGTCTACTTCTTGTACGGCCGCAGCAGCCTCTCCGCCTCGCGCTGCGCGTCCTTCATCGCAGCCTCGGCGGTCTTCGTGCCGGTCAGCGCCGCCTGCAGGCCGTCATTGAGCGCCTTGGTCACGCGCTGGTTGTCGTGCGTGGACAGCTCGGCCTTCGCGAACGGCAACTGGTCGCGGGCCACCGCGGCGGGCGGGAACTCGCTCACGTACTTCTTCATCGCGGGCGTCTCGTAGGCGGCGGGCAGCACCGCGACGTAGCCGGTGTCGATGCTCCACTGCGCGGCGCGCTGCGGCTGCGTCACCCACTTGATGAAGCGCAGGGCGGCCTCGCGCTGCTGCGGCGTCGACTTCTTGAAGATGTAGAAGTTGCCGCCGCCGGTCGGGCTGCCGCGCTGCTTGCCCGCGGGCAGCATCGCCACGCCGAAGTCGAACTTCGCGTTGGCGCGGACGTTCGTCAGGTTGCCGGTCGTCGTCCACATCATCGCCATCTTGCGCTCGAAGAAGTCCTTCGGCGTCGTGCCCCACTCGACGATGCCCTCGGGGTGCACCTTGTGCTTGCGCGAGAGGTCGACCCAGAACTGCACCGCCTCGATCACTTCGGGCCGGTCGTAGTACGTCTCGGTGCCGGCGGGGTTCATCAGGTTGGTGCCGTTCTGGATCGCGAGCCCCTGGAACAGCCAGTACGGGAAGCCGGACGACGGGATCTGCAGGCCCCACTGCGTGACCTTGCCCGAGGCGTCGCGCCTCGTGAGTTTCTGTGCGTACTCGCTCATCTCGTTCCAGCTGGCCGGCGGCCGGTTCGGGTCGAGCCCCGCCTCCTTGAACATCTCCTTGTTCCAGTAGAGCACCACCGTCGAGCGCTGGAACGGGATGCCCCAGGTCTTGCCGCCGGTGCGGCTGTTCTCCATGAACGCCGGGTAGAACGAATTGAGCCACGCGCGGTCCTCGGGCGTCTTCACGAGGTCGTCGAACGGGACGATCGCGTCCTCGTCGATCAGCGTGTACATGTCGGTGGACAGCAGGATCGAGGTGACCGGCGGGTCGCCGCTCTTCACCGAAGTCAGCGCCTTGGCGATCGTGTCCTGGTAGGTGCCGGTGTAGATCGGCTTCACCTTGGCGCCGGGGTTCTCCTTCTCGAACTCCGCGGCGAGCCCGTCGATGATCTTCGTGATCGGGCCGCCGACGGCGATCGGGTAGAAGAACGGCACTTCGACCGCCTGCGCCCAGGCGAGCGCGGGCAGGACGGCCGCGGCGGCGGCCGCGGCGAGATGGCGCAACTTGCAGGTGAGCATGACTCCTCCGTCGTGCGTTGGATCGGGCGGCGTCAGGCCGCCTCCGTCGCGGTCTCGCGCCGGGGCGCTGTGCCCCGCCGTCCGTCCGCAGTGAAGAAATGCGCGTCGCCGTCGGCCCAGCGCAGCCACACCGCGTCGCCGGGCGCGACGGCGACGGTTCCGGGCACGCGCACCGCCACGCTCGCATCGCCCACCGCGCACACGACCAGCGAGTCGGCGCCGAGGTACTCGACGCTCGCCACGCCTGCGCGCAGGCCGCGCTCGAAGGCGAGCCCGACGTGCTCGGGGCGCACGCCCAGCGTGCCGCCCGCGCACTCCAGCGGCAGCCACGGGCCGTCCTGCGCGCCCTCGACGGCCGCGTGCGCGCCCGAGGCGACGAGCTTCATCAGGTTCATCGGCGGCGTGCCGATGAAGCGCGCGACGAACGTGTTGGCCGGCGCCTCGTAGAGGTCGACCGGGCGGCCGTTCTGCTCGATGCGCCCGGCGTTGAGCAGGATCACGCGGTCGGCCATCGACATCGCCTCGACCTGGTCGTGCGTGACGTAGACCATCGTGATGCCGAGCTTGCGCTGCAGCGCGCGGATCTCGCCGCGCATCTCGGCACGCAGTTGCGCGTCGAGGTTCGACAGCGGCTCGTCCATGAGGCACACCGGCGCGCGGGCGATGATCGCGCGCCCCAGCGCCACGCGCTGCTGCTGGCCGCCCGAGAGCTGCGATGGCCTGCGGTCGGTGAGCTTCGCGAGCCCGAGCAGGTCGGCGACCTCGCGCAGGCGCTTGTCGCACTCCGCGGCGCCGACCTTGCGCACGCGCAGGCCGAACAGGATGTTCTCCGCCACGGACAGGTGCGGGAACAGCGCGTAGGACTGGAACACCATCGCAATCGAGCGCTGCGCTGGCGGCAGCCGCGTCACGTCGCGGCCGGCGATGCGGATCGTTCCCGCGTCAGCGGATTCGAGCCCCGCGATCAGCCGCAGCGTGGTCGACTTGCCGCAGCCCGACGGGCCGAGCAGCACGTTCAGCGTTCCCTCGTCGAGCTCGAACGAGATGCCGGCCACGCCGTGCACGCGGCCCTGCGCGGTCGTCCAGTGCTTCGCGACACCTTCGAGTGCGATCGCGGACAAGGGGCCTCGGGCGTCGGTGGCTCGGGAGAGTCGGACGCGCGCGGCGCGCGCGTCCGTGCCGGCGGCGAGGGTCGCCCTCCGCCGGCGTGGCCCGCGGATGATAGCAAACGGCGCGCGCCGCGCCGCCGTCAGCCCGGCGGCTTGGGCATCTTCGAGGGGTCGAACTCCCCGACCTTCTGCGCGAACATCCACACGTAGCCGTCGGGGTCGGCGATCGTCGCCGTGCGGTCGCCCCAGAACTGGTTCTCGGGAGCGCGCTCGACCGTGGCGCCGGCGGCCTTCGCGTTCGCCGCGAGTCGATCGACGTCGGCACAGTAGACGTAGAAATTGAGCGGCAGCCGCAACCCGGCGTGGCGCGGCGTGCGGTCGGTGCCGCCCCAGGCGCCCTCGGGCGAGACCATGGCGATGCTGCGCCCCTCGTAGTAGAGCTCGCCGTGCACCGTCTTGCCCTTGTCGTCCTTCATCGTCGGGTCGCCGGCCTTGAAGCCGAACGCGCGGGCGTAGAAGGACATCGCCTGGTCGGCGTCGGCCACGGTCAGGTAGGGCGTGAGCATGTTGGCCGTGGCGGGAAGCCAGGCCGGCATTCCGGTCATCGCGCTGCTCCCGGTCGTTGGTGGGGTCGCCATGCTCGCGCCCTCTCGCGCGCGCGTCAACCGCACGGGCCTCGTGGTCAGCCGAACAGCGCTTTCAACGCCGCGCCCGGGTCGGGCGCGCGCATGAACGCCTCGCCGACGAGGAACGCATTCACCTTGTGGCGGCGCATCTGCGCGACGTCGCGCTGCGCGAGGATGCCGCTCTCGGTAATTACCAGCCGGCCCTCGGGGACGCGCGGGAGCAGGCCGATCGTCGTCTGCAGCGACACCGAGAAGTCGCGCAGGTTGCGGTTGTTGATGCCGATCAGCGCCTGCGGCAGCTCGAGGGCGCGGTCGAGCTCCCTCGCGTCGTGCACTTCGACCAGCACGTCGAGGCCGTAGCCGCGCGCCGCGTCCGCGAGCGCGCGCAGGCGGGGCTGGTCGAGCGCCGCGACGATGAGCAGGATCGCGTCGGCGCCGAGGGCCCGCGATTCGGCGACCTGGTACTCGTCGACGATGAACTCCTTGCGCAGCGCCGGCAGCGCGCAGGCGCCGCGCGCGGCGACGAGGTACTCGGCGCCGCCCTGGAAGAACGTGCGGTCGGTGAGCACGGACAGGCACGCCGCGCCGGCGCGCTCGTAGCTCGCCGCGATGGCGGCCGCATCGAAGTCCTCGCGCAGCACGCCCTTGCTCGGGCTCGCCCGCTTGATCTCCGCGATCACCGCCGCCTGCCCCGCGTCGACCTTCGCCCGCAACGCGCGCTCGAAGCCGCGAGCCGCGGACCGGGCGCGGGCCTCGGCGTCGACCGCGGCGAACGGACGCGCGACCTGCGCGGCGATGACCTCCTCGGCCTTCTTCGCGAGGATGCGGTCGAGGATGTCGCTCATCGCCCGCCCCAGAAAGTAGGGTCAGACTCGACTTTCCCTCGACGCGCGCGACCCCGCTCGCGGAGACCGAAAGTCGAGTCTGACCCTGCTTTCCTGCTCACGCCTTCGGCCCCAGCTTGCGCGTGAGCGCGACGAACTCGTCGAGCTTGCGCTTCGCCGCGCCGCCCGCGATCGACTCGCGCGCGCGCTCGATGCCTTCCTTGATCGACGCCGCCTTGTTGCCGGCGTACAGCGCCGCGCCGGCGTTCAGCACGACGATGTCGCGCGGCGTGCCCTCGACGTTGCCCAGCGCCTCGAGCAGCATCTCCTTCGAGGCCGCGGCGTCCACGACCTTGAGGCCGCGGTTGCTCATCATGCGCATGCCGAAGTCCTCGGGATGGATCTCGTACTCGCGCACCTCGCCGTCCTTGAGCTCGCCGACCATCGTCGCCGCGCCCAGCGACACCTCGTCCATGCCGTCCTTGCCGTAGACGACGAGCACGTGCTTGCTGCCCAGCCGCTGCAGCACGCGCACCTGGATGCCGACGAGGTCGGGGTGGAAGACGCCGAGCAGCTGGTTCGCCGCACCCGCCGGGTTCGTGAGCGGCCCGAGGATGTTGAAGATCGTGCGCACGCCGAGCTCCTTGCGCACCGGCGCGGCGTACTTCATCGCGCCGTGGTGCGACGGCGCGAACATGAAGCCCACGCCGGTCTCGGCGATGCAGGTGGCCACCTGTTCGGGCGTGAGCATGATGTTCGCGCCGAGCGCCTCGAGCACGTCGGCGCTGCCCGACTTCGACGACACCGAGCGGTTGCCGTGCTTGGCCACGCGCGCGCCCGCGCCCGCGGCGACGAACATCGACGCCGTCGAGATGTTGAACGTGTGCGCGGCGTCGCCGCCGGTGCCGACGATGTCGAGCAGCGTGTCGGGGTCGGGCGCCGGCACCTTGGTGGCGAACTCGCGCATCACCTGCGCCGCGGCGGCGATCTCGCCCACCGTCTCCTTCTTGACGCGCAGGCCGATCAGCAGCGCGGCGATCATCACCGGCGAGGCCTCGCCGCTCATGATGCGGCGCATGAGGCCGAGCATCTCGTCGTGGAAGATCTCGCGGTGCTCGACCGTGCGCTGCACGGCGTCGGACATGGAAATGGGCATGGCGGGGCTCTCGGTCGGCGGGGGCGGCGAACGTCGAACTCTAGCAGCACCGGGGCAGCGGCGCCGCGACGCGCGACGGCGATGCCTAGCGGCGACCCTCGAGGAAGTTGCGCAGCATCGCGTGGCCGTGCTCCGTGAGGATGGCCTCGGGGTGGAACTGCACGCCCTCGACGGGGTGCTCGCGGTGGCGCACGCCCATGATCTCGCCGTCCGCCGTCGTCGCGGAGACCTCGAGACACGCGGGCAGCGACGCCCGCTCGATCGCGAGCGAATGGTAGCGCGTGACCGTGACCGGCGACGGGATGCCGGTGAAGACGCCCCGGCCGTCGTGCGTAACGGCGTCGAGCTTGCCGTGCATCACCCGCGCCGCGCGCACGATGCGCCCGCCGAACGCCTCGCCGATCGCCTGGTGGCCGAGGCACACGCCGAGCAGCGGAATGCGGCCGGCGAAGCGCTGTATCAGCGGCACCGTGATGCCCGCCTCGGCCGGCGTGCAGGGACCGGGCGAGAGCACGATGTGCTCCGGCGTCCACGCCTCGACCTGGTCGAGCGTGATCGCGTCGTTGCGGTAGACGTGCACGTCCGCGCCCAGCTCGCCCAGGTACTGGACCAGGTTGAACGTGAAGCTGTCGTAGTTGTCGATCATCAGCAGCATGGCTTGATCTCGGTGGCTCGTCAGACGGCCGCCGACGCGCACGACCGGCAGCCTGGCGGCCCGCAAAATCCGCCAGGCCGGCCTTCCCGCCGCGGCGGGAGAGACCCCCGCCGGGGGGCGCCACTTCAGGCAACGTCGAACAACAGGCGGACTAGCGCCATCGCCAAGGCAACGGGGCGAGCCCCACAGGAGGGACGACTTCAGCACGCATGGAAGATCGAGTTTCGCCGCTAACGCCCGCCGACGCAAGCATCGCCGCCGCGCCGGCACGCTGCCCCGCGGCGATTCGCATTTGGCAGCGATCGACAGGGGCGGTAGAGTTCCCGCCTGTTGGCGCCGGGCGGTGGACGCGATGCGACCCGCCCCGGAGCCGCCACTCCGATGAAGGACTCGCACGACGCGACCGCGCAGGTCTCCGGATCCGTCCACGCGGCGGCGTCCGAACTCGTGACCGTACTGTTCACGGATATCGAGGGAAGCACGGAGAAGTGGGAAGCGACGCCGCAGCGCATGGCACAGGCGGTCGCGCGCCACGACGTGCTGCTTCGCGAGGCCGTCGAGGCGCACCGCGGGCGTGTGATCAAGACCACGGGTGACGGCATCTACGCGGCCTTCGCCGATGCGGGCGACGGCATTGCGGCGGTCGTCGCGATCCAGGTCGCGCTCGCCGATCCCGCGGCCACCGCGGGCGTGCCGATCGCGGTGCGTTGCGGCCTGCATCGCGGGGTCGCCGAGCAACGTGACAACGACTACTTCGGCACAACGATCAATCGCGCGGCGCGCATGACGAGCGCGGCGCACGGCGGGCAGGTGCTGGTCTCGCAGGCGGTCGTCGCCGCCGTGCGCGAGCGCCGGCTCCCTGATGTCGGCTTCCGTGACCTCGGCAGCGTCCGGCTCAAGGGACTCGCCGCCGCGGAGCACGTCTTCCAGGTGCTGCATCCAAGGCTGCGGCCCGACTTCCCGGCGCTGCGCTCGCTCGAGTCGACGCCCAGCAACCTGCCGCAGCAGATCACGTCGTTCGTCGGGCGCGAGACCGAGCTCGCCGAAGCCGAGGCGCTGCTCTCGCGCGCACGGCTTCTCACGCTCCTCGGGATGGGCGGACTCGGCAAGACGCGCCTCGCGTTGCAGGTCGGCGGCGAGGCGCTCGACGACTTCCCGGACGGCGTGTGGTTCGTCGACCTGGCGCCGATCCGCGATCCAGCGCTGGTTCCGGTCGAAACGGCCAAGGTTCTGGGCCTGCGCGATGAGCCCGGCGTCCCGCTGGTCGACACGCTCGGCAATCACCTGAAGAGCCGGAAGCTCCTGCTCATCCTCGACAACTGCGAGCACCTGGTCTCGGCCAGCGCGCACCTCGCCAACGCGCTCCTGCGCACCGCGCCGGAGATTCGCATCCTGGCGACGAGTCGCGAGGCGCTGCACCTCCCCGGAGAGCAGGTGTACCCGGTTCTCCCGCTGCCGCTGCCGCTGCCGGATCGCTCGGACGGCGTCGAGGCGCTGTCGCACTCCCCGGCAGTCCAGCTTTTCGTCGAGCGCGCGCAATCCCACAAGCCGACCTTCACGCTCAACGATCACGATGCGCATGCGGTGGCCGAGCTGGTTGCACGACTGGAGGGCATTCCCCTCGCGATCGAGCTCGCCGCCGCACGCGTGCGCACACAATCGGTCGCCGACATCAACGCGCGGCTCAAGGATCGCTACAAGCTGCTCACCGGCGGTGGCCGGGTGCTGCTCGAGCGGCAGCAGACGCTGCGCGCGCTCGTCGACTGGTCCTACGACCTCCTGCCCCAGAAAGACCAGATCCTCCTCGCGCGGCTGAGCGCCTTCTCCGGCCGGTTCGACCTGGCCGCGGCGGAGGCGGTGTGCGGCACCGAGCCGCTCGCGCCGGAGGACATCGACGACCTGCTCGTATCCCTCGTCGACAAGTCGCTCGTGATGCCCGAGGAGTCCGAGAGCGGCACGCGCTATCGCATGCTCGAGACGATCCGCGATTACGCCCGCATCAAGCTCATCGAACGCGGCGAGCTCGCAAAGCTGTCCACGCGGCACTGCGACTATTACCTAGTGATGGCCAAGGCCGGCAACCGCGGTCTGCAGGGTCCGGACCAGGCGGAGTGGATTCCGCGGCTCGAGGCAAACCACGACAACATGCGCACCGCCATCGCCCACGCGCTCGGCGGCACGGGCGACCCGATCATCGCCGCCAAGATGGAGGTCGCACTGATGGGCTTCCGCACCCTGCGCGGCTACGCCACCGAGGGACGCGCCAACGTGCGCGCGCTCCTGTCGCTTCCCGCGATCCATGAATCCGACATAGCCCACGCGCACACGCTCTACGTGGGCGCGAACCTCGCCAACAGCCAGGGGGACAACTGCGAGGCCCAGCGGATGCTAGAGACCTGCCTTGCGCTGCGGCGCGGGATCGGCAACGAGGCCGAGATCGCGGCGACGCTGTCGACACTCGCGGCGGTGCGCCTGCGTCTGGGCGACGCAGTCCGGGCACGACAGGGCGAGGAGGAGGCGCTGGCGATCTTCCGGCGACTCGGTCATCGCATCGAGGAGTCCATCGTCCTGGCGCACTTGGGCGGGATCTGCGTGTATACCGGCAACGCCGAGGAGGCCAAGCGCTTCCTGGAGGAGTCGCTGACCATTGCCCGGGCGGTCAAGTACCAGGAGACCGAGAGCGACTGCGAACGCACTCTGGGAAAGCTTGCGCTCGAGAGCGGGGATCTCGCGGCCGCCCGGGATCGCTTCCAGCGCGCACTGCTGGTCTGCGAGGCGGGCGGCGACCTGCAAGGCGCGGCGAAATCACTCTGTTGCCTCGCCGAGGTCGACATCGCCACTGGGGATACGGGAGTCGCACGGCGCCGGCTCGGCGAGGCGATGCGCGCCTTTCAGTCGTTCCAAGTGAAATCCGGGCTGATTGGCGCGCTCGAGGACCAGGCTCGGCTGGCCCGGGTCACGGGCTTTCCCGAGGAAGCCGCGCGACTGCATTCGGCCGCGGCGGCGGCGCGCGAGAAGCTCGTGCTGCGCCGCGCGCCTCGGGACGACCAGCGCTGGCGCGACGAAGTCGACGCCGTGCGAACGGCGCTCGGCGCTGCTGCGTTCGAAGTCGCTTGGGCCGAAGGCCACGAATGGGAGCTCAACTACGCGGTCAGCCGAACGCTCGATCCGACGTTCCTGTCGACCCTGGCGGCCTGACGTTACAACAGTGCTGCAAAGACCGGCGACACGCGTCATCTCTCCGGGGCCGGCGCCCCGGGAGAACCTGAAATCCTCGGGCGCCAAAGAGAACAGATTCGAAGCCTGCGGACCGCTGGGATCCGCCTGCAGCGCCCCCGGGCTTCGACCAGCCAGCCGCGCCCCACCATGTCGCCCGCCTCGGTCAGGCTGGTGAGGAACCGGTGGTTCGCCTGCCCCCCATGCCGTCGTTGTTACAGCCGCCAGACCACGGCGAGATCGCTGGGACAGGTGCCGACACCCGTGGGCACCTCCATTGCGACGACACGACCCACATAGCCATGCAACCCCAAGAATTCATGCAGCGCCTCGCCGCCCTGGTACCTCGCCCGCGGCTACATCACATCCGCGTCCACGGGCTGCTCGCCCGGCACGCCAAACTGCACGCTGCGGTCCTGCCGGGCACGGCCAAGAAACCCAGTGAACGGGCCTTCCAGCACGCGCGGCGACCTGCGCGTATGAGCCGGGCTCGCCTTCTCAAGCGCGTGTTCGACATCGATGTTGAGCATTGCGCGTGTGGCGGCAAGCCGAAAACGATCGCTGCGATCGAAGAGCCCACCGTGATCGAGCGCATCCTCACGCACTTGGGACTGTCGGCGCAGCCGCCACCTCGCACACCGGCGCGGCGCGTGGAACTACCTCAGGCGGCTTGATACTCGATCGCGGATTGGTCTTGGCGCGCGGCGATGGGTAAGCTTGGCGTGCGCGCGCGCAAGTGCGCGCAGCGGGGGGAAATCGGGCGCTACGAAGCGCAAGACTCCAGGGAAGGCCACGGGGGCGTGAGCGGGTTTTCGCGCGCGTGACGGTTCTCCTGACGGGGCCGTAGCGTGCCG
>JAOUIA010000031.1 GCA_029884335.1 Betaproteobacteria bacterium
CAAGGACGAGCGAGAAATGACGCGCTGCATTGTTGCCGGTCTTGCGGGTATTCGCGATACCCGCTGCGACCGGCGTCGCGCAGCGCGCCATTTTCGTCGTCCTTGCGCGAACAGGCGTGGTTGCTGCGCTGCGATATCGCAAGGAACTCCCGGTACGGGACACTTGGAGGGAAGCGATGCAAACGAGTGAAATGATCGCCGCGCTGCGGCGCCACCCGTTCGACAAGGACTTCGCGGCGCCGCACATCGAGCGCCTCGCCTCCCTCGCGAGCGAAGCGCACTTCGACCGCGACCAGATGATCTTCCGCGAAGGCGAAGAGTTCTCGAAGTTCTACCTGATCATCGCCGGGCGCGTTGCGCTGGAGATGGCCACCCCCGAGGGACCGCTGCGCGTGCAGACGCTCTCCGCCGGCGACGAGCTCGGCTGGTCGGCCGTGCTCGAAGGACAGGGCAAGTACTTCCAGGCTCGCGCGCTCGAGCCCGTCACGGCGATCGCCTTCGAGGGCGGCGAGCTGATGGCCGCGTGCAAGGCCGACCCCGCGTTCGGCTACGCGTTCATCTTCCGCGTGCTCGAGGTCGTCTCCGAGCGCCTGAGCGCCACGCGGCTGCAGGTCCTCGACCACTTCGCGCCGGCCGCCAAGCGCGCGGGCGCCTGACCGGCAAGGGCGGACGGCGCAGGACGCCGCCCGCCCACCCGGGTACCGCCTTCAGTGCGGCGGCTGCAGAAGCCGCTCGACGGCGAGCGTCCCGATCGACCGACCCATCGCCGCCCCGACTTCCGTCGAGGTGCGGAAGTGGATGCCTTCCCAGATGCGCGCATTCCCGACCTCGGCGACGAAGTCGTCCGCGCTCGCCCAGCGGCGCGTCGCGCCCTTCGCGGTGGGGCTCGACGTGGCCAGCACGGGCAACGGCCGGCCGCCGGCGTCGGCCGCGATCACCGTCGCGACGGCGGCGGCGAGGATGCTGTGCGCGCTGGGGTACTCCGGGTGCATCGGCGCCTCGATGAACGAGACCCACGCGGGATCGCGCTGCGTCGCGTCGTTGCCGTCGATGTCGCCGTTGCGTATCGCGGTCGCCGGGCGCCAGAACCCGTAGTGGTACTTGGCGTCGAAGACCGCGACCATCGCATCGTCCATCGCCTGCGCCGCCGCGGCGTACAGCCGCGCGTTCTCCCGGGTGTCGCGGCCGGGAGCCGCGGCGAGCGAGCGCACGACGCCGAAGTAGATCGGCGGCAGCGAGTACTCCCAGAAGCGGGCGATCTCCGTCTGCTCGGGCGTGCGCCGCGCGCTGCCGCGAGCGCCGATCGCCCGCACTTCGTCGTAGTCGCGCGCCCACGTGGCGCTCCCCAGCGCCGGCGGCGGACCCGGGCGGAACTGCGTCGCGCTGGACATCAGCCAGGGCTTGCGCTGCGCCCACGGCAGCGCCGCCGGCTGCGCCGTGGGCACATACGCTCCCGCCGTCGTGTGCGGTCGGTACGTGTCCGCGCCGCCCGGACCGTCGTCGGAGCGGGCCGCGAGGATGGTCGCGGCCGCGCGCTCGCCGGCGGCGATGCCCTCGGACTTCGCGGGACCGTCCGCCATGGCGGCAAGCGCCGCGCGATAGGCCGCGTCGATCGCCGCCTGCTGGGCCGGCAGCAGCCTCGACAGCGTCGTGCGGCTCGCCGCCGCGACGATCGCGTCCACGCTTGCCCCGCGCGGCGCCGCCGACACGCCCTCGTGGACGGCGGTCTGCACCAGGGCCATCACCCGGATCGCCGGCGGCGTTCCGAGCTTCGCCTCGATGACGATCTCTCCCGCCCTCGCGTTCCAGTCGATCACCGCGTCGGCCCTCGCCTCCGGCGCGGAGCCGCCGAGCCACGCCGCGAACAGCAGGGCCGTCATGGCGATTGTCGTTGCATCCTTCATGGTCGTTCCTTTCGTCGTGGAGTCGGGGTCACGCCTTGGCGACGACGACTTCGAGGTACTCGCTCGGCACGACCAGCGCGCGGCCGAGCGCGCGGTTGTGGCGCTCGAGAAGCGCGGTCAGGTCGCGTTCCAGCTCGCGTGCCTTCTCGCCCGGCAACGCCCCGAACGCCTTTTGCACGGGGCCGTACCAGGTGCGGAACACCTCGATGAAGTGGGCCGGCGAGCGGTAGCGGAAGTTGAAGCTGCGCGCGGTCACGCTGATGGACCCGGCGGCGGGGAACAGCTCCTCGAGGTGAGCCTGCACGCCCCACAGCGCCGGCGAGGGCGACCCCGGCGGCGGCGGCAGGTGCCGGCCGATCGTCGCGAACATCCCGCCGACGAGGCTTGCCGGCGTCCAGTTGGCGAGCCCGATGCGCCCGCCCGGGCGGCACACGCGGAAGAGCTCGGCGGCGGCGCGTCGATGGTCGGGCGCGAACATCACGCCGAACGTCGAGAGGACGGCGTCGAAGCTCGCGTCGGCGAACGGCAGCGCCTCCGCGTCCGCGACCTCGAACTTCACGGCGAGGCGCTCGGCGGCGGCGCGCTCGGCGCCGCGTTCGAGCAGCGTGCCGACGTAGTCGGTCGAGGTCACCTTGCAGCCGCGGCGCGCGGCGGCGAGCGTCGCGTTGCCGTTGCCGGCCGCGACGTCGAGCACGCTGTCGTCCCAGCCGAGGTCGCAGGCCTCGGCGAGCTGCTCGCCGACGATCTGCAGCGTGGTGCCTATGACGGCGTAGTCGCCGCTCGCCCAGGCGGCCTGCTGGCGGGCCTTGACGGCGGCGAAGTCGAACGGTGCATTCATGGTCCTGCTCCTTGGTCGTTGGGTTGGATGTCGCGGACGCCGGTTCTCGGTGTCGACGCGGGCCGAATGCTGCGCGCCGCGGCGCCGGCGCGTCCTGCCGCGGCGTCGCCATCTCCTGCCCGATCGTCCGCGCTGCGCCGCGGCGCGGCGCCGGCCTGCCCGCGCGTCCGCGTGTGCTGCCCGAGCGTCCGGAGCGCTTGGCGCGGCGCGCGCGCGGGTTCACAATCCGCCGCTCGCAGGCCCTGGGAGCAAGGCAATGGCGGTGCGGGAGATCGTGAACGAGATCGAGCGGATGCGCGGCGCGTTCGCGCGCGGCGCGCAACCCGGGATGTCCGGGGACGCGGCGGCGCTCGCCATGACCCGGGCGGTCGGCGTGTCCGTCGTCGCGAACGCGAGATGACCGTGGACGCGCTCTCCGAGATCCTGCGCGTCGTGCGCCTGACCGGCGCGATCTTCATCCAGGGCCGCTTCAGCGCCCCGTGGTGCTACCACTCGCCGCGCGCGGACGTCGCGGCGCCCCACCTCGAGCCCGCCGCCGAGCGCGTCGTGGTCTTCCACATGATCACCGAAGGCGAGTGCTTCGTGGAGCTCGACGGCGACGTCCCCACACGGCTGTCGGCCGGCGACGTGGTCGTGTTCCCGCAGGGGGACGCGCACCTCATGATGTCCGAGCCGGGGCTGCAGCCGCCGAAAGGCGCGCGGCTCGCTGAGCTGCTCGCGCGCCGGCCGCGCCAGCTCGTGTACGGCGGCGGCGGCGCGGTCACGCGCTTCGTCTGCGGCTACCTCGCCTGCGACGCGCGGCTTGCGCGCATGCTGCTGGGCGGAATGCCGCGCGTGCTGCAGGTGAACGTTCGCGGCTCCAACGCCGGCATCTGGCTGGAGTCGTCATTGCACTACGCGCTCGCCGAGGCGCGCTCGCCGCGGCCCGGCGGCAGCGGCGTGCTGGCGAAGCTCGCCGAGCTGCTGTTCATCGAGGTGCTGCGGCTGTACATCGACCGCCAGAGCGCCGGCCGCACCGGCTGGCTCGCCGGCGTGGGGGACCGCATCGTGGGGGCGGCGCTGAACGAGATGCACTCGCGGCCCGCGCACGCGTGGACGCTCGACGAGCTCGCGCGCAGCGCGGGCACGTCGCGCTCCGTGCTGGCGGAGCGCTTCCAGCACCTGGTCGGCAGCCCGCCGATGCAGTACCTGACGCAGTGGCGGATGCTGCTCGCCGCGAACCTGCTGTCCCGCAGCAACGCGCCGCTGTCGCGGATCGCCGAGGACGTCGGCTACCAGACCGACACGGCGTTCATCCGCGCGTTCCGCCGCGAGTACGGCGCGCCGCCCGCGGCGTGGCGTCGCAGCCGCACGGCGGGCGACGGGTCGGGGGACGCCGAGGCTACGAAGCGCGCGGCGCCGCGGGCAGGCGGCTGATCACCGCCAGCGTGACCAGCGAGGTCGCCGCCATCAGCCACAGCAGCGCGGTGAATCCCGCCTGCTTCACCACGGGCCCGATCAGCCACACGGCGAGCGAGCTCGCGCCGAACGACACGGCAAGCCGCATGCCCGACACGCGCGAACGCATGCGGTCGTCGACGTAACGCACGATCATCGCGTCGGTGAACGGAATCGAGCCGAAGATCGCCGCCATGAACAGGAACTGGACGGCGTAGAACGCCCATCCGTCGACGAAGCTCGCGAGCGCGATCAGTGCCGCCTGCACGGCGACGATGCCGGCGTAGAGCGGTTTGAGCGCGTGCCGGTCGATCAGCCGTCCGACGACGAGCTGCGCGAGCGCCGCCACCCCATACACGGCCGCGAGCAGCGTCCCGAGCAGCGCGGGGTCGCGAGAGATCGCGGCGAAGCGCTCGGCGAGCATCTCGTAGTTCGCATTGGTCGAGAAGTTGAACAACAGGCTCCCCGACGTCGCGGCGGCCGTCATGATGAACAACAGCTGCGCCATCGACGTGCTCGCCGGAGCAGTCGGTGCGGCCTCGCGCTTGGCGGGCGGCGCCTCCTCCTTCGCCGTGACCAGCGCGAACGCGATGCCGCACGCGATGCTGATCGCGCCGGGCACGATGAACGCCGTGCGCCACCCGAAGTACTTGACGAGGACACCCGTGACCACCGCGGCGAGCGCCACGCCGAGGTTGCCGGCCAGCCCGTTGACGCCGATGGCCCAGCCCGGCCGCTGCGATCCCTGCACGAGCATGGGGATGCCGACCGGGTGGTAGATCGACGCGAAGCAGCCGAGCAGTGCGAGCGCCAGCGCGACCTGCAGCGGCGAGTTCGCGAGCCCCGTGAGGATCGCCGTCGCGCCGATCCCGGCGAAGAACACGATCATCATCGGCCGCCGTCCCCACAGGTCGCCGAGCCTGCCGGAGGGCAGCGAGCCTATGCCGAAGAAGAAGAACGCCGCCACGCTGTAGGGCATGAGGTCCTCCCACCGCGAGACGCCGAACTCCAGCGCGATGCTGGTGACGGCCGTCGCGAAGACGAGCAGGAACATGTGGTCCAGCGCGTGGCCCAGGTTCAGCAGGAGGCGGGTGGGGCGGTTGGTCATCGCCGCGGGGCTCCGGCCGGCGCGCCGCGCTTGCGCGCGCCAAGTCGTGCCGGTGGAGGCGGTGTCTCGGGAAAGCGCGTGGCAGGTCGCGCGCGGGCGCCCCAGAAACGAAGACGCCCGGACGCGGAGGCCCGGGCGCGGCGATTTGGTGGCCAAGGGCGGAATTGAACCACCGACACAAGGATTTTCAGTCCTCTGCTCTACCAACTGAGCTACTTGGCCGAGCGCCGGAGTATAGCAAAGATTCCCCTTCCTCCCGCCGCCGGTCAGCCGAGGAAGGCGACGAGTTCGGCGAGCGTTTCCTCCGCCGCCTCCTCGGCGAGGTAGTGCCCCGAGGGCAGCGCGCGCCCGCGCACGTCGAGCGCGACCTCGCGCCAGTCGGCGAGGCAGTCGAACTGCGTGCCGACCACGCCGCGCTCGCCCCACAGCGCCAGCAGCGGGCAGGCGACCTTGCGTCCCGCGGCGAAGTCGGCGTCGTCGTGCGCGAGGTCGATCGTCGCGGCGGCACGATAGTCCTCGCAGGTCGCGTGGATCGTCGCTGCGTTCGCAAAGCAGCGCTCGTACTCGGCGAGCGCTCGCGCATCGAAGATCGACAGGCCCGCCGAGCCCCAGCCGCCCATCTTGCGGCGCAGGTAGAAGAGGGGGTCGCCGCCGATCAGCCGCTCGGGCAGGTCGAACGGCTGGCTCAGGAAGAACCAGTGGTAGTACGCCGCGGCGAACGCGAGGTCGGTGCCGCGGAACATCCTGCGCGTTGGCGAGATGTCGAGCACCGCGACGCGCTCGACGCACTGCGGGTGGTCGAGGCACAGGCGGTGCGCGACGCGGCCGCCACGGTCGTGGCCGACGAGGCGGAAGCGCGCGAAGCCCAGCTCGCGCATGACCTCGACCATGTCCTGCGCCATCGCGCGCTTGCTGTACGCCGCGTGCGAGGCATCGCTCGCCGGCTTGCCCGAGTCGCCGTAGCCGCGCAGGTCCGGGCACACGACGGTGAACGACGCGGAAAGCCGCGGCGCGACCCTGTGCCACATCGCGTGCGTCTGCGGATAGCCGTGCAGCAGGAGCAGCGGCGGCCCCTCGCCGCCGACCACGCAGTGGATGGACGTGCCCTGCGCCGCGACGAGGCGCGGCGTGAAGCCGGGGAACAGCGCTGCGTCGGCGCTCATCGATCGGCCCTTCGATTCGTCAGCTGCGATTATCGCCTCGCGCCGCCGTTGCCGCTCGCGGATCGCCCACAGCCGGATGCGGTTGGCGGCGGCCTCGTCGGCACCGCACGGGATTTCGCGCAACGCCGGATTGATACCATTGCGGATTATCCGCCTCGCCGTTCCCATGGATCCCGCCGACTGCTTCCGCCTGCCCCGCCTCCTGCTTCCGCGCGAAGGCATCGATCTTTCCAGGTGGGCGGTGGTCGCCTGCGACCAGTACACGTCCGAGCCCGAGTACTGGGAACGCGTGGAGCGCGAGGTCGGCGACGCGCCCTCGACGCTGCACCTGGTGTTTCCCGAGGTCCACCTGGGCAAGCCGGATGCGAGCGCGCGCATCGGGCTCATCCAGCGGACGATGCGGGAATACGTCGCGAGCGGAGTCTTCCGCGAGCACATCGGCGCCGTGTACGTCGAGCGCACGATCGGCGGCCGCGCGCGCCGCGGCCTGATGCTCGAGCTCGACCTCGAGGCCTACGACTTCGGCCGCGACTCGAAGAGCCCCATCCGTCCGACCGAAGGCACGATGGTCGAGCGCATCGCGCCGCGGCTCGAGGTGCGGAAGGCGGCGGAGCTCGAGTTGCCGCACGTGCTCGTGCTCATCGACGATCCGGGCCGGACGGTCATCGAGCCGATCGGCGACGCAGTCGCGTCGCTCGCGCGCCTCTACGCCTCGGACCTCATGCTGCGCGGGGGCCACGTCGCCGGCTACGCGGTCGATGCGGAACACGCGCGCCGCGCGACCGCGGCGCTGCGCGAGCTCGCCGAGCCCGCGGCGTTCGCGGCACGCTACGGCGTGCCGCAGGGAACGCCGCCGATGCTGTTCGCCGTCGGCGACGGCAACCACTCGCTCGCAACCGCGAAGGCGCACTGGGACGCGATCAGGGCGAGCGCCCCGCGCGATCACCCCGCCCGCTACGCGCTGGTCGAGGTCGAGAACATCCACGATCCCGCGCTCGCGTTCGAACCGATCCACCGGCTGCTGTTCGGCGTGACGGCCGACGTGCGCCGCGCTCTCGGCGAAGCGATCGCCGGGGCGAAGTTCGTCGACGTGCCGTCCGCCGCCGCGATGCGCGATCGCGTGCGCCAGGCCGGCACGGCGCGGCAGGCGATCGGGCTCGCCGGTCCGGGCGCGCGCTATTGCGTGTTGGAGATCGCGGATCCGCCGTCGACGCTCGCCGTCGGGACGATCCAGCCGTTCGTCGACGCGCTCGTCGCGCGCGGCGGCGCGGCGAGCGTCGACTACGTGCACGGCGACGAGGCGCTCGAGCGGCTCGCGCTGCAGGACGGCGCCGTCGGCCTCCACCTGCCGCAGGTCAGCAAGGAGGGCCTGCTGCGCATGGTCGTGCGCGAGGGCCCGCTGCCGCGCAAGACGTTCTCGATGGGCGAGGCGGACGAGAAACGCTACTACGTCGAGGCGCGCCGCATACGGTAGCCGTCGCGACGCGACGTTCACTTCCCCGACGGCTGAGCGCTGCGCGGCTGCCGCTCGCGGAACGCCCACGGCGCCTCGGGATGCGCGTCGCGCCACAGGCCACGGCGCTCGCGCCGCGCCTCGTCCTCCAGCGCCGGCAGCGCGGCGTCGTGCGCGAAGCGGCGGAACACCCAGGCCCAGCCGTCGCGCACCTGCGCCGCGTTGACGTCGACGTCGCCGACGCGCAGGACGCCGAGCGCTCGACCGAAGCTGTCGCGGCCGCGCAGGTCGACGGTGACCTCGCGCCCCGCAACGCGAGCTGCGAGCGCCCGCCGCGCGGCGTTCGCGTACGGCTGGCCGCGCTCGGGGGCGTCGATGCCGGCCATGCGCACGCGCACCTCGCGCGTGCCGGCCAGCACGGTCAGCGTGTCGCCGTCGTGCACCGCAACGACGCGGCCGGCGAGCGTCGCCGCGGCCGTCGCGCCGCAGCATGCGACGAGGAACAGCGCCGCGGCGAGGCCGCGCCGCAAGCTCATTCCGAATTGCCGCCCGCCCCCCGCGCCAGCGCGTCGACCCGCGCGGCGTCGATGCCGACGCTCGCGGCGGCGACGACGATGTCGCGCCACGTCGCGTCGTCGAGCGGGACGCCGTCGCGCTCGCGCTGCGCCCGCGCGGCGCGTTCGACGTCGCCGGGAGCGAGCACGGCTTGCCCCGGCGACAAGGGCGGCGAGGCCTTCACCCAGTCGACCAGGCGGCGGACCTCGCGCAGCGTGTCGCCCGCCGGGTCATAGACTGCGGGCGCGATCGTGATCGACAACATGTTGTTGCGCAGTACCGTGTCGGCGGGGTCGGAGCTGCGGCCGGTCGTCAGCGCGCCAGCTAGCAGGTCCGTGATGATCGACAGCCCCGAGCCCTTGTGCCCGCCGATCGTGAGCAGCGCGCCGCCGGCGTAGAAGTCCTGCGGATCCGTCGTAGGGCGCCCCTGTGCGTCGACGATCCAGCCCTCCGGCACGCGCTCGCCCTTGTTCACCGCGACCATCAGCTTGCCCTCGGCGACGGTGGACGTGGTGATGTCGAGGATCACCGGCTCGCCGCCGGCCTGAGGAATGCCGACGCACATCGGGTTGGTCGACAGGCGCCGGTCGCTGCCGCCGTAGGGCGCGACACGCTGCGCGCCCGACGTGTTGAGGAAGTGCAGCGACACGCAGCCCGCCTCGGCCGCCAGCTGGGCCCAGTCGCCCAGCCGGCCCAGATGGCCGCAGTTGCGCAGGCCCACCATCGCGATGCCGTTGCGCTTCGCCTTGTCGACACCCAGGCGGCCCGCGTACTCGCCGACGACCTGGCCGAAGCCGCGCTCGCCGTCGACGATCGCGATCGCGTCGCTGTCGAACACGAGGCGCGGCGTCGCATTCGCGCGCAGGTTGCCCGCGCGCAGCCACTCGAGGTAGCGGCTCACGCGGATCACGCCGTGCGACTCGTGGCCGACGAGGTTGGAGTCGACCAGCCGCCGCGCAACGGTGCGGGCTTCTGCCGCGCCGCAGCCGGCAGCATCCATGATCGCGGCGACGACGTCGACGAGCGCCGCGGCGCGCAGGTTGGGCATCGATGGTCCTCTTGCGCACCGCTGGCGGTGCGATCGGGTGAGCGGTGGATCTTAGCGCACCGCTGCCGGCATCCGTCCGGTCGGCTTGCGCCGCGGCACAGTCGCGCTATAGTCGGCCGTGCGAGTCTCCCTGGCGGAGGTCTAATGTTCCGTTCCCACGTCGAACGCCCGGCCCGCGCGGTGCCCGGGCCTGCTGCAGTCGCGCTGCTCGTCGCGCTCGCCCTGACACTTGCCGCGGCCGCGCGCGCCGCCGCTCCCGAGAGCGCGGAGAAGGCGCCCGACGTGCCGAAGCGGCCGGCGGCGGACGCGCCCAAGGCCGACGAGGACGGCATCGATCCCGACAAGCTGTACTCGGCGCTGGTGCGGGTGCAGACGACCGCCGTTCCCAACGCGCGCAGCAACGCGACGCTCGGCCGCGAGCGCGAGGGCACGGGGACCGTCATCGCCAGCGGCGGAGTCATCCTCACCATCGGCTACCTGCTGGTGGAAGCCGACGACGTCAAGGTGACCGACAACCGCGGCCGCAGCTACCCGGCGCGCGTGCTCGCCTATGACCACCCGACCGGACTGGGCCTGCTCAAGACCACCGTGCCGTTCAACGTCGAGCCGGTGAAGATGGGCTCCTCGGCGAAGCTCGCCGACAAGGAGCCCGTGCTCATCGCCGGATGGGGCGGCATCCCCGACACGGCGCTCGCCTACGTGGTGTCGAGGCGCCCGTTCGCGGCGAGCTGGGAGTACCTGCTCGACGAGGCGATCTTCACCAGCCCGCCGACCACCGGCTGGAGCGGCGCGGCGCTGGTCGACCGCAAGGGCACCATCGTCGGCGTGGGCTCGCTCGTCGTGCGCGAGGCCACGATCGACGACCCGAAGGTGCCGGGCAACATGTTCGTCCCGATCGATGCGCTCAAGCCGATCCTCGACGACATGATCCGCACCGGCCGTCGCAAGGAGGCGCCGCGGCCCTGGCTCGGGCTCGCCGCCGAGGAAGTGCAGGGCCGGCTGATCGTCGCGCGCGTCTCGCCGGATGGCCCGGCGGATGCCGCCGGCATCCGCCCGGGCGACATCATCCTCGGCGTGGGCGAGGAGCCCGTGCGCACGCAGACCGAGTTCTACCGCAAGGTGTGGGCGAAGGGTCAGGCCGGCGCGGAGGTGTCCCTGCGCGTGCTGCAGGGCATCGACATCAGGCAGATGCGCGTGCGCTCGATCGATCGCGTCGAGTACTTCCGGCCGGCGACGATGCACTAGCAAGTCGATGCAAGAGGCGTTCGGGCGCGCGGTGGATGCCGCGACGTTGTCGCAGCGCCCTTTGCATCGAGCGAAGGATCACGCGAGCATCCTCGGGGCGGCCCGTCGGGCGCTCGCCGGCAACGGCTCGAAGCAACGCGCGCCGTGCACGCGTTTGTGCTCCAGGCGTCGCCTTGCATCATGCTGCCAGCCCTCACCCCCGACCCCTCTCCCCGCTGTCGCGGGGAGAGGGGCGACGATTGCGCGACGCACCCGCTTCTCTCCCCTCTCCCGCCGTCAGGCGGGAGAGGGGTCGGGGGTGAGGGCCGTCAGGCGGGAGAGGGGTCGGGGGTGAGGGCCGTCAGGCGGGAGAGGGGTCGGGGGTGAGGGGGACGCCCTGCGCAAGCCGCGCGTTCACGCGGGCACGGCGTACTTCGCGAGCACCTCGCGGTTCACCTCGATGCCGAGCCCGGGCTCGTTCGGAATCGCGACCCAGCCACTCTCGTGCGCAAGCGGTCGCGCGACCAGCTCGCGGCGGAACGGGTGCGAGGACTGGTCGTACTCGAGGATCGGCTCATCCGCGAAGAGCGACGGGTGCGCCACCGGAAGTGCCGCGATGAGGTGCAGCGATGCGGCCTGCCCAATAGCCGAGCCCCAGACGTGCGGGTTGACGGCGACGCCGTGCGCGTGCGCGAGCGCCGCGATGTGCCGGCACGCCGTGAAGCCCCCCGCCGCGGCGATGTCCGGCTGCACGACATCCACTGCGCGGGCGCCGATCAGCTCGCGGAAGCCGAACAGCGTGAACTCGTTCTCGCCGCCGGCGATCGGGCAGCCGACCGCGTTGCGCACCTCGCGGTATCCCGCCAGGTCCTCCTGCGCGACCGGTTCCTCGTACCAGCGCAGCGCGCAGTCCTCGAGCGCGCGCCCGAGGCGGATCGCGTCGGCGACGCCATACGCGTGATTGGTGTCGATCATCAGCGTCACCGGCTCGCCGGCGAGCGCGGCGCGCACCTCGCGCATCACGGCGAGGTCGTCGTCGACGCCGAAGCCCAGCTTGACCTTCATCGCGCGAAAGCCGGCAGCCAGGTGGCGCTGCGCCTCCTCGGCCAGCCGCCTGCCCTCGCCGCGCCCGCGCACGCGGTAGAACCCGGTCGCGTAGGCCTGCACGCGCTCGCGGAACGCGCCGCCGAGCAGCGCGTGCACCGGACGGCCCAGCGACTTGCCGAGCAGGTCCCACAGCGCGATGTCGACCGCGCCGATCGCGCCGATCACCGCGCCCTTGAGCCCGTAGTCGCGCGACTGGTTGTACATCCGGTGCCACAGCACCTCGGGACGCGACGCGTCGGCGCCGATGAGCATCGGACGCAGCGCAGAGCGCACGGTCGCCGCCGCGATCTCCGGGGGCTGCAGCCCCTGGCACAGCGCCTCGCCCCAGCCGGAGAGGCCCTCGTCGGTGACGACCTCGACGATCGTGGCGGCGCGGCGGCGCACCCAGCCCTGCGAGAACGCGAACGGCTCGGCCAGGTCGCTCGAGAGTGCCCAGGCCCGGATGTCGGCGATCTTCAACGCTCTTCTCCCGTGTCGCGGCCGCGCGCCGCGACCTCATTCTGCCTCGCGACCGGGCCTGCGCGCATGCATTCCGTACAATGCGCGCTTCGCCCGCCGCGGCACGCGCCCGCTCCCGATGCTCCTGTACGCCGCCACCATCTTCGTCAGCGCGTTCCTGCTGTTCCTCGTCCAGCCGGTGATGGCGAAGCAGATCCTGCCGTGGTTCGGCGGCTCCGCCACGGTGTGGACCACGTGCCTCGTGTTCTTCCAGACTGCGCTGCTGGCCGGCTACACCTACGCGGACTGGACCGTGCGCAGGCTGGCGCCGCGACGCGCCGTCCTGCTGCACGTCGCGCTGCTCGCGGCGAGCCTCGCCGTGCTGCCGATCGTTCCCGGCGACCGCTGGAAGCCCGCCGGCGACGAGAACCCGTCGTGGCTGATCCTCGGCATGCTGGCGTTCACCATCGGGCTGCCCTACTTCCTGCTCTCGACGACGAGCCCGCTGGCGCAGGCGTGGTTCGCGCGCCGCTTCCCGTCCGCGAGCCCGTACCGGCTGTTTGCGCTCTCGAACCTCGCGTCGATGCTGGCGCTGCTCGGCTATCCGTTCCTGCTCGAGCCCTGGAGCGCCACGCGCGGGCAGGCGGTCGGCTGGTCGCTGGGCTACGTCGCCTTCGCCGCGCTGTGCGCCGCAGCCGGATTCGCGAGCCTGCGCGGCGCGAGCGCGAGGCACGTGCCGGCGGGGTGGCAAGGGGGCGGCCACGGGCTGCCGCTTCCCGTCACCGACCCGGCGCACGACGACCCGCCGCCGGCCGCACGGCAACTGCTGTGGTGCACGCTCGCGGCGACGGCGTCGATCCTGCTGCTCGCCGTGTCGAACCACATCACGCAGAACATCGCGTCGGTGCCGCTGCTGTGGATCGTGCCGCTCGCGCTGTACCTGCTCACCTTCATCCTCACGTTCGACGGCACCGGCTGGTACAGGCGGGACATCGTGCTGTCGACGACGGCGGCGGTGCTCGGCGTCATGGCGTGGACGCTGGCCGACCCGAGCCTCACGCACGAGCTGGAGATCCAGGTCGGCGTGTTCTGCACCGGCTTGTTCCTCGCGTGCATGTTCTGCCACGGCGAGCTGACCCGCATCAAGCCGAGCCCCCGCTTTCTCACGCGCTTCTACCTGATGATCTCGCTCGGCGGCGCGGTCGGCGCCGTGCTGGTGGGCATCCTCGCCCCGCTCCTGCTGCCCGCTCACTTCGAGCTTCCCGCGGGGCTCGTGCTGTGCGGCCTGCTGCTGCTCTGGCAGGTGCGCCGCGACTACCCGCTGTTCGGCGTGCTCGGCCTCGCTTCGCTCGCGGTGACGGTCGGCTGCGCGATCTGGGGCACGACCGAGTTCTACCGCGGCGCGATCAGCGTCTCGCGCAACTTCTACGGCGTGCTGCGGGTGCAGGAGGCCGACGAAGGCAGCGCGAACCACCGGCGCAGCCTGATCCACGGGACGATCCTGCACGGCAACCAGTACCTCGACCCCGTGCTCCGGCGCCAGGCGACCACCTACTACACGAAGACGTCGGGCGTCGGGCGCGCGCTCGAGTCGCTGCACCCGCGCACGCAACCGCTGCGCGTGGCCGTGATCGGGCTCGGCACCGGCTCGCTCGCCGTCTACGGGGCGAAAGGCGACACGTACCGCTTCTACGAGATCAACCCGGACGTCGTCGATCTCGCGCGGCGCGACTTCAGCTACCTCGCCGACAGCGAAGCGAACGTCGAGACTGCGCTCGGCGACGCGCGGCTCGTGCTCGAGCGCGAGCCGGCGCAGGGGTTCGACCTGCTCGCCATCGACGCGTTCTCGTCCGACTCGATCCCCGTGCACCTCATCACGCGCGAGGCCCTGGCGATCTACCTCAAGCACGTCAAGCCCGACGGCCTGATCGCGTTCCACGTCACCAACCGCTTCCTCGACCTCGTTCCCGTCGTCGACGCGCTGGCCAAGGCGCACGGGCTCGCCGCGACGTGGATCGAGGACTCGGGCGAGGCGGCGATCGCGAGCCGCAGCGACTGGGTCCTGCTCTCGCGCGACGCGAAGCGCCTCGCCGCGCCGCTCGTCGCCGAAGTCGCGCAGCCGCTGCGCTCGCGCGACGACTGGCGCCTGTGGACCGACGACTTCAACAACCTGGTGCAGGTCCTCAAGTGACGCAGCGGCGCTTGCCCCCGGAGCGCGCCTGCGCCATGCTCGCCGCATGAGCCCGACGGGCCGCCCCGAGGGCAAATTCGCCCCGAAGCGCGCTAGGGCCTGTTCACGCTATGGCCGCGCGCGGAGGGTAGTCCAGTGAGCGTGCCGCACCGCGATCCGGCCGGCTACCGCGCGCTGCGGCGCGCGCCGGGCGCGCGCGCGATCGACGTCCTCGACCAGCGCGCGCTGCCGCACTCGTGCGTGGAAGTGCGTCTCGCCGATGCGGCGACCGCCGCGGCCGCGATACGCGAGATGTGGGTGCGCGGCGCGCCGCTGATCGGCGCGGTCGGCGCCTACGCGCTGGCGATGGCGCTCGACCGCGACGCCTCCGACGCGGCGCTCGCCCGGGCGCACGCGATGCTCGATGCGACGCGGCCGACCGCGGTGAACCTCCGCTGGGCGCTCGACCGCGTGCGTGCCGCGGTGGCCGGACTGCCCGGCGCCGAGCGCGCCGACGCCGCATGGCGCGAGGCCGACGCGATCGCCGAAGAGGACGAGGCGATCAACCGCGCGATCGGCACGCACGGCCTGGCGCTGCTCGAGGCGATCGCGCGCCGCGGCGGCGCGCCGGTGCAGGTGATGACGCACTGCAACGCCGGCGCGCTCGCCACCTGCGGCTTCGGCACGGCGACCGCGCCGATCTTCCTCGCGCACGCCGCCGGCCTGCCGCTGCACGTGTGGGTATCGGAGACGCGGCCGCGGCTGCAGGGCGCCAACCTCACGGCGTGGGAGATGGAGCGCCGCGGCATTCCCTACACGCTGTGCGCCGACGCGGCGAGCGCCGCGCTCATGCGGCGCGGCGACGTCGACGCGGTGCTCGTCGGCGCCGACCGCGTCGCGCGCAACGGCGACGTGTGCAACAAGATCGGCACCTACGACAAGGCGCTCGCGGCGCGCGAGCACGGCGTGCCGCTGTACGCCGCCGTGCCGTCGCCGACGATCGACTGGTCGCTGGCCGACGGCGAGTCGATCCCGATCGAGGAGCGCCCGGCGGACGAGGTGCTGCGCGTCGCCGGCCGCGACGACGAGGGCAGGCTGCGCGCGGTCGCCATCGCGCCGCAGGGAGCGCGCGCAGTCAACTTCGCGTTCGACGTGACGCCGGCGCGGCTGATCGCGGCGCTGTTGACTGAGCGGGGCGCCGCTCAGGCGACCGCCGAAGCGCTGGGTGCGCTGTTCCCGGAGCGCTGCCCTCACCCCCAACCCCTCTCCCGCGCTGCAGGAGAGGGGGGCCGGTCGGCGGGATGACGAGGTGAGTACATCTGCAGAGACCGCACTGCGCGAGGCGATCGTCGCGAGCGCGCGTGCGATGAACGCCGCAGGCATCAACCGCGGCACGGCGGGCAACGTGAGCGCGCGCGTGGCCGGCGGCTTCCTCGTCACGCCGAGCGCCATGCGCTACGAGGACCTCGGCCCGGACGACGTCGTGCGGGTCGGCATGGACGGGACGCCGGGCGGCGCGCGCAAGCCGTCGTCGGAGTGGCGCTTCCATCGCGACATCTATGCCACGCGGCCCGAGGCCGGCGCCGTCGTCCACACGCACGGGCCCTTCTCGGCCGCCCTCGCCTGCCATGGGCGCGGCATCCCCGCGTTCCACTACATGGTCGCGCGCGCCGGCGGGCGCGACATCCGCTGCGCCCCCTACGCGAGGTTCGGCACGCAGGAACTGTCCGACCGCGCGCTCGCCGCGCTCGAGGGCCGGCGGGCGTGCCTGCTCGCCCACCACGGCGCCATCGCCTTCGGCGCCGACCTCGACGCCGCGTTCGCGCTTGCCGCCGAGGTCGAGACGCTCGCGGAGATGTACTGGCGGGCGCTGGCCATTGGCGAGCCCCCGCGACTCACGGATGACGAGATGGACGCCGTGATCGCGAAGTTCGCCGGCTACGGCCAGCGCTGACGCCCTGCGCATGCGGATGGCATAAGCCACCCGCTGCAACGACGATCCGCATCGGCGCTGCACGATGCGCGTCGTTGCACAACCGTGCGCGCCAATGGTGTGCGCTTGCTCTCATCGCATCGTAGACCACACGCTGTTCTTGCTCGCGAATCCGACGAGCGGAGCGCGAAAAACCGTCCAGAATCATGCCATTCGCATACCCGGCGCGCATAATGGACTCTCCCCTTCGCGGCTCCCACGAACATGTTCCGCACGCGCCTCGTCGTCGCAACGCTCTCGGCCGCCGCGTTCTTCGCCGTTGCGGTCGACGCGCTCGCCAGCCACCCGCTGTCGGCCAAGGCTCCGGTTCCCACGGCGCCCTCCGCCGACGCGCGCCAGGAGACCACGGGCGGGCGCGTTGAGCGGCTGACCGTTCGCGACGAGCGCCACGGCGCGACGCTGAGCTACCACTCGCTTCGCACCGCGAGCGGCGAGCGCGTCGCCCTCAAGTGGCTGGCGGCCGGCGAGGCCGTGCCCGGGGCGACGATCCGCGTCGAGGGCAGGCGCACCGATGGCACGCTGTTCGTCGACTCGGCAGCGACGCTCGCCGCGCCGGCGGCCGACTACAGCAGCGCGCCGCCGGCGAACACGCGGCGCTACACCGGCACGCTCGAGTTCCTGCACGCGGACGACTTCGACCGCGACCGCTGCGAGATCCAGTACGTGCTCGCCGGCGAGGACGGCGCGCACCTGCGCCTCGATCTCGCGGTCGTGCCCGACGTGCTCGAGAAGGGCATGCGGCTGGCCGTCGACGGCGTGCCGTCCGCCGACGGCCTGTCCGTCGAGCCGAGCACCATGGTCATCCAGGCCGACGGCGCGCCGGCCGCGGATCTCGCCGCCGACGTCTCGGGCACCACGCAGGTGCTGGTCATCCTGATCAAGTACGCCGACACCGCGACCGAGCCCTACACGCAGGCGCAGATCACGAGCACCGTGTTCTCGTCCGCGAGCGGCGTGGCGAACTACTTCCGCGAGTCGAGCTACGGCCGGCACATGCTCGCCGGGACGGTCACGCCCTGGTTCACGGCCAGCTTCGCCCGCCCGACCACCTGCGACTACAGCCGCGTTTCCAACGAGGCGATGACCCTCGCGCGCAACGCAGGCTACGTCACAGCGAACTACCAGAAGTTCGTCTACGTGTTCCCCTCGCTGCCGGGCTGCGGATGGGCCGGGCTGGGCGGAGGGTCGAGCGCCTGGATCAACCAGGCGGCCAGCGTGCTGGTCATCGGCCACGAGCTCGGGCACACGTTCGGCATCGGCCACGCCTCCAGCCTGCGATGCAACGTCAGCGGAGCCACCCATCCGATCGACGGCACGTGCACGCGCAGCGAGTACGGCGACGGCTTCTCGATCATGGGCAACAGCCGCCCTGGGCACCTCTCCGCCCCGCACAAGGTGGAGCTGGGCTACGTCCAGCCGGCCCAGTACCGCACGCACGCCGGCGGCACCGCCACGTACGCGCTCTCGCCGTACGAGACTCCCGGCGGCACGACCTACGCGCTGAAGATACCGGCCTCCCCGCGACGCACCTACTGGATCGAGTTCCGCCAGCCGACGGGCTTCGACGCTTTCATGGGGACCGGCGCGACGGAGGGCGCGCTGTTCCACACGTCGTGGCCGTCCGACTGGTCGTGCGACAGCTGCCTGCTCGACATGACGCCGGCGACGGCGACGACGTTCTCCGACGCCGCGCTGCCGGTCGGCGCGACGTTCGCCGATACGCTCACGGGCATGTCGGTCACCGTGCAGTCGAAGACGGCGACGGCGCTCTCTGTGAGCGTGACGACGCCTACCCGCCCGACGTACGCCGACGTGCCCGCCACGCACAGCGCGTACTCGGCGATCGAGACGCTGGCCTGGCACGGCGTGGCCGTCGAGTGCGGTACCAGCCCGCTGCGCTATTGCCCGGACGTGCCGATCACGCGCGCCGAAACGGCGGCGTTCATCGAGCGCGCGAAGCGGGGCCCGAGCTACGCGTTCACCGCCACCGGCACGCGCTTCGCCGACGTGCCGATCACGCACTGGGCGGCGAAGTACATCGAGCAGCTGCACATCGACGGCATCACCTCGGGCTGCGCGACGAGTCCGCTGCGCTACTGCCCGGACGGAAATCTCACACGCGCGCAGATGGCGCCCTTGCTGCTGCGCGGCCGCTACGGCTCGACGTTCAACCCCGGCACGGCGACGGGAAGCGTGTTCGTCGACCTGCCGACTTCGCACATGTTCGCCGCCTGGATCGAGCGGCTCTACAGCTACCAGATCACGCTGGGCTGCGTGGCCAGCCCGCGCCAGTACTGCCCCGACGGCACGGTCACCCGCGCGCAGATGGCGCTGTTCCTCATGCGGGCGTTCGGGCTCGTGCCGCCCGCGCTCTGACGCGAGCGTCCCCTCGCCCCCGGTCCCTCTCCCGCCCGACGCCCCTCACCCCCAACCCCTCTCCCACCTGACGGCGGGAGAGGGGAGCGCTTCTCCCCTCTCCACGCGATAGCGGGGAGACAGGTCGGGGGTGAGGGCGCCGGCGTTGCCGCGAAGTCCCCTGCCGAGCTTGATCGCTGCCGAGGCAGGTCATCGCCACGTCGGCCGGCGGAGGACGGGTTCCGGCGTAGAATTGCCGGGTTTCATCGATCCTCGCCGGAGACTCCCCCTTGCAACTCAAGCGACTCCTCGTGGCCAGCTCCTTCGCGCTCGCCGCCCTCACCGCAGTGCCCGCCTCGGCGCAGAACTGCGTCGGCTTCACCGACGTGCTCGCCACCGATCCGATCTGCCCCAGCGTCGAATGGTTGAGGAACCGCGCCATCACGCTGGGTTGCACCGGCACGGCCTATTGCCCGGCCGATCCGGTGACGCGCGGCACCATGGCGCTGTTCATGAACCGCCTCGGCACCGCGCTCACTCCCACGTTCCTGCGCAAGCGCGAGCCGCCCGCCGGGGGCTCGGTCGCACTGAACTTCGTCGGCCAGCAAAACCTCTGCGCCACCGACGCGCTCACCATCAATGGCCATCCGCGCACGGCGATCGTGCGCGGGCTCGTCAACCTGTTCACGCCCAGCGGCGGCATGGGCATCAAGGCGTGGGTCGTCTATTCGACGGACGGCGGCACGACGTGGATCACGCCGGCGACCAGCGACGGCCTCGCGTACGCGTCCCTCTACTCGGGCCAGACGCCGACCAACGACGTCTCGCTGCACCCGATGAACGTGATCGACCTCAACGTGGGCTCGAGCTACCGCTTCGCGCTGGCGGCGATCCGCACCGCCGGCACGGGCGACGTGGCCAACGCCTACTGCGAGAACCTCGTGCAGCTCGTCAACCGCAACGGCGCGACCTCCCCGCTCGACGTCGGCACGAGCGGCGTGCACGGGCGCGGCGACTGATCACCGGGGCCCTGCGCACGAACGAAGGCCCGCGTTTCGCGGGCCTTCGCGCTTTCGGGGAACGGGCCGCGCCGCGCGGCCCGCGGGGCTACTTCGCCGCTGGCGCAGGGGAAGGCGCGGGCGGGGGCGCAGCCGGAGCCCCGGGCTTCGCCTTGGCAGCCTCCTCCATCAGCATCTTCTGCTGCTCCGGGGGGATGCACGCGCGGAAGATCAGCAGCTCCGCGATGCTGTCCGGCAGCGCCGTCTCGAATTCGAGCGTCTTGCTCGTCTGCCGGCCCAGCGACTGGCCCTTGCCCATCGCGTCCTTGTAGAGGATCAGGTCGGCGAGTGCCGTCGAGGCCTTCGCGCAGTCGACCGCGAACAGGCGCACCGCCGAGCGCGCCTGGTTCGCGGGCACCTCGTCGCGGAGGTTGTCGAGCTGCCACACCATCTTGTGGCCGTCCTGGTCGCGGATGCGCGTCGGGTCGAAGAACACGTCGACCGTCTTCTCGCCGAGCCTGGTCGAGGCCATCGGTTCCCACGCCGCAGCAGCAGGCGCGGCAACCGTGGCGAGTGCGGCGGCAAGCGCGATGCGGCGCAGGTTCATGGCAGGGCGCGGAGCGGGTCGGGGCATGGCGGGCATGTTAACGCGAACCGCGCGGCGCCGACGCTCCAAGCAAAACCGGCGGGACCTCGCGGTGCCCGCCGGTTTCGGGGATGCGCTGGCGCGCGCGGGACCTACGGGTACGGCCGGCCCTGCGGCGGCGCGGCGTCCGCAGGGGGGTTGTACTCCGCGCCGTCGAACGGTCGCGTGGCGCTGCTGCGGCTCGCGATCGACACGATGTTCGTGCAGTTCACGGCGACGTTCGAGGTCGTGCCGGTCAAGCGCTGCACGCGCATGCCGAACTTGTAGGACTTGTTCACCGCGAGGTCGAGGTAGCCGTTCGGGTAGGTGCTGACGTCGTGCACGGGCACGAACGCGGCGCCCTGGTACATCGCCAGGAAGTGCGCCGTGATCGGCACCGGCAGCCAGGTCGTCGAAGCGGGTTGCCCGGGGTCAGTGACGGTGTAGACCATGTCAACGACCAGCTGACCGCTCGCCGACGGGTTGTAGAGGTTCATCCGGCCGGTGAAGTGCGCGCGGCGCGGGTAGCTGTCCGCCGGAATCACGAACTCGCCGGTCGCGCAGCGGACGACGCCCCCCGGGGGGGAAAGGTCCAGCTGCGACACGGAGTCGAACTGGGCACCGGCTCGATGATCGTCGGCGTCAGCTTGTCGCCTTCGCGCTTGAGGAAGATCGCCATCTGGAGCCGCGTGACCGGGTCGTTCGGACAGTACGCCGTGCCCGCGCCGCACCCCAGCGTTATCGAGCGGTTGCGGACCCACTCGACCTCGGGGCAGAACTGGTTGCTCTGCAGCACGTCGGTGAAGCCGGCGAAGCCCGGGTAGGCGGCGCCACCCACGAGGCCGGGGCTGGCAGCGACAGCGGCGCAGTTCTGCGCGCCTGCGGGCAGCGCGACGACGGCGAGCAGCGCGGCGGCGGGGAGGAGGTGGCGGATGCGCATGGGGAGCCCCTGTGGTTTCGGATGGTGGATCGTTTCTTTCGGGCTCTGGTCGGCCCGTAATCGGAGACGATTGTATGGAAACGGATTATATGCCGATAGCATGGGCGACGAACGGTCGTCCCGGAAACAACGCAGCTGCCCTGAAGGCCGGCCTTCATAGTGCGGATGGCTCCGGCCGGGGTCGACCTGAACACTTCAGGCACGCCCGGGTTCGCCGGTCGAGTCGTGTCGTTTCATGTCCACGGCATGCCGCTCGTCGGGCGCCCGGGGCGCGAGCCGGCCCGCCGGGGAAGCCGTGGCACCATGGCGGCTCGCACCCCGCGTCCCGCCGGAGGCCCGCATTCACCGCATCCGCCCCCTCGCCGCCTTCGCCCTCGCCCTGGGCCTGACGCCGACCCACGCGATGGCCCGGTCCTGCGCCGGCTTCACGGACGTGTCGGCCGCCGACCCGCTGGTCTGCCCGGCGGTCCAGTGGGTGCGCAATCGCTCGATCACGCTGGGCTGCGGAACCGGCACCACCTACTGCCCCAGCGACCCGGTGACCCGCGCCGCCATGGCGCTGTTCATGAACCGTCTCGGCGTGGCCCTGAGCCCGCAGCTTGCGTTCGCCGAGGCGTCCCTGGGAGCGGTCGATCCCGACCTCTCGCCGGTCCTGTGCCAGACGGCGGCCACCGCCGCGGCCACGTACCCGCGGCAGGCGCTCGTCTCGGCGGCTTTCGCGGGGCTCGCGACGGCCGACGCCGGGTTCTCGGTCCAGCCCCAGGCGAGCACGGACGGCGGCGCCAGCTGGGCGCCGCTCGGTACGGTGGCGATCGGGGAGACTGTGGTCGGCCCTACCTGGGGCAACGCCGGTGCGGTGGGCACGATGCAGATCCCGGCAGGCCAGGCCGTCCGCTTCGCCATCCGCGTCAGCCGCGCCGCTGGCGGCGGCGACTTCTCGCAGGCGCGCTGCCAGGTCCTGGCCAACGTGATGAACGCGAACGGCGCCTCGCCGCCGTTCGACGGGGTGCTCGCCGTGCGTTGACCGGCGGCACGCGCGCTACTCGACACCCAATTTTGGCAAGCGCACACTGTTGCCCGCCGCAAACTAGGGAGATGAACATGGACGCAACCCTCCGTTCCACGTTGCCGTTCGCCTTCCTGATGGCCGCGCTGATGCACGCGGCTCCGGCGCCGGCACAGGGCACGGCGGCGCGCCTGTTCGGGCCCACCGTCGCACCGGCCGCAGTGTCGACCGTGGTCGACCGCGCGGCGATCCGAACTCGCGCCGTGCGTCCCGACCTCGGTGCCGTGGACGAGTTGGCCAGACGCCACGTCGCCACGAACGAGGCGTCGCGCTTCACGCTCGATCTCTTCCCCGGCCTCGAGCTCGACGCCGAGGTCATCGCGGCGGAAGTGCGCACTACGGGCACCACAGTGTTCGCGAAGCTCGTCGGCATCGAGCTCGGCACCGCCGTGCTGACGCACGAGGCCGGCGTGCTGGTCGCCACCATCGACTTTCCCGGCGGCAACTTTGCTGTCGAGCTCGACGCGGGCGGCGACTACCGCATCGTGCAGAAGGCGGCGCAGTTCGAGCCGCCCGAGGCTCCGCCGCGCCTGCATTTCGCGCCGGCTCCGACGTTGGACGCGTTCGCCGAGCCGGACGTCCCCGTCGACTCCGGGCGGCTGATCGACGTGATGATCGTGTGGACGCCGGCGGCGCAGACCGCGGCGGGCGGCGCTGCCGCGATGCAGGCCCTCGCGCAGGCCTCGATCGACAACGCGAACCTCACCTACCTCAACAGCGGCGTCGCGCAGCGGGTGCGGCTGGTCCACGCCCAGCAGGTGACCTACACCGAGGTGGCATCCGGCCCGGGCTGCAGCGATCCGTTCGACTGCGCGCTCGACGCCATCACCAACGGCACCGTGGCGGGGTTGCATGCGCTGCGCGACACGCACGGTGCCGACCTGGTGTCGTTGTTCATCAATTCGACGACGTACTGCGGCCTCGCGTGGCTCCCGATCCCCTCGGCGGGAACGGCGCATCTAGGCTACTCGGTGCTCTACTGGAGCGGCTGCCCAGTCAGCAACAAGTCATTCGTGCACGAGCTCGGCCACAACATGGGCGCGCACCACGACCCGTACGTCGCGCCGGGCCCAGGTGCGTACACGTACTCGCACGGGATGGTGAACCTCGCGGGGCGCTGGCGGACCGTGCTCGCGTACAACGACCAATGCGCCGCGACGACGCCCTTCACGTCGTGCACGCGCGTGCAGTATCTATCCAACCCGCAGCTCACCTACAGCGGCGCGCCGACGGGCGACGCCGCCGTGCGCAACAACGCGTACACGCTGAACAAGACAGCCAAGGCGATCGCCGCGTACCGTCCGACGTCGTCGATGCACCCGGTGCCGCAGCGCTTCACCGACGTCGCCGCCAGCCACATGTTCTACGGCTACATGGAGTTCCTCGCCCAGGCCGGCATCACGAGCGGCTGCGGCACGGGGCTGTACTGCCCCGACTCGGTGGTCACCCGCCGCCAGATGGCGGTGTTCCTCGAGCGACAGCTGCGCGCGTCGAACTGGACGCCGCCGGCGGGGACGGGCCTGTTCATCGACGTGCCGCCCGGCGCGCAATTCCGCGACTACATCGAGGCGCTGCGCAACGACGCCATCACCAGCGGCTGCACGACGACGACGTACTGCCCGGACGACCCGGTGACGCGCGCGCAGATGGCCGTCTTCGTCTTGCGCACGATGTGCGGCGCCGCGTACGTGCCGAGCATGCCCGCCGTGCAGCGGTTCACCGACGTCGCGCCGTCGCACGCGTTCTACCGCTTCATCGACAAATTGGCCGCGCTGGGCATCACCAGCGGCTGCAGCGTTTCGCCAGCGCGGTACTGTCCCGACGATCCGGTGACGCGCAGCCAGATGGCCGTGTTCCTCGAGCGCTCGTTCCCGGCGAAGGTGCCGACGGAGGCCTGCGCGCTTTAAACCGCGTCGACATCCCGGACAATCCCGGCTTGCGGCGCCCGAGGGGCTTCCCTCGCGCGGACGACCGGCGCATCATGCCCCCTCGTTTGCCGGCGAGAGGGGATCGATGGGGACCGCAGTTCACGCCACGGTCAAGGTGAGCTCTCGCCGCTTTGCGCCTGCCGCGTTGCTGGCGCTCTGCGCGATAGCGTACGCGCTGCCAGCGGCGGCCCAGCCGACGCACCTCGTCGTGCGCTTCCGCGACGCGGCGACCGGCACATCGTCCCCGGCGGACGTCGCGCGGCTGCAGACGATCGCGGCGGCGGCGCGCACGGGGCTCGCGCAGATCGAGATCACCCGCGACGGCGCCTATCGCATCGCGCTCGCTCCGCCGCTCTCCGACGACGGCATGCGCGCGGCGCTCACGCAGTTGCGCAACGAACCGTCCGTGCTCTACGCGGATCCGCACGCCACGCCCATTGCTGCGGCGCCGGCCCGAGAGCCAGGTCCGCCGATCGACCGCATCATCGTCAAGTACCGCGACGCGCAGGTCGCGGCCGACGCCGCGGCGGACCTGCCGCTTGCGCCTGCGCGCGTGGCGCAGCTCGCCGCGCGGGCCGGGCGCGCGATGGCGTTCAGCCGGGCGGTCAACTGGGCCGGCGCGCACGTCCTCGATGTCTTCCCCCGGGTGTCGCTGGAGGAAGCCGAGGCGATCGCGCGCGCGATCGAGCAGGACCCGGACGTCGAGTGGGCGCAGCCCGACTACCGGCTCTTTCCGCAACTGATACCCGACGACCCGCTGTGGGCGAGCCAGTGGCACTACATGGCGCCGCCGGGCGAGATCGCCGGTGCCAACCTGCCGCTTGCCTGGGACAGGACGACCGGCTGGTCGGGCGCCCGCATCGCCGTGATCGATACCGGCGTTCTCGCCGGCCACCCCGACCTCGCCGGCCGCGTCATCGGCGGCTACGATTTCATCTCGAACACTTTCGTTGCGAACGACGGCGACGGCCGCGACGCCGACCCCTCCGACCCGGGCGACTCGACGCTCGCCAACGAGTGCTTCGCAGGCTGGCCCGGCGCGAACAGCTCGTGGCACGGCACGCACGTCGGTGGAACGATAGGCGCGGCGACCAACAACGCGCTGGGGGTTGCGGGAATCAACCACGTGAGCCGCGTCGTGCACGCGCGCGCGCTCGGCAAGTGCGGCGGCTCCAGCGTGGACGTCGCCGACGCCATCGTCTGGTCCGCCGGCGGCAGCGTCGCCGGGGTGCCGGCGAACCCGTTCCCGGCGAAGGTGATCAACATGTCGCTGGGCGGCGGCGGCATGTGTACCGGCATTCCAGGTGATCCGATCACCCAGGGCGCGATCAACGCCGCACTCGGCTTCGGCGCGTCGGTGATCGTGGCGGCGGGCAACTCCAACTCCGACGCCGCCAACTTCAACCCGGCTAGCTGCAGCGGCGTGCTCACGGTCGCAGCACTCGGCCGGCAGGGCCAGCGCGCGTCGTACAGCAACTTCGGTACCGTCGTCGAGCTCGCCGCGCCCGGCGGGTCGATCGCGGACAACGTACCGAACAACCAGACGGTGCTGTCGACCTCCAACAGCGGAACCACGGTGCCGCTCGCCAATGGCATGAACTACCGGAGCTACCAGGGTACGAGCATGGCGACCCCGCACGTCGCCGGCGTCGCCTCGCTGCTCTACGCGCTCAAGCCCTCGCTCACGGGCTCGCAGGTGACGAACATCCTGCAGACGAATTCGCGGCCGTTCCCGAGCGGAACGTTGCGCAACTGCACCACGACGATCTGCGGCGCCGGAATGCTCGACGCGAACTTGGCGCTCACCAGCGTGCTTAACACCGGCGGGCCGGGCGGGGTGCCGCTCGTGGTGCCCACCTCGCTGGCGGTCGCCTCGTCCGCGAACCCGGCCCTCCAGGGCAGCCTCGTGACTTTCACTGCGACGATCGCAGGCGCGTCGGGCGGCACGATGGCGTTCCTCGCCGACGACGTCTTGCTGGCGGGCTGCTCCGCGCAGCCGATCAACTCGGGCCAGGCACAGTGCCAGTCGAACACCCTGCCCAACGGCACGCACTCGATCCGCGCGTCGTACAGCGGCAGCGCAACGCACACGCCCAGGGACTCGCCGATCCTCCTGCAGGCCGTCGTCCCCTCGACACCGCAGCCTTCGACGACAACCGTCGCCTCCACCGGCACCAATCCGACCGTGCAGGGCGCTTCGGCGACGCTGACGGCCACGGTGACCGGCATCGCCCCGTCCGGCACCGTCGAGTTCCGCGCCAACAACGTGCCGATCGCCGGCTGCGTCGCCGTCGCGCTGCCAGGCCCCGGCAACCAGCGCACCGCGCAGTGCAACACGACGACGCTACCGATCGGGCAGCTCGCGATCAGCGCGATCTACTCGGGCGACAGCGCGAACCTGACCTCGGCGGGGACGACGTCGCACGGCGTCTACACGCCGAGCGCGTGCAAGACGTTCAACGATCTCGCGTCCAACGATCCGTTCTGCCCGAACGTGCACTGGCTGTACAACCGCTCGATCACGCTCGGCTGCGACAACGTCAACTACTGCCCGAACCTGCCGGTGATCCGCCTGCAGATGGCGGCGTTCATGAACCGCGACGGCACGGCGATGACGCCCGTCGACCTGCCGCTGGTGGCAGGGCAGATCGGAATGTCCCTGGGCGGCGGCAACACGGTCACCTGCTTCAGTCCCACTGCGAGCTTCACCGCGGCGAACTTCCCGCGCCGCGCGCGGCTGCGCGGCTTCGCCAACCTGTTCGGCGCCAACGCGAACACAACCGTCGCCGTGCAGTACGCGTTCTCGACCGACGGCGGCGCAACCTGGGGACTGGTCCCCGACAGCTCGGCCCGCACCCGCGTCGCGTCGGCCGCCGACGAGGACCGCACCGTCAACGTCGTCGGCGAGATGGACCTCGCCGTCGGCCAGACCTACCTGTTCGGACTGGCCTTCTCCGCCTCGCCGTCGGTCGCGCTCACGGTCTACTGCGCGAACCAGGCGCGAGTCCACAACCGCAACGGCACCGCGGTGCCGTACTGAACGCAGGAGAGCCAGCCATGCGAACCCTCCGTGCCCTCGTATTCGTCGCGGCGCTCGCGCCGCTTGGCGCGCTGGCGCAGCAGTGCGTCGGCTTCGGCGACGTGCTCGCGAGCAGCCCGTTCTGCCCGAACGTCGAGTGGGTGAAGAACCGCGGCGTCACGCTCGGCTGCGGGACCGGCGCCAACTATTGCCCGAACGACCCGGTGACCCGGCTGCAGATGGCGATCTTCCTCAACCGGCTCGGCACCGCACTCACGCCGGTCGACCTCGCGCCGGCCGTATCGGGCCCCGTGGCCGGCATCTCGCCGGCCGGCAACCCGATCCTCTGCCAAACCGCGGACTTCGCCAACGCGGCGACCTCGTTCCCGCGCCGCGCGGTGATCAATGGCGCCGCGATCCTCTCCATTCCCACGGCGAACATCGACGTCTCGGCGCGGATCGTCTACTCGACGGACGCGGGTACGACGTGGACCGCGATCAACAACTCCGACCAGTACCAGATCCTGCGCACGGGCCTGTCGCCGGCCGACCACGCGACGCTGAACCCATTCGGCGCGGTCGACATCAATGTCAACCAGTCGATGCGCTTTGGTATCCGGCTCGGCCAGTTCGCGGGATCGGGCACGATCACCGCGGCCTGCACGACGCTCGTGCAGATCTGGAACCGCAACGGCGCCTCCACTCCGTTCGACGCGCAGGGCCTGTCGACGCCGCCGAGCCGCCAGCCCGGCTGACGGCCGCCGGCTCTCCGCGGCAGGGCGCCGCCGCGAAGGGCAACGGGCTTGTGGGACAATGCGCGCCCATGACATCGCCCGCGCCAGCGCGGGTCGCCTGCGTTCTCGGCACCCGTCCCGAAGTGGTGAAGATGGCGCCGGTGATTGCGGCGCTCGCGCGCGATCCCAGGTTCACACCGGTCGTCATCAATACCGGGCAGCATCGGGAGCTTCTCGCCGAGACGATGACGCTGTTCGGGATCGTTCCCGACGTCGCGCTCGACCTCATGCAACCGGGCCAGCGGCTCGCCGGGTTCCTCGGCCGCTGCGTGGAATCGCTCGACCGCGCGCTGTTCGACATGGACCCCGCCGCAGTCGTCGCGCAGGGCGACACGTCGACCGTGCTTGCTGCGGCGCTGTGCGCGTTCTACCAGGACCGGCCGTTCTTCCACGTCGAGGCGGGCCTGCGCACCGGCGACTTCCGCAACCCGTTTCCCGAGGAGATGAACCGCGAGGTCGCCTCGCGCTTCGCCGCGCTGCACTTCGCGCCCACCGAGGCGGCGCGCGCGAACCTGCTCGCCGAGCGCGTGCCCGACGGGCGCATCGTCGTCACCGGCAACACGGTGATCGACGCGCTGCTGATGGTGCGCGACCTCGCCTTTCCGCACGGCCTGCCCCTGGACCCGAAGCGCCGGCTGATCGTCGTGACGGCGCATCGGCGCGAGAACTTCGGCGCGCCGATGCGCGGCATGCTGCGCGCGCTCAAGGCGATTGCGTCGCGCTGGCCGGATGTCGAGATCGTCTACCCGGCGCACCCGAATCCGGAGGTTCGCCGCGCCATCGCCGACGAGATCGGCGAAAGCGCCCTGGTGCGCGTCGTGGAGCCCCTGTCGTACGGGCCGTTCGTGTCGCTGCTCGACGAGGCGACGCTGATCCTCACCGACTCCGGCGGCATCCAGGAGGAGGCGCCCGCCCTGGGCAAGCCCGTGCTCGTGCTGCGCGACGAGACCGAGCGGCCCGAGGCGATCGACGCGGGTGTGGCGCGACTGGTGGGCACCGACGAGGCGCGCATCGTCGAGGAGACCGCGCGGCTGCTCGACGATCCGGCGTGGTACCGCCAGATGGCCCGGGGCGCGTCGCCCTATGGCGATGGCCAGGCCGCCCGGCGCATCGTCGCGGCCATCGGACGCCACCTTGAAGCCACGGCTCGTCCTCGTTAGCCACGTCGACTGGGGCCACGTCCGCCAACGGCCCCACCACCTCGCGGCGGGGCTCGCCGCGCGCTACGACGTCACGGTGATCGCGCCGCTTGCGCGCAAGCGGTCCTCGCTGGTCACGCAGCCCGCGCGCGGCGCGCGCGTCGTCCACGTGCTGCGCGTGCCCGGCTCGTATCGCAGCGCCGTCGTCGCCCGCCTCAATGCGACGGTCGCGCGATGGCAATGCGCGCCGCGCATCCGCGCGGCAGCCGCCGTGGTCGTCACCTCGCCGGAGCTGTGGCCGTGGATCGCGCCCGACGTCGGCCGCCGCCCGCTCGTCTACGATTGCATGGACGACGCGCTGGCGTTCGACCAGGACGCGGGCGTGCGCGACCTCAAGGCGCGCTGGGAGCGCGAGCTCATCGCGCGGGCGGACGTCACCGTCTGCTCCAGCGACGAGCTCGCCGCGCGCATGCGCTCGCGCGGCGCGCCCGCGGAAAGGCTGCGGGTGATCCCGAACGGCTGGGATCCGGAGGCGTTCCCCGTGCAGCCTTCGCAGGCGCTGCCCGCGGCAGGACCGCTGGTGCTCGCCTACTTCGGCACGATCGCGCGCTGGCTCGACACCGACGCGCTGCGCGCCGTCGTCGCCGCGTGCCCCGGGGCGTCGATCCGACTGATCGGCCCGGTCGACGGCGCGGCGCCCACGGCGATCGAGCGGGTCGCGACCGAGCCGCCGTGGCCGCACGACGCGCTCGCCGCCGCGGTCGCCGACGCCAACGCCATGCTGCTGCCGTTTCGCGTCGGCGATCTCACGCGCGCCGTCGACCCGGTGAAGCTCTACGAGTACGTCGCGCTGGGCAAGCCGGTCGCCGCGTCGTACTGGCCCGCGCTCGACCGCTTCGCGCCGTTCGTCACGTTCTACCGCGACCCTGCGCATCTCGCCACGCTCGTGCGCGAGCGCGCGCTCCCGGCGCCGCCCGACGCCGCCGCGCGCACGGCGTTCCTCGCGCCGCAATCGTGGCGCTCGCGCGCCGAGGCGCTGGCCGACGCGATCGAGGCCACGCGGGGCCATTGAGAGTCCGGCAATGCGGTCGCGCCACGATCCCGCTTATCGTCGTCCCCGCTGAAGCGGGGACCCGGCGTCTTCGCCTATCGACGACACTGGACTCCCGCCTGCCCAGGAATGACGAAGTCCCACCGTCGTCCCCGCGGAAGCGGGGACCCAGCGTCTTAGGCTACCCACGACACTGGATTCCCGCTTGCGCGGGAATGACGAGGTGAGAGGGCGCGCCGTCGCCCGCTCTCCGAAGTGTCACTGCACGCGGCGCAGCCAGAGGCTGGAGCCCGGTCCCTTCAGGAACACCGGCACCGCGCGCTCGACGTCCTGGCGCATGAACTGCGTGGCGTAATCGGAGAAGAAGTCGATCTCGAACGCGTTGTTGTACTGCAGAAACGCGCGCAGCAGGTAGGCCTCGTTCCACGCCGCGCCGATCTCCAGCAGCCAGTGCTTCGGGTACTCGAACGGCCAGAAGACGTCGTGGAAGTGCACCAGCACGCCGGGCGCGAGCGCGGGCAGGACGGAGAAGAGGATGTGGTTGACGTCGCTGTCGCAGCGGCTGACGTGCGTCGAGTCGACGAACAGGATGTCGCCGGCGGCGAGCCCGGCGAACGTCGCCGGGCTCGCGTCCTGGACCCGCACGGGCAGCACCTCCATGCGCTCGCGGTCGCCGTCGTGCAGGCCGGCGACCATGCGCTCCGGATGCGGGTCGAGGCTGGTGATCCGCGCCTTGCCGCCGAGGAAGCGCTCGTTGACGTCCAGCATCAGCCACGTCGATGCGCCGGAGCCGATCTCCACGATGCGCTTCGGGCGAATGAGCCGCATCATCGAGTAGAGAACCGCCGCGTCGCCGCGCGAATAAGTCGTGTTCTCCAGCGCAAATCGCAGCGCGGGGTCCGGTTCCTCGGTGTAGGGAAACTCCGCGTTGAACCGCGCGAAGCCCGCGAGCCGCTCGCGAATGCGCGCCTCGTCGACGCGCACGCCCGGCAGCTCGCGCGCGCCGGCGTCGAAGATCCGGTCCTGGTCGCGCTCAATCTCCGCGTAGCTCGGGATCGGCGAGTAGTAGTGGCCGGGCGCGGCAAAGCGAAGGAAGAGATCCTGCTTGCCCTGTCCGGCCGCGGCCGACTCCTCCGTCGCGGCGCTGCGCCCGCGCAATGCGGCCAGCGCCCTCGCCAGACGATCGATCACGCTCGTCATGCCGTCCCGCCCGCTGCCTGCGGCGCGCCGACGAGCGCGGGAAGCACGCGACGCAGCGCCTCGGTCCACTGCCGCTCCCAGCGCGCCTGCGAGAGCGTGGCCGCCACCTCAACCCCGCGCTCCGCCAGCGCCGCGCAGAGCGCGCGATCGCCGACGAGCCGCCCGATGCCCTGCTGCAGCGCCAGCGCGCCGGGCTTCACCAGCAGGCCGTTGTAGCCGTCCAGCACCAGGTTCGGCAGGCCGCCCACCGTCGTCGCGATCACCGCGTTGCGGGTGGCCATCGCCTCGATGCACGACAGCGAGGTGCCTTCGGCCCAGTTCGTCGGAATGAGCGCGATGTGGCTCGCCTCGTAGGCACGGTGCATGTCGCGTATCGGCAGCTCGAACCAGCGTGCGCGGTCGCCGTGCCGTGCGACGAACGCGCGCGCCAGCGCCGCTTCCGGCTCGTTCGCGCCGCCGCACAGGTGCACGTCGATCGGCGCGCCCCGCGCGAGCAGCCGGTCGCAGGCCTCGAGCGTGTCCTGGAAGCCGCGCGCCTTGTACAGGCGCCGCGGATAGAGGACGGTGAGCCGCGCGGCGGAGAAGTCCTTCGGCGAGGGGCGGAAGACGCCGAGGTCGACGTAGTTGGGCACGTAGTCGAGCGCCTGCGCGAGCTGCCAGTCGTGACAACGCACCCAGTTGATGAAGTTGGTGTCCACGCAGACGCAGGCGTCGACGCGCTGCAGCGCGTCGAAGAGCAGGCGGTCGCGCTGTGGGGAATGCGTCGCCAGCGTGTTCGTCCCCGCGTCCCAGTGGATGCCGTGGTTGATGCCGACCACGCGCTGCCGCCCCGCCAGCCGCGCGGCGAGCTCGACCGGCGACGCGATGACCAGCGCGGCGTCGGCGACGTGCCGCGAGTAGCCTTCGGACATGTGCGCGAGGTCGAACTGCGCCGCAAGCGGCAGCCCGACGACAGGCACGCCCTGGCACTCGCGCTCGAACGCGTGGTGCGCGTTCTGCAGGATGCGCGGCTCGAGCCCGAGACGACGGCACAGCAGCGCGAGGTCGAGCACGTAGCGCTCGGCGCCGCCGTTGTACATGCGCTCGCCCTGCCAGTCGAAGAAGTTGAACGTGAGGATGTCCACGCGGCGCGTCGCCGGCGCCGCGACCGCGGCCCGCCGGTGCTTCCCGCTCCATTCGCCCAGGCGGGCGAGCGCCGGCGCGAGCGACGCGGCGTCCTCGGCCCCGTCCGCCACCAGCAGCGCTGCCGGCGACGGGGGCGGAGGCGTGGCGCAAAGCACGAGGTCGGCACGCGCCAGCAGCGCGGCGTGGTCGTCGCGCTCCGCCGTCGCGTCGGCCCCCTCGCCCGCCGGCGTCGGGACTGCGTCGTAGATCACGAACGCGTGGCGCAGCAGCCGCGCCACGTAGGCAAAGCGCGGCGCGTCGACGTAGAGCGCCACGGGCTCGTCGGCGAAATTCGCGAAGGCGTCGGGAAACAGGTGCGCGAGGTGCAGGCGCTCCTCGAGCCGCTCGACCGTCGGCACCGCGCTGTCGATGGGCAGAACGAGCCCGACGTACCCGGCCTTCGCGAACGCGCGCATCACCCGCCCGGCACGCGCACCCGCCTCGTGCCCCGCGACCGGGCAGAGCACCACGCCGCGCACGTCGCTTGCGTCCTCCACCAGCCGCTCGACCAACCGCTGCCGCCACAGCGGCGCCTGCGCCGCGTAGCGGCGGCAGAAGTCGAATTGCGCGTCGCGCATGCGCGCGTAGCCCGTTGCCTGCGCCGGTGCCGCGAGCGGCTCGCCGCTGGTGGACGCAAAGCTCCGCGTGCGCGACACCGCCTCGCGCCAGCCGTAGAGCGCGGCCATGCCCACGAAGCGGCGCGCGAGCCTGAGCACGCCCTTCTCGCGGATGCGGGCAAGCAGGCGCGACGCGCCCGATGATGCGCGTTCAGTCATCGCCCGCGCTCCAGCCGAGCCGCGGCCCGGCGGCGACCGGACCGGGCGCGAAGTCGAACGGATTGCCTTCCCGCGCGAGCCAGGGGTGGTGCGCCGGGTCGGTCGCGGCGGCGCGCTTTCCCCAGCGCGCGAGGAACCGGCCCTCCTCCTCAGCGAGGCGCACGCGCTCGGCAGGCTCGACCTCGTAGCCGCGCGACGCGCCTTCGACGTGCAGCACGCGCGCGTACGGCGTCACCACGTTGGCGTAGCCCGCGCGCTCGAGGCGCAGGCACAAGTCCACCTCGTTGTGCGACACGGCGAATCCCTCGTCGAAGCCGCCGACGGCAGTGAACTTGCGCCGCTCGACGGCGAGGCAGGCGCCCATCACGGCACTCACGCGCCGGCGCGACGCCGACCACCCGACGGCGGCCGCGTCGCCCGGCGCGAACCCGGCGAGCGCGCTGGTCGCGGTGCGGTTCACGCCCACGAGCACGCCGGCCGACTGCACGCGGCCATCCTCGTAGAACAGCCAGGGTCCCGCGGCGCCGGTCCACGGCCGCGCAGCGAGCGCAACCAGCTCCGCGACCCCGTCGGGCGACGCGAAGCGCGCGTCGTTGTTGAGGAACAGGAGCACGCTGCCGCTCGCCTGCGCAGTGCCGGCGTTGCACAGCGCCGCGAAGTTGAACGGCTCGGGGCGAGGGACGACGCGCAGGCTCCGCGCGCGCGCCAGCTCCCGGCACAGCGACGCGACTTCCGGATCGGTCGAGCCATTGTCGACGACGACGATCTCCACCGCGCGGCCCTCCAGCGCGACGGGGAGCGACGCCACGCAGCGTCGCAACAACTCGGCCCGGTCGCGCACCGCAACCACGACCGAGAGCGTGACCTCCGCAGGTGCCCGAAAGCGCACCGTGGGGGCGCTGCCGGAGTCGAACCCGACGTCCGCCCCGCGATGCCGCGCGGCCTCCACTCCCCGGCGCGCGTGGCGCAGGCGCCACTCCACGCCGGAATCGGGCACCTCGCCGATCGCGTGGCAGGCGATGCCCGGCACGTGCAGCACGCGCGCGCCGGTGGTCGCTGCGAGTTCGGCCACCGCTGCCGAGATCGCCTCGCCCGCCGGCGCGCGTTCGCTCGCCGTGAGCGCCGCACGGTCGCGCACCAGCAGCAGCGGGCCGCAGGGATTGCGCTCGAAGGCCTGCTCGGCGTCCCACGCCGAGGCCAGCACCGGACGCTCGCGGCGGCCCTGCGCGTCGAGATGATCGTAGTCGGCGTACGCTGCCTGCGCATCGGGAAACGCGGCGAGCGCGGCAGCGAAGCGGCCGGCGAGGGATGCGTCGGGCGCCACGTCGGCGCCGACCCATAGCACCGCATCGGCGCCGGCGTTCGGCGCGGGCAGACTCGCCGCCAGCCGCGCGGCCACGCGCGCACGTGCCGTCTCGCTGGCGAGATCGACGCGCACTTCCCGCCACGGCGACGCGGTCGGCGCAACCTCCGGCGAATCCACGCTCTCCCGGAGCCACGCGCGATACTCGGTCGCATCCGGGCTGCAGGCACGCAGCCGCGCCAGCATGCCGGGCAGTTCACCGCGCAGCGCCAGCCTGACGACGCGCACGCCGAACCACCAGAGGCGCTGCGGGCTGCGCGTGGCATCGCGCAGGCGGCTGACCACCCTCATCGCGAGCCGCGCCAGGCGCGCCACGCCGCGAGGACGCGCCGCGCCGGCTCCGCGTAGCGATACGAACGCGAGCCGGCGATCGCCTCGTGCGCGGCCTGCCAGCGAACGGCATCCCCGCGCGCCGCGTCGCGCTCGGCCAGCGCCTGCGCGAGGGCCTGCGCAAGCCGCGCGGCTTCCTCCCTGCCCTCGGCGATCTCGGCCGCCGCGCGCGCGATCTGGTCCAGCACGACCCTGCCCTGGTCGAGCTCGCGGTGCAGCCTCCGCTCCGCCGCGGCCGCGAGCCCCGGCGCCGCCGCGGCCTGCCGCGCCCAGGTCGCGAGCCAGCGCGCGCGCGGCGCCGCGTCGGGCGCGCCCGCCGTGGCCGCCATCGCCCGCCAGAGCACGTCGCGGTGCTCGAGCGAGCGAGCGGCGAGCTCCGCGACGCGCGCCGGCGCCATGCAGTACGCGCCCGCCCCGGTCGCCGCGGAGATCGCCGGCGCCAGCCGCTCGCCGATCGCCGTCAGCGGCACGCGCTGCGCGTCCGGCACGCCGGCCTCGTCCGCAAGCGCTGCGACCTTGCCGTCGTACTCGATCGCGACAGCCGGGCGTCCGGCAACGTGCGCGAGAAGCGCGCCGTGCATGCGCATCGCGAGCACTGCATCGCAACCGGCAATGACGCCGTACGCTTCGTCGAGGTCGTCGCCCCGCCACGACGCGTGGACACCCGGCAGGCGCGCGCGCATCCGCTCCGAAATCGACGGGTCGTGCTCCGCCCCGCGCCGGAAGTCGATCCACAGGCACGCCCAGTCGCCCGCGAGCGAGGGGCCGAACGCCGCGGCGAAGCGATCCTCCCAAGCGGCGTCGAAAGCCCAGTCGCGCAGCAGCACCGCCAGCACCTTGCGCCCGCGCAGCGACTCGTCCACGCGCGACGGCGTGCGCGGCGACGCGTCGGCCGGCCGCCACGCCCAGCCCGGATCGGGCGCCACCGGCCACCGCGCGGCACAGCCGACGTCGCGCAACAGCGCGGCCGACTCGCGATCGCGCAGCGACGCCGCGTACGCGCTGGCGAAGACGTGGCTCGCGATGCGCCGCGCGCTCGCTCCCCGCAGTGGCCCCACCCCCTGCGCGAGCGCGACGTACGGAACGTCGAGCGCCGTCGCAAGCAGCGCGTACTGCGCGAACTGCGTCGCCCCGAACGCGGGGAACCGCTCCAGCGCGTCCTCGTCAAGCTCGTCGTAGTCCTGCAGCAGGCCGCCCCCGCCGAGAACCAGCAGGTCCGCGCCCGCAACCGCGTCGGCCATCGCCGCGGCGTCCGAGTAGCCGACGCCGCGCATCCCGTGCGCGCGCTCGGTGTACGCCGGATCGACGCTGATCGCGGATGCCTCTCCGCCGGCCTCGCGCACCCAGCCGGCGATCACGCGCAGCAGGAGCTCGTCGCCGAGGTTCCCGGACCCGTAGTTGCCGGCCAGCACGACGCGGCGCGGACGCGCGCGCAGCCCTTCGACGAGGCCTTCGGTGGCCGCGCTCACGCTGCCGCCTCGAAGCGCGCCGACGGCTCCAGCCAACCGGTGCCGCCGTGCGACCGCGGCAGAACGTCGAAGTGGCCGGCATAGTTGAGACGGTGGTGGCGCAGGTACTCGCCGCCGGCGGCATCGCCCGCGCCGAGCGCGAGCACGTAGCGGCTGCCGCCGCAGTCCGCGCGCAGGTGCCAACGGCACTCGCGGGTCGTGCCGGCGGCGGCTGGCGGGAGGCGCCTGTCCATGTACGCGGTCGTCGACGCCCACAGCGCGATGTCGTCGACGCTGCGCAGCTGGATGCCGAAGCACGGTGCGGGATTCGCGCGGTGGAACCGCACGGCGAAGCGCACGACGACCTCCTCGCCGTGCGAGAAGCAGGCCTTCTCCGCGCCCGCCGCGTCGGTGATGCGCACCGACAGGATCTCGGTGGCCGGCTGCGTCTCCGCGGCAACCGACGCCGCAGGTGCCACCTCCGGCGATGGGGCCGGCGGCGCGGCGGAGAGCGCCACCCCGCCCTCCGCGCTCACCACGTCGTTCCCGTACTGCTCGAGCACCTCGCGGCAGGGCCCGAGCATCTTGAGCCGCCCGGCCTCGAGGTAGGCCGCGCGGTCGCAGAACTCGATCACCATGTTCGGCGAATGGCTGACGAGCAGGATCGCCACTCCGGCGCGCTGCATCTCGCGCACGCGGCTCAGGCACTTCTGCTGGAACGCGGTGTCGCCGACCGCGAGCGCCTCGTCGACCAGCAGCACGTCGGGCGTCGCGTGCGCCGCGACGGCGAACGCGAGGCGCACGGTCATGCCGCTCGAGTACGTCTTGACCGGCTGGTCGATGAACGCGCCGATGCCGGCGAACTGCTCGATCGCGCCGATGCGCTCGTCCATCTCGCGCCGCGGAATGCCGAGGATGGAACCGTTGAGGTAGACGTTCTGCCGGCCGGTGAACTCGGGGTCGAAGCCGCTGCCGAGCTCGAGCAGCGCCGCCACGCGGCCGTGCGTGCGCACGCCGCCCGTCGTCGGCGCCAGCGTGCCGGCGACCAGCTCGAGCAGCGTCGACTTGCCCGAGCCGTTGCGGCCCACGATGCCCACGGTCTCGCCCCGCCGCACCTCGAAGGACACGTCGGACAGCGCCCAGAAGTCGCGGTGGAAGCTGCGCCTGCCGCGCAGCAGCGTCTGCAGCAGCCGGTGGTGCGGGCGGTCGTAGATCTCGTAGCGCTTGCCGAGTCCTGCGAGCCTGATCGCCGCGCCGGGTTCAGAGGACATCGGCGAACCCCTTGCGCGTGCCCTGGAACCAGGCGTAGCCGGCCCAGGCGAGAACGCCCGCGACGAGCGTGTAGAGCGCCAGCGCCTCGAAGTCCGGCGGGCGCCCCTCCATCAGCACGCGCCGCGCGTTCTCCACCGGCACGGTCAGCGGGCTGGCCTGCACCAGCGCACGCAGCGTCCCGCGCAGCGCGTCGAGCGGGTAGAAGACCGGGCTCGCGAACAGCAGCACCGTGGCGACGACCGGCATCACGTGGCCGATGTCGCGCAGGTACACGCCCAGCGACGCGAGCACCCACGCGCAGCCCAGCGCGAAGAGCGCGAGCGGCAGGACGACCGCCGGCAGCCACAGCGCGGTGGCGGGCGGCGCGCCGCGCAGCGCGAGGTGGAACGCGAGCCAGATCGCGAAGCCGATGGCGAAGTGGAACAGCGCGGTCCCGAGGCTCACCACGGGCAGCACGTCGAGCGGGAAGACGACCTTCTTGACGAAATTAGGATGCCCGACGACCAGCCCGGGTGCGCGCGTCAGCAATTCGGCGAGCAGCCCGTGCAGCAGCAGGCCGACGAACAGCAGCAGCGCGAAATCGGCGCGGCCGCCTTCGGCGCCGCCCCAGCGCGACGGGAACACCTCGGTGAAGAAGAACGTGTAGACGGCCAGCATGAGGAGCGGGTGAACCGCGACCCAGAACAGGCCGCCCGCGGAGCCGCGGTAACGCGAGCGCGCGTCGCGCTCGGTCATCTGCCACACGAGGTCGCGGTAGTGCCAGAGACGCCGCGCGAGGCTGAACGGACCCAGGGGTTCCTGCATGAATGAGTGCGAGGCGACGCGCGTTGCCGATCGGTGCGGCATTCTATCCCGCCGCCGCAGCGCCCTACGGCGGCACGGTCGCGAGGCGCCGGGCCAGGCGCGCCCCGATGCGGTGGGCGTTGGCCATCACGGCCAGCGTGTGCGACTTCGCCGGCAGCGTGGGCAGGGCCGAGGCATCCGCCAAGTGCACGCCCTCGAGCCCGCGCAGTTCGCCGTCGGCGTCGCACTCGCCGGGCCGCGGACTGGCGCGCATCGGCATCGTGCCCGCGTAATGGACGTCGGCGCCCGCCGCGCCGCGCCGGAACGAACCGGGGAGCATGCGCGCTCCCGACGCGGCGAAGGCAGCTGCAAGCCGAGCGCGCACGCGCTCGCCGAATTCGGCGGCGTCCTCCGCTTCGCCGCCGGTCACGACCAGCGTGCCGTCGTCGCGCAGCTCCACGCGCGAGCGGGTGAGCCGTGACGGCAGGAAGCAGTTCGCGACGATGCACGAGGGCAGCAGCGCGCGCAGCAGCGGTGCCGCGCCTGCTGCCGACAACGGCGCGTGCCGCAGGAACTCGGTCATCGGCAGCCCGTGCGTGGAGAACGTGTAGCCGCAAACCTCCTGCGGTGCGTCGCCGTCCAGCGTGAATGCGAGTTGTGCAGTGGCGGGACCCGGCACTGCATGCGCGCCGGTGAATCTCGGCAGCCACAGCGCGAAGGCCGCCATCGGCAGGTGCAGGAGCTGCGCGGCGCGGAAGCCTGCCAGCGAGCGCATCGCGATCGCGGTCGACGCCACCGTGCCGGCGGCAAGCACGACACGGCGCGCCGCGACCGTCTTGCCGCCCCCGTCCGGGCCGCGCGTGCGCGCGAGCCATCCGGCGGCGCCGCGCTCGAGGCGCTCCACGACGTGCGCGGGGAGGTGGACGAATCCCGCGTGGCGGCGAAGGCCCGCAAGATCGTGCCGGGACGAGTACGTCGCGCGCCGCGGGCAGCCCCACAGGCACAAGCCACGCGCATCGCAGCCCTGGCGGCCCCCCGGCGCGTCCTGCGCGAGAACGGCAAGGCGAGCGCGGCCCATGCGGAAGCCATCCGCCTTCGCCGCCCGGCGCGAACCCGCGTAGCACCCGGCGAGCCAGGCGTGCAGCCGGTCCAGCGGGATCGCGCCGCGCGCGAGGTCGTCGACGCCGAAGAACGCCGCGAGGTCGTCGTCCGCGGCGCCGGAGAGCCCCACGCGAGCGGCCACGCTGGCGTAGGCCGCGTCGAGCTCGCGCGCGTCGATCGATGCGTCGCCCCAGTCCGAGGCCGCGAAGCGAGTCACGCCGCAGCCCCACGCGTTCGACAGGCCGCCGACCGCCATCGACCCTACGAGCGCGAAGCGCTGCGCGACGACGCGATTGGCGGCGGCGAAGTCGCGGAACGCGAAGGCGAGCGTGGCCGCGCGGAACTTCGGCGAGTTCGCCTCCGCCGCGCGCAGCGCGTGCAGGTCCGCGCCGAGGAGCCATCGCGCCTGCCCCGGGTCGGTCGCGCGCAGGTCGAGATACTCCCCGTCCGGCACATCGGTCCCGGGCTGCGCGCCGCCGTCGACCATCGCGACGCGCCACCCTGCCTCAACGAGCGGGAACGCCGCGGCGACGCCGGCAGGTCCGCTGCCGACGACCAGCACGTCGAAGTCGGGCGGCGTCATCCGCGGCTGCGGCGCGTGTTGAGCGCCAGGCTCGCGGCCCGCGCGAGCGCCTCGGCGGGCAGCGCAGCGAGCGCCGCCGCGAAGCGGCGCGCCCGCGATCCGCGGCCGGCAAGCGCAAGAAAGCGGCGCGCCCCTTGCGGCGAAGCTTCGGCGATCGCTGCCGCCGCGTGCACCCGCCACTGCCACTCCGCATCCGCTGCGCGCAGCCGCGGCTGGTCGAGCGCGCGCAGCAGGCACGGAATGCGCAGGCCCCAGCGTGGCAGCGGCAGCGGCTGCGCATCGCGCAGCGCCTCGATCGCGCGCGCGTAGCGTCGTACCAGCGCCGGACCGGGTGCGGCGCCCAGCACGTAGCGCAGCAGCGCGGCACCCTCGCGCACGCACGCGCGTCGGACGGCGCGTCGCGCGAAGACCTCCCGCGAGGAGCGCAACGCGAGGCCCAGCGCGGCGAGGTCGCTCGCAGTGGCCATCGGCGGGATCGCCAGCAGCGAGCGAGCGCGATCGGCAAGCGAGCGCGCCCCGATCGCCGCTGCGAGCGCGGCACCCGCGCGCACCAGCGCCGCGGGAACGGGAACGCGCCGCGGCGCGCGCCCGAACGCCGCCGCCAGCTCGTGCATCCACGCGGAGAACGGTTGCGGCTCCGGCTCCGCCAGGTGCAGCACGCGGCCGAACCACCGCTCGGGCGACTCGAGCACACGCAGCAGCGCCGCCGCGAGGTCGTCGACGTGCACCGGCTGCACGCAGGGCGCCGGCACGATGGCCGGCAGCACTACCGCGCGGCGCGCGGCGCGCAGCAGCGTCGCGTACAGCCCGCCCGCCTCGCCTCCGTACACCAGCCCCGGGCGCACGACAATGCCTCCGGCCGCGAGCACGACCTCCTCGATCGAGTGCTTGGTCCGGCCGTACGCGGTGGGTGCGTCGGCACGTGCGACCTGGCTCGAGACGAACAGCACGTACGTGCCACGCTTGCGCGCCTCCTCCAGCAACGTCCGCGCGGCCGCGATCTCGAGTTCCGGGCCGTCGCTGCCATCGGTGAGCACTGCGAGGTGCACGATGGGCGTGGCTTCCGCATGGAGCACCGGAGCAGGCGTGCGCAGGTCGTAGGGCACCGAGGCGTCGGCGTGCGCGGACGCGTGGCGCGAAGCTGCGACCACCCGCCAGCCGGCGCTCCGCGCCGCGCGGGCGAAGTGCGAGCCGACGTAGCCCGTCGCGCCGGTCACGGTCACGCTTCTCATCGGTCGGCGCGGCCGAACACCGCGTGGCGGGTGAGCAGGAACGTGAGGCCGACGCAGACCACGTCGGCGAGGAACTTCGCGGCGACCGGGTGCGGCACGACGTGCAGCAGCGCGGCGAGCAGCGCCGAGGCGAGCGGAACGTTGAGAGCAAGCAGGATCGCGTAGCGCACGGCCTCGCCAGCCCTCGCCGCGCCGCCCAGGCGGAACGTGAATGCCCGATGGGCGAAGAATGCGAAGCCGCCGGCGGCAATCTTGGCGGCGACGTTCGCCGGAATCGGCCCGGCGACGCCCCCGTGGAGCAGGACCAGGAACGTCCCCATGTCCAGCGCATAGGCCGCCAGCTGCACCGCGACGTAGCGCGCGAACGTCATGCGGCCGTTCGCCGGCGCAGGACGACGATCTGGTGCAGGGCGAGCGAAGCCGGCGCC
>JAOUIA010000090.1 GCA_029884335.1 Betaproteobacteria bacterium
ACCGGCGTGACGCCGGGCTCCTGTGCGACCTGCCACAACGGCACGACGGCGCGCGGCAAGCCGGCCACCCACGTACCGACCACGCAGGCGTGCGACACCTGTCACCGCACCACTGCATGGATTCCCGCGACGTTCAGTCACACGGGTGTCACCCCCGGCGGCTGCGCGACCTGCCACAACGGCACGACGGCACGCGGCAAGCCGGCTACGCACATCGCGACCACGCTGTCCTGCGACAGCTGCCACCGCACCACTGCGTGGATTCCCGCGACGTTCACGCACACCGGCGTGACGCCGGGGTCGTGTGCCACCTGCCACAACGGCACCAGCGCGCGAGGGAAGGGCGCAAGCCACTTCGTCACGACTCGCTCGTGCGACGCCTGCCATCGCACCACGGCCTGGATCCCGCTCGGAACCTACAGCCACGTGAGCCCGGGCTATCGCCCGCACACGTCGGGCGTCACGTGCATCGCCTGCCACAGGAGCAACAACGAGGTCATCGCGTGGCCGTTCGCGGCCTACCGGCCCGATTGCGCCGGCTGCCACGCGGCCACGTTCCGGCCGACGGCGCACAAGAAGGTCGACAGCCCTGCGGTGTTCTACACGGTCGGCGAGCTGCGCAACTGCGCGGGCAGCTGCCACGAGTACACGGACACCACGTTCACCACGATCCGGCGCACGCGCACGAGCCAGCACCGGTCCACCGACGGAGGCTTCTGACGTGCGCCGCATCACGCTCCCTCTTCTCTTTCGCCCGCTGCTCCCCGCCGCGCTGGCCCTCGTCGCGGCGGCTTCCGCGGGTCCGTCCGCCGCACAGATCATCGACTCGATCGAGGTGACGCACGACGGGGCGAATGCGCTCGTCCGCATCCGTTTCGCGGCGCTCATCCAATACCTCCGCCACGCGCCGCCGACGCAGGGGCAGACGGTCCAGGTGTTCTTCCAGATCACGGCGGGCAACGAGGACGTCTTCGGCACGCGCGAGGAACAGCGCCGCTCGCCGCCGAACGACATCCTGCCGCGCTTCGACGTCGACTACCCGGTGCAGGGACTTGGCACGCAGCGGCGCATCGACATCCGCTTCGCGGAGGTCACGCGCTACCGACTGCGACCCGAAGACAACCGCACGCTGCTGCTCGTCATCCCGCTGTCCGACGAGGCGCTGGGGCGCCTCGCGCCGCCGAAGCCCGCGGGAGTCGAGCCGCCGCCCACGACGGCGGCGCCGGTCACGGAAGCCGACAAGGAGATCGTCCCGCTGGTCAACGCCGCGCGCGAGGCGATCGCCACCGGTAGGTTCGAGGAGGCGGTGCTCGCGCTCAACCGCGTGCTGAACATGCCGCCGAACGCGTTCTCCCAGGAGGCGCAGGAGCTGATCGGGCTCGCGCGGGAACGACTCGGCGAGACGGCCAAGGCGAAGGCCGAGTACGAGCTGTACCTGAAGCTGTATCCGGACGGACCGGGTGCGGGCCGCGTCAAGGCGCGGCTCGCCGAGCTTTCGGTGGCGGCGGTCGTGGGCCGCGCGCCGGTCGAAGCTCCGCCGCTCTACGCAGCCTGGGGCAGCCTGTCGCAGTACTTCTACGGCGGGCAATCGCAGGTCGAGACGACCACCATCACCGTCACACCGGCGACGAACGCGACGACGATCGACGTCGCGCGTCTGACCTCGACGGACCAGAGGCAGCTCACGACGAACCTCGATGCAACCGGACGCTGGCGCCAGGGGCCGTGGGACACGCGCGTCGTCGTGCGAGACAGCTACACGTACAGCTTCCTGAATGGTGGCAGCGACCGCAATCGACTCACGGCGGCGTACGCGGAAGGGCGCCACGCACCCACCAACCTGTTCGGGCGCGTCGGGCGCCAGACGGGCACGTCCTCCGGCGTGCTCGGACGCTTCGACGGCGCGTGGCTGTCGTGGGCCGCCCGTCCCGACTGGCGCCTCAACGGCGTCGCCGGCGCGCCGGTCGACGCCGGGCCGGGTCCGGACAAGCTCTTCGCCGGCGGCAGCATCGACGTCGACAACGTGCTGCCGGGGACGTCGATGCAGCTGTTCGGCATCGCGCAGCGGGCGGGCGGGGAGACCGACCGCGTCGGCCTGGGAGGCGAGGTGCGCTACTTCGACCCCAATCGCATGCTGTACGCGGTGGTCGATTACGACCCGATGTTCAACGCCTTCAACGTCGCCATGGCGCAGGGCAGCTGGCAGTTCGGCAACGGCACGGCGCTGAACCTCCTCGCCGACTACCGCCGCACGCCCACGCTCCAGCTCGGGAACCTGCTGCTCGCCGTGCCCAACGGCAACTTCGACACGATCGTCGACACGATCGGGGTCGGCGCCGCCCGCGACATGGCCAAGGCCTTCACGCCGATCTCGAAGGTCTTCCTCGTCGGCGTCACGCACCAGGTGACGCCGCAGTGGCAGCTGGGCCTCGACGTCCGGCTGTCCAGCCTCTCGGGGACTCCCGCGACCGAGCTTGCGCCGGCCCAGCCCGGGTCGGGCAACGTCTACACCTACACCATGCAGGCGATCGGCACCTCGCTCGTGCAGCGCTGGCGCGACATCCTGGTCGTGAACGGCAGCGTGATGAACGGCAAGCTGGTGGACGGCTGGCAGGCCGGCGTCGACTACCGCTTCAGCCCATGGGAACCGCTGACCGTCCAGCCGATGTACCGCTATTACCGGCAGGAGGACTCGCTAGGCGCACGGCTCCTGCGCCACATGCCGGGCCTGCGCGTGATCTACTACCTGCGCGAGCGGTTTTCGCTCGAGGGCGAGTACGCGATGGAACGCTCGAAGACCTCGGGTGCCGCGGTCGTCGACCAGAGCACTCGCCAGTTCTGGTACGTCGGCTGGCGGTGGGATTTCTGAGCCGCTGGCGGAACGCGTCACCGCGGCACGATCCGGGACGGCACCTGGAACACCTGCGCGCGCTTGCCTCGATACCGCGTGCGCCACATCGATCCCGCGGCGTTGACCGCGCTTGCGAACGCCTCCTGCTCCGAGTCGCTAGCGGGGCCGGAATCCCGGGATCGTCGCGAGCAGCGCGAAGGCGCCGCTCCACACGATCTGCACGCCGATGCACAGCAGGATGAACGCCGACAGCCGCAGCAGGACGACCGTGCCGGTGCGGCCGAGCGCGCGCGACAGCCGCTCGGCGTGGCGGAACGGGAAGTAGATCGACAGCGCGAGAAGCCCGGCGCCGGCCGCGGCGCCGAGGGCGCTGATCGCCCAGCCGGTGGCGGTCCGCGGCGCGGCGGCGCCCAGCGTGATCGCCACGGCGATCGAGCCCGGCCCGACCGTCAGAGGCATCGTCAGCGGGTAGAACGCACGCGCCGCGAGCTGAGCGCGCGACTGCGCGGTCACGCTCACCTCCGACTGCGTGTCCTCGCTGCGCAGCAGGTTCCAGGCGACCGAGCAGACCAGCAGGCCCCCGCCGACCTGGATCACGGGGACCGACAATCCGAAGAACTCGATCACGTAGCCGCCGACCAGCGCCGAGGCGAGGACCAGGACGAGCGCATTGACGGCCACGCGGCGCGCGAGCTGCGCGCGTTCCGTCGAGGAGACGCCGTGCGTCAGCGCGAGAAACACGGGCGCGCCGCCCACGGGGTTGACGATCGGGAACAGCGCGGCGAACACGAGCAGCGCCTGCTCGACGACGGCGCGGGTCGGGTAGTCGAAGGGCATCGTGGACGCTCGGGGCGCGGCTACACTATCACGGTGTCCGGCACGCGCCTCCTCGTCGGCTTCCACGCCGTCACCGCTCGGTTGCGCCAGCGGCCCGGGTCGGTGCGCACGCTCTACGCCGGCCGCGGACGGCACGACGCGCGCATGCGCGACCTGCTCGAGCGCGCGGCGGCAGCCGGGACGCCGGTGCACCAGGTCGACGAGCGGCGGCTGGACGATCTCGCGCGCGGGCTCGCGCACCAGGGCGTGGCGGCGGTGGTCGACGCCGCGCTGCCGCACGTCACGTTGCCCGAGGTGCTGGAGCACCCGCACGAGCCGCCGCTGATCCTCGTCCTCGACGGCGTCACCGACCCGCACAACCTGGGGGCCTGCCTGCGCAGCGCGGACGCGTTCGGCGTGCACGCCGTCGTCGTGCCGAAGGACCGCGCGGTCGGCGTGAACGCGACCGTCGCCAAGGCGGCCAGCGGCGCGGCCGACACGGTGCCCGTCGTCGCTGTGACCAACCTCGCCCGCGCGCTGCGCGAGATGAAGGAGGCGGGACTGTGGATCGTCGGCGCCGACGCCGGCGGCGAGAGCCTGTTCACCGCCGACCTGGGAGGACCGCTCGCGTGGGTGCTGGGCGCCGAGGGCGCCGGGCTGCGGCGGCTCACGCGCGAGCATTGCGATCGCATCGTCGGCATTCCCATCGCGGGAAGCGTGGCCAGCCTCAACGTCTCGGTGGCGGCCGGCATCTGCCTCTACGCCGCGCGGCGCGCGCGGGCCCCCGCCGCGGCCCCGCGTTGAGATTTCGGCCCTTTTGCGGCATCATCCACAGGTTTCGTTGCCACCACGCCCGGGTTCACGGGGGGAGAAAAATCCATGCGATTCAAGCTGTTGATCGGCGCGCTGGCCGCAGCCGCGATCGTGTCCGCGCCGCTTTCGGCGAAGAGCCTGCGCTGGGCGAGCCAGGGGGACATCCTGACCTTCGACCCGATGTCGCAGAACGAGAGCCTCAACAACACGTTCTCCGACTACGTCTACGAGGGCCTCGTCCGCTACAACAAGCAGTTCGTGCCCGAGCCGGCGCTCGCCACCTCGTGGACGCGCGTGTCGCCGACCGTGTGGCGCTTCAACCTGCGCAAGAACGTCAAGTTCCACGACGGCACGCCGATGACGGCCGACGACGTCGTGTTCTCGTTCCAGCGGGTGCTCGCCCCGTCGTCGAACATGAAGGTCTACGCCTCCGGCATCAAGGAGACGAAGCGCATCGACGACTTCACCGTCGAGGTCGTCACCGACGGGCCGAATCCGGTGCTGCTGCGCGGCCTGGTCGACGTCAAGATCATGAGCAAGGCGTGGGCGACGAAGAACAACGTCGTGAACCCGCAGGACTACGTCAAGAAGGAGGAGACCTTCGCGGCGCGCAACACGAACGGCACGGGGCAGTTCATGCTGAAGTCCTTCGAGCCCGACGTGCGCACGGTGCTCGTGGCCAACCCGAACTGGTGGGACAAGGCCGAGGGCAACGTCACCGAGATCGTCTACCGCCCGATCAAGTCGGACGCGACGCGCGCAGCCGCGCTGCTCTCGAACGAGATCGACCTCGTGCTCGACCCGCCGACGCAGGACATCCCGCGCCTGCGCCAGAACAGCGCGATCAAGATCGCCGACGGCACCGAGACGCGCATCATCTTCCTCGGCTTCGACCAGTGGCGCGACGAGTCGCCGTACACCGACGTCAAGGGCAAGAACCCGTTCAAGGACAAGCGCGTCCGCCAGGCGATGTACCAGGCGATCGACATCGAGGCGATCCGCCGCGCGACGATGCGCGGACTCGCGGTGCCGACCGGCTCGATGATCGCCCCGCAGGTGAACGGCTACTTCGAGGAGTTCGCCAAGCGCCTGCCCCACGACGAGAACGCGGCGAAGAAGCTCCTCGCCGACGCCGGCTACCCGCAGGGCTTCTCGTTCACGCTCGACTGCCCGAACAACCGCTACATCAACGACGAGGAGATCTGCATCGCGATCACCGCGATGTGGGCGAAGGTGGGCCTGAAGGCGAAGCTCAATGCCATGCCGCGGGCGACGTACTTCCAGAAGATCCAGAAGTTCGACACCAGCGTCTACCTGCTCGGCTGGGCGACGGCGACGTTCGACGGCCTGTACACGCTGCAGAGCCTGATCCGCTCGCCTGCGGCCGACGGCAAGGGCGCCGACGGCAACTTCAACCTCGGCAAGTACAGCAACGCGAAGGCCGACGCGCTCATCGACCAGGTGAAGACGGAAGTCGACGACGCCAAGCGGGGCGCGGCGATGCGCGATGCCCAGCGCATCCACGCCGAGGACATCGGCCACATCCCGCTGCACCAGCAGGTGATTCCCTGGGCGATGCGGTCGAACGTGTCGGTCTACCACCGGGCCGACAACCGTCTCGACATGCGCTGGGCGCGGGTCGACTGAGGCCGCCGTCGCTCCCGCGGGCGCGGGAGCCCGGCGCCTTGCGCCGCTAGAGCCTCCGGGTCCCCGCTTCGGCGGGGACGAGGGGTAACGTCACGATGCTCGCCTTCGTCCTCCGCCGCGTCCTGCAGTCCGGCATCGTGATGCTGGTCGTGGCGTTCATCGCGTTCGGCCTGTTCAACTTCGTCGGGGACCCGGTCGCGTTCATGCTCGGCCAGGACGCGACGCAGGAGGAGCGCGTGCGCCTGCGCGGCGAGCTGGGGCTCGACCAGCCGTTCTACGTGCAGTTCAGCCGGTTCGCCGGCAACGCGCTCAAGGGCGAGTTCGGCGTGTCGCTGCGGCAGGGCCGCCCGGTGTCCACGCTGCTCAAGGAGCGCCTGCCGGCAACGATCGAGCTCGCCCTGGCCGCTGCGCTGCTGGCGCTGTTCGTCGGCATCCCGCTTGGCGTCTACACCGCGCTGCGACGACAGAGCTGGCTCTCGCACGTCCTGCTCGCGGGTTCGCTGGTGGGCGTGAGCCTGCCGTCCTTCCTCATCGGCATCCTGCTGATCCTGATCTTCGCCGTGTACCTGGGCTGGCTGCCTTCGTTCGGCCGCGGCGACGTCACGCCGCTCGGCTGGTGGACGACCGGGCTGGTGACGGCCTCGGGCCTCAAGTCGCTGATCCTCCCGGCGATCACGCTGTCGCTGTTCCAGCTGACGCTGATCATGCGGCTCGTGCGCGCCGAGATGCTCGAGGTGCTTCGCACCGACTACGTCAAGTTCGCGCGCGCGCGCGGGCTCACCGACCGCGCGATCCACTTCGGCCACGCGCTCAGGAACACGCTCGTGCCGGTCATCACCATCACGGGGCTGCAGCTCGGCGCCATCATCGCCTTCGCCATCATCACCGAGACGGTGTTCCAGTGGCCCGGCATGGGACTGCTGTTCATCCAGGCGGTCAACTTCGCCGACATCCCGGTGATGGCGGCGTACCTGTTCTTCATCGCGCTGGTGTTCGTCACCATCAACCTGATCGTCGACCTGCTGTACTACGCGGTCGACCCGAGGCTGCGCATCGAGCGCAACGCGGCGGCCGGTCACTGATGCCGACAGCAGCTCCCGTCGAGCACATCGCCCGCTGGCGGGACGCCTACGCCGCGCTGCGCCGCGACCTGCACGCGCACCCGGAGCTGGGCTTCGAGGAGGAGCGCACCGCGCGCGTGGTTTGCGAACAGCTCGCGGCATCGGGCATCGAGCATCACCCGGGCATCGGGCGCACGGGCGTGGTGGCGGTCGTGCGCGGCAGGCGCGACAGCCGCGGCGCGTCGGTGGGCCTGCGCGCCGACATGGACGCGCTGCCGATGCAGGAGGAGAACGACTTCGCGCACCGCTCTCGCTACGAAGGCCGCATGCACGGCTGCGGCCACGACGGCCACACGACGATGCTGCTCGCCGCCGCGCGCTATCTCGCCGAGACGCGCGACTTCGACGGGACCGCCTACCTCATCTTCCAGCCGGGCGAGGAGGGCCACGCCGGGGCGAAGGCGATGATCGCCGACGGCCTGTTCGAGCGCTTCCCCGCGCAACAGGTGTTCGCCCTGCACAACTGGCCGGGCCTGCCGCCGGGCAAGATCGGCATCACGCCGGGCCCCGCGATGGCCGCTGCCGACCGCATCGAGATCGTGATCGACGGCCGCGGCGGGCACGGCGCGCACCCGCACGCGGCGATCGACCCGGTGCTCGTCGCCGGGCACATGATCACCGCGGCGCAGTCGATCGTATCGCGCAACGTCGCGCCGATCGACACGGCGGTGGTCAGCCTCTGCGCGATGCAGGCCGGCAACCCCGGCGCGATGAGCGTCATCCCCTCGCATGCGCGCCTGGTCGGCACCGTCCGCACGTTCCGCCCGTCCACGCAGGACATGATCGAGAGGCGCCTGCGCGAGCTGGTCGGCTCGATCGCCGCTGCGTTCGGCGCGACGGCCACGCTGCGCTACGAGCGCGTGTACCCCGCCACCTTGAACCACGACGCGCCGGCCGAGTTCGCGATGGCGGTCGCGGAGTCCTTGGTAGGCGCGGACAACGTCGTGCGCAACCTCGACCCGTCGATGGGGTCGGAGGACTTCTCGTTCATGCTGCAGGCGAAGCCCGGCGCGTTCGCGCGCCTGGGGCAGGGCGGGGCCGAGGGCGGCTGCTTCCTGCACAGCAGCCGCTACGACTTCAACGACGACGTGATCCCGCTCGGCGCCGGCTACCTCGCTGCGCTGGCCGAGAAGGCGATGCCGCTGTGACGCAGGCCGACGCCCCGGCGCCGCCGCTCTCGTCGATCTGGTCGGACGTCGACCCGGTCGCCGCGTTCGGGTGCGACTACGCGGATGCGCGGGCGAGGTTCCTCGCCGCCGCAAGGGCGCGCGGGCTCGACGTCGAGACCCACGTGCTCCCGGGCCACCGGGGGCCGGCGGGCGAGGAGCTTGCCGCGGACGTCGCCGTGCTCGGCCCCGCGACCTCGCCGGCGGCGCTGGTGCTGACGTCGGCCACTCACGGCGTGGAGGGCTTCTGCGGCAGCGGCTGCCAGGTCGCGCTGCTGCGCGACGACGCGTTCGCGGCCTACGTCGAGCGGCGCGGGGTGGCGGTCGTCTTCGTCCACGCGATCAATCCCTGGGGCTTCGCGCACGTGGCGCGCACCACCGAGGACAACGTCGACCTCAACCGCAACTTCCGCGACTTCGCCGCCGTCAGGCGCAATGAAGCCTACCTCGAGATCCACGACTTCATCCTGCCCGCGTCCTGGCCGCCGCCGCCCGAGCAGGAAGCGCGGCTTGCAGCGTACCTCGGCGAGCGCGGCGCGGGCGCGCTGCAGGCTGCGCTGACGACGGGACAGTCCGACCGCCCCGACGGTCTTTTCTACGCCGGGCGCAAGGCGACCTGGAGCCAGCAGGTGATCCGCGACGTCCTGCGCCGGCACGCGCGGCGCGAGCGCCTCGGCTGGATCGACTTCCACACGGGGCTGGGGCCCAGCGGCCATGCGGAGAAGATCTTCGCCGGTCCCGACGACGCCGCGATGCTCGCGCGGGCGCGGGCGTGGTGGGGCTGCGACGTGACGTCGATCTACGACGGTTCGTCGACCTCCGCGCAGGTGACAGGGATGCTGTTCAACGCCGCGCTCGGGGAGTGCCCCGATTCCGCGTACGCCGGCATCGCGCTCGAGTACGGCACGCTGCCGATGCCCGAAGTCACGCAGGCGCTCCGGGCGCGGCACTGGCTCGCCGCGCACCCGGAAGCGACGGCGCGACAGCGCGCTGCCGTGCTGAAGCTGACGCGCGACGCATTCTTCGTCGACACGCCGGCGTGGAAGGCGATGGTGGCGGGGCAGGCGCGCGCCGCCGCGTTGCAGGCGCTCGCCGGGCTGGCGACGGGAGGAACGTCATGAGCACGCAGCCGGACGGCACCGTGCACGAGCCGGTGCCGCACCTGCCGTCGCTGGGCGAGCGCATCGCCTCCGCGTGGGACAGCGACGTCGCCTACAGCTTCCGCAACTCGCCCGTGGCGGTCGGCGCCGCGGTCGTGCTCGCCGTCTGCCTCGCCGGCGCGCTGTTCGCGCCCTGGCTCGCGCCGCACAACCCGTTCGACCTCAAGACGCTCAATCTGCTCGACGCGCTAGCGCCGCCTGTGTGGCAGGACGGCGGCAAGCCCGGCTTCCTGCTCGGCACCGACGACCAGGGCCGCGACGTGCTCTCGGCGATCATGTTCGGCGCGCGGATCTCGCTGCTCGTCGGGCTCGCGTCGGTGGCGCTTGCCGTGGTCATGGGCGTGTCGCTCGGCCTGCTCGCGGGCTACGCGGGCGGCAAGATCGACGCATTCATCATGCGTGTGGCCGACGTGCAGCTGTCGTTCCCGGCGATCCTGATCGCGCTGCTGATCGACGGGGTGGCGCGCGCGGCGCTGCCGCGCGACGCGCACGGCGAGGTCGCGCTGCTCGTCCTGGTCCTGGCCATCGGCGTCTCGAACTGGGTGCAGTACGCGCGCACCGTGCGCGGCTCGACGATGGTGGAGAAGAACAAGGAGTACATCCAGGCGGCGCGGGTGATCGGCGTCTCGCCGTGGGGCATCATGCGCCGGCACCTGCTGCCCAACGTGCTGGGGCCGGTGCTGGTGCTCGCGACGATCAACATCGCCACCGCGATCCTCACCGAGGCGACGCTGTCGTTCCTCGGCGTCGGCGTGCCGCCCACGCAGCCGTCGCTGGGAACGCTGATCCGCGTGGGCAACGACTTCCTGTTCTCGGGAGAGTGGTGGATTACCATCTTCCCGGGGGCTGCGCTGGTGATCATGGTGCTGTCGATCAACCTGCTCGGCGACTGGTTGCGCGACGCGCTCAACCCGAAGCTGCGCTGAAACGGGCCTGCCGGACTCGCGATGGAGGGCGTCTTGAAGCTTCCCACGACGATGCTGTTCGCGGCCTCCGCGCTGCTGGCGGGCTGCCAGAGCTGGGGGCCCGCGTGGAGCGAGGTGACCGGCGCGCGCTACCACCGCACGACGCTTCACCGGATGCCGGCGATCATCGAGCGCGTGGACGACCGCGGCTCGTTCTCCGAGCCGCGCGGCTCGCCGATCCGCATCGACCCGGGGCGGCGCGTGCTCCAGCTGCAGGGGGTGCCGCCGGCGCCGG
>JAOUIA010000091.1 GCA_029884335.1 Betaproteobacteria bacterium
GCGCGGATCGCGGCGCGCGGGTAGACGGGGTTCTCGCGCTCGATCGGCACCACGCCGCGCCGCACCGCGGGCTTGGGCGGCGGGGGCGGCGCGGGGGGCGCGACGACGACCGGCGGCGGCGGCGGCTCGATCTTGTACTCCTGCTTCGGCGGCTCCGGCGACGGCGCGACCGAGATCGTCGGCGCCGTCTGCACCACCGGCGGCGGGACGTCGGGCGGCGGCACGTACGGCTGCTCGGGCGGCGGCGGGACGTTGGTCTTCGGCGGCTCGACGACGCGCTTGGGCGGCGGCGGCGGCGGCGGCGGCGGGACCTTGATCTCCTCGATGATCGTCGCGGTGATCGGCTTCTTGATCACGTCGATCGCCTTCCGCGCGAGGCCGGTCACCATCGCGTACACGATCAGCGCGTGCAGGACCACGACGAACGTGATCCCGATCAGGTGCCGCTTCGGGTCTCTCTGCTGGCGGGCGAAATCCATGGCTTCGGCTCCGGGACGCGCGACGCGCGTCCGCTGGCGGCTCTATTCGATGAACTGCTCGCTGCCGATGATGCCGAGCTTGGTCACGCCGAGGCGCTGCGCCGCGGCGAGCACGCTCGCCACGACCTCGTACTTCGCCGCGCGGTCGGGCCGGATGTGCAGCTCGGGCTGCGGCTCCGCGGTGGCCACCGCGCGCAGCTTCTCGTGCAGGTCCTCGCCGCTGGCGACGGGCTCGCCCTGCCAATAGACCACGCTCGCCGGATCGATGTCGATCTTGACCACCTCGGGCTTCACCAGCGACGGCGGCGGCGCGCCCGTCGGCATGTTGATGTTGACCGAGTGGAGCTGGATCGGGATCGTGATGATCAGCATCACCAGCAGCACCAGCATCACGTCGATCAGCGGCGTGGTGTTGATGTCGATCATCACGTCGGGTTCGCTGCCCCCGCCCTGCCCCACGTTCATGCCCATGGCTGGCTTCCTTCGCGGCGGGTCACGAGCGCACCGGGGGCTCGGTGATGAAGCCGATCTTCGCGATCCCGGCGCGCTGGCAGGCGTAGATGATGCGCCCGACCGCGTCGTAGTTCGCGCGCCCGTCGCCGCGGATGTGGACCTCGGGCTGCGGCGTCAGCACGGCGATCTTCTTCAGCCGGTCGATCAGCGCGTTGGTGTTGGGCAGCTTGAGTTCGTTCCAGTAGATGTTGCCCATGATGTCCACGGAGAGCTGGATGTTCTCCGGCTTCGTCTCGCGGATCTCGTTGCGCTCCTTGGGCAGCTGCACCTGGATCGACGTCGTGACCACGGGGATCGTGATCAGGAAGATGATCAGCAGCACCAGCATCACGTCGACGAGCGGCGTGGTGTTGATCGCGGAGATCGTCTGCTCTTCGCCGCCGTCGGGCGACCCGACGTTCATCGCCATGGCGTCACGCCTTCGCGGCGACCTGCGGCGAGGACATCAGCACCGCGTGGAGGTCGGCGCCGAAGCTGCGGATCTCGTCCATCGCGCGCTTGTTGCGGCGGATCAGCCAGTTGTAGCCGAGCACCGCGGGCACGGCGACCGCGAGGCCGATGGCCGTCATGATCAGCGCCTCGCCCACCGGGCCCGCGACCTTGTCGATCGACGCCTGGCCGGCGATGCCGATGGCGGTCAGCGCGTGGTAGATGCCCCAGACCGTGCCGAACAGGCCCACGAACGGCGCGGTGGAGCCGACCGTGGCCAGGAACGCGAGGCCGTCCTGCAGGCGGCTGCCCACGTTGTCGATGCCGCGCTGGATGTTCGCCGACACCCAGTCGGAGAGGTTGATGTTGCCGAGGAGGCCGGTGTGCTTCTTCGTGGCCTCGAGCCCGGACTCGGCGAGGAAGCGGAACGCGCTGCCCTCCTTGAGGCCGGCGATGCCGTCGCGCACCGACGGCGCGGACCAGAACGTCTTGCTGGCGAGCCGCGCCTGCGCGCCGAGCTTCGCCTGCTCGTAGAGCTTGACGGTGATGATGTACCAGGAGCCCATCGACATGATCACCAGGATGATCAGCGTGGCCTTGGCGACCCAGTCGCTGCCCTTCCAGAGGGCCTCGAGGCCGTACGGGTTCTCGACGACTTCCGTGCCCTTGCCGCTGGCGGCCTTCGGCGCCGGCGTGGTCGCGGGCGCGGCGACGGGGGCGGCAGGAGCGGCCTGCGGCGCAGTGGCGGCCGGGGCGGCGGGCTGGCCCTGCGCCTCGACCTCGAACGGAACGACCCAGGCAGCGGCCGTCAGCAGGACCGCAACGGCGGCCTGACGCATCGTCGTGAACATGTTTGCTCCAGCAAGAGATGTCATGGATTCGGGCAGGACGGACTCGCTCCCCCGGCCTTGTGGGCCGCGAGGGTACTCCCGGGGGGGCCGACCGAGCTGCGCGCTGGCTCTTCGAGGGTGCCGCGCCCCTGAGTCGAGGGGGCGGATGTTAATGGCGAACGTGTGAAAACGCAAAAAAACGGCAGTTCCGGAGGGCGTCCGCGCTGATGCGCGCGCCTCGCCCCGGGAACGGGGCTTCTTCCGCGCCCATCGCCTGTTCCGGCAGGCGCCGCGCAGCCAAAAAAACGCGACATTATGGGCCCTTCGGATCCTGCCTGTCGAGAGGCGGATTGGAGGAACCTCTCTAACCGGCCGGGAGCACGGCGGTTGCGGCAGGCGCGGCGGGATTCGTGATAAAAAGGCCGGCGCCCGGGGCCCCCCGCGCCCGTCCAACGACTCCGAGACCGACCATGACCCTACCCAAGGCCATCACCCTGGTTGCCGCCCTCCTGCTGGCGCCCGCCCTGCAAGCCCAGCAGGCGCGACCTGCCGAGCCGGCCGAGATTGCCGCCGTGCGCGCGGCCATCGGCGGCGACAAGAAGGCCTACGTGGCACAGGCGCTGGCGCTGACCGACGCCGAAGCGAAGCGGTTCTGGCCCGTGTACGAGAACCACCAGCGCCAGCTCGCCACCACCACGCGCCGCTTGAGCCGCGTGGTCGAGGAGGTCGTCGGGCTCGATCGTCCGCTCACCGACACCCACGCCAAGCGCATCCTGCAGGAGCTCGCCGCCATCGACGACGAGGAGGCGAAGGATCGCCGGCGCATGCAGAACCAGGTGGCGAAGGCCCTGCCACCCGTCAAGGCGCTGCGCTACCTGCAGGTCGAGACCAAGGCGCGCGCGATCCGCTCCTACGACATCGCCGGGGCGATGCCGCTGGTCAAATAGGGACGCGCTGCCTTCGGGTCGCTACTGCGGCGATGGCGCCCTAACCGACTCGGCAGCCCCGCCCCGGTCCCTGACTGCAGTCCTCGGGGTCAGGCTTCGCGGGGGCAGGCTCCAGCGGGGATCCAGCGTCGTTACGGCGAAATCCTTCCCCGTCGTCATCCCCGCGAAGGCGGGGATCCAGCGTCGTTGAGTCCACCGCCGCATCGCCAACGCTCGAAGACACTGGGTTCCCGCCTTCGCGGGAACGACGACGTAGGCCGCGGGAACGACGATGAAGTCCGCGGGAACGACGACGGAGTCCGCGGGAACGACGACATACGCGGGAACGACGACCTCCCCGTCGTCATCCCCGCGAATGCGGGGATCCAGCGTCGTTGAGTCCACCGCCGCATCGCCAACGCCCGAAGACACTGGGTTCCCGCCTGCGCGGGAACGACGAAGAGTTGGGGTGCGCGCCGACTAGGGGAGGCGCGCGCCGGCAGGAAAAGGAACGGGGGGCCGCATGCGGCCCCCCGTTTCGTTCCTGCTACCGGGGCGCCGCGTGCGCGCCGCCCCGGCGTCTGCCGCCGCTAGAAGCGGTAGGTGAGGCCGAGCTGGTAGTACCGGCCGCGCGGGTCGTGCTGCGAGGGGTTGTAGCCCGCGTTCGAGGCCGACGTCTCGTTGGAGAACGGGGGATCCTCGTCGAGGAGGTTGGTCACGGCGAAGTTCATCGACCAGTTCTTCGCGAAGTTCCACTTCCAGAAGAAGTTCCAGATCGCCACGCTGTCGACGTCCGCGCCCGAGGCGATCGGGTTCAGCTGGTCGAAGCTGTGGACGTAGTACCCGTTCAGCGACACCTCGTGCATCCCGTACTGCCAGGCGAGGTCCCAGGTCGCGCGCACGCGCGGCTGGTTGTACGTCCCGTTGTAGTTGAACTCCTCGATCTCGCCGCTGTCGCCGATCGTCTTGAACTTGTACTCGTCGACGTACGAGACGACGAGCCGCGGCGAGAACGTGCCCCAGCCGTCAGTCGGGATCCGCGCACGCGCGTCGAAGTCCAAGCCCGAGGTCTTGGTGCCCGCAAGTTGCACGGGCACGTTGTTGACCTGCTTGATCTGCCCGGTCGGGTCGCGCACGACGATGCGCGGATCGTTCGGGAACAGGTTGATCAGCGTCTGCGTGCCGAACAGGCTGATTTCGTTGTCGCGCTTGACGTTCCAGTAGTCGAGCGACAGCGTGAGGTTGTCGATCGGCTCCCAGACCACGCCGATGTTCCAGATCTTAGAGTCCTCCGGCTTGAGGTTCGGGTTGCCGGACTGGATCAGCTTGACGTCGAGGTTGCAGTCCGGTTCGTTTCCCGTGATGCAGCGCGTCGGGTCGACGAGGCCGAACTCGAACGACGACTGTGAGGCCGAAGTCGTCTCGAAGATCGACGGCGCGCGGAACGCCTCGGAGTAGGTGCCGCGCAGCAGCAGGTTCTTGACCGGCTGCCAGCGCACGCCCACCTTCGGCGAGGTGTTGGAGAAGTCGCCCGACTCGCTGTACTTGTCGTAGCGCAGCGCGCCGGAGACCTCCAGCCCCTTGATCACCGGGACGACGATCTCGCCGAACACGGCGGTCAGGTCCTGGCGGCCGAACGCGGCCGAGGCGCTGATGCCGAGCGCGTTGCCGGCGGCGATCTGCGGGTCGGGAATGTCCTCGACCTCGAGCTTGGTGTGCTGCACGCCGACGGCGGCGAGTATCGGGCCCGCCGGAAGGCTCCACACCTCGCCGCTCGCCCGCGCGCCGTAGTCGTCGAAGCGCGAGTTGCCGGTGTGGTGGCCGTTGTAGCGCAGCCGGTCGGTGACGCTCGCCGGGTTCGCGAACGGGTTGAGGAAGTTGTACGAGCGGTCGTTGATCGTGGCGAGCGCGGTCGACGACAGCACGTTGTTGAGCTGCGTCTCCTTGATGTCGATCTCGCTCCAGCTGCCGTAGACCTCCCAGTCCCAGGTCTTGTACGTGCCCTTGAGGCCGAGCACGCCGCGCCAGGTGTCGCCGGTCGAGTCGGTGTCGCGGTTGCCGACGTCGGCGTAACGGTGGCGGATCTGCGCCTCGTTCGGGAACGGGTTCTGCGGATGGCCAACCGGCAGGATGTTCGAGCCGATGCCCGCGTCGTCGGAGGACGGCGCCGGGAAGCCGATGTTGTAGGACTTGTTCTGCGAGTACATCAGCTCGCCGAACGCGGAGACGTTGGGGTTGAACGCCCACTCGCCCTTGAGCATCGCGCCGGCACGCTCGACCTCGGGAAGCACGCCGCCGAACGAGGCGCGGTTGTAGCGGCAGAAGCTCGCGCGCACCGTCGTGCAGTTCGGGTAGTAGGCCTTGTCGCCGGTCTCGAGGTCCGTGCGCGTGCCGGGGTAGCCGTAGCTCGACCGCAGGTCGCCGCCGCCGCGCGAGCGCAGGTCCTCGTTGTTGGCAAAGTCGCGCTCGTCGGTCAGCGCGGCATCGCGCTTGAAGTAGTACGCGTTGAAGAAGACGTTGTACTTGTCCTTGGCGAGGTCGCCCCAGCCCAGCGTCGCGTTCACGGTGTACATCTCGGCGTCGCCGACCTCGGCGATGCCGGCGGCGGCGCTCGCCTCGCCGCCGCTGTAGTTCGTGCGCAGGATGATGTTGACCACGCCGCCGACGGCGTCGGCGCCGTAGATCGCGGAGGCGCCGTCCTTCAGGATCTCGATGCGCTGCACCGCGGCGACGGGAATCGCGTTCAGGTCCTGGAACTGCTGCGAGCCCAGCGTCGTGCGCTGCGCGAACGGGTAGGTCGGCAGCCGCCGGCCGTTCAGCAGCACCAGCGTGCTGTTGAAGCCGAGGTTGCGCACGTTGAGCGCGGACGCGCCGCTGGTGAAGCCGTTGGTCACGCGGTCGTCGATCGCGTAGCCGGCCGACGGGAGGAACTGCAGCACCTCGCCGATCGTCTGCGCGCCGGTGCGCTCGATGTCCTGCCGCGTGATGACCTCGATCGGCGAGGCCGACTCGCTCTCCACCCGCTTGATGTTGGAGCCCGTCACCTCGACGCGCACGTCCTGCGCCGCCGCAGGCACGGCGACCAGCCCGGCAGCCACAGCCCACGCCACGGCGGCGGCGAGCTTGTGCTGGCGGAATCCTGAAGCCGTCCGTTGACCCTTGACCCTCATGGGACCCCCTAGTAGTTGTACACGCGCGGTGTCTCGCGCTGTGAAAGCAAGTTACCCGAACGCGCGAGTGGGCATCAACGAATGCCCGATGCGCCGCGATTTTCCGCGTTTACTCTGTTGCAATTCCGCCGCTCGCAGCCTCTTGCTGCGGCGCAGCAATAACCTCTTGGAAACAACGGGGGCCGTCGCCGGCCCCCCCGTCGCATCGTATCGCCGCCCGACCGCCGCAGCCCGGACATCGCCCCAGCACCGCCGCCGGCGTCGCCGTCGTTTCGATTGCGCGGCCTAAAGGCCCTTGCCACCGCAATCGCGAACCAGGTAGTCCTCGATGATGCGGAGTTGGTCTCCCATGATCTTCCGGGTCCACGCGGGGCCGTGGGCGTAGTCGGCAAGCTCGTGGTAGACCACCGGCTGCCCGGAGCCCTTGGCCTTCGCCACGAACCAATCCGATTGCTCCAAGGGCGAGACCTGGTCGCGATCCCCGTGGTAGACCATGATGGGAATCCCGATGCCGCCGGCGCGATCCACCGGATTCAACCCCTGGACGGTCGGCGCCTGCCGCTCGCGGAAGAACGGGTTCGTGTAGAACTGCGACCAGATCTCCTTGATGTCCGACACGCCGGCCCCGGCGATCGCACACTTGTACAGCCCGTTGGGGCGAATGGCGGCGGCGAATGCGGAGTAGCCGCCGTAGGAGAACCCGAACATGGCGATCCGGCCCTTCTGCGCGATGCCCTGCTCGATCATCCACTTGGCGCCGTCGTCCTTATCGTCCTGCATCTTCTGGCCCCACTCGGCGTCGCCGGCCATCCACAGCCGGCGGCCCCAGCCCTGCGATCCGCGGAACTGCGGCCGCAGGACCGCGAAGCAGCGCGACGCCATGAGCGGCACCCACATCGAGCCGTCGAAGGTCATCGTGTCCCGGGACCAGGGCCCCCCATGGGGATGCACGACGGCGGGCCAGGGTCCCGGCCCGCAGAGTTCCTTGTCCGGCGTCGTGACGAACGCGGGAACGTCCAGCCCGTCGCGGGCCTTGTAGTAGACGAGGCGGGTGGTTCCGAGCGATGCCGGGTCGATGTCCGGATACGCCTTCGCCAGCAGCATGAGCTTGCCGTTGCGCAAAAGGTAGTACTCGGGCGGGCGCGAGGGCCCGCTCACGGTCACGACCGCCGTGGAGAGGTCGGGCGTCGCCGCCGACAGGTTGAACGTCGCGTCCACGTCGTAGTCGATGTCGGCGCCTTCGCCCGTGGCGGGGTCCACCACGCGCATCCGCTGCGACCGGATCCCCGCCGTTTCGCGGACCGCCTTTTCGAGCGCTCTCGCTTGCGGGGATGTCCACTGCACGTCGGCTCCGGCGCCCCGCGGGCCGTCGTAACCGATGCCGTGGACCTCGCCGAACGGGATGTCCCCGGCATTCCTGTGGCGGTTCATCAACACCCGCGCCGCGTCGAAGAAGCGGTGCTTGAAGAGGATCTCCTTGCGGGTGCGCGTCACGACGTCGTACTCGTAGAGGACCGCCTTGTCCTCGCCGACGTTAGTCAGCAGGAACGCGGTGTTCGGGTCCTTGGCGAAGCCCACGATCTGGACGACGTCGCGGGCCTTCACGTAGGAGCGGAAGTGCTCCGCCCACTTCCCGGTGCCGGGCTCGAGGATCTCCGCGGCGATGAACGCGCCGGTGCCGTCGACGTCGGCCCTCGTCCGCGCGCGGAGGTTCCCGTCGAGGTCGGTGATGTAGCCGGCGACCTTGTCGTCGGAGCGCTGGATGCGCTCGGCGCGAAACGTGCGCACGTTCACCTTGAAGACGTCCCCGGAGGTGCCGCGCTCGTCGCTGATCACCAGGACGTGGTCGGGGTCGGCCGGCAGGGTGTCGATCACGCCGGGGTTGGAGAGTGCCTGGAGCTTCTCCGCCGCACGGCTCATCGCGCGCTCCTTGGGCATCGGCTCCTTCCAGTCCTTGCCGGCCAGGTCGGTGATGAAGAGCTTCGAGATGAACTGCTTCGTCAGCTTGTCGATGCGCGTGTCGTGCCGCTGGAACATCGTGACGGCCAACAGGTCGTTCTTGATGAACTGCACCGACGTGATCTTCATCTGGGTCGAGCCGATCGCCGTCGGCAACTTGCCGAGGTCGTCGGTCTTCCACACCAGGATGACACGGTCTTCGCCGCGGCCCTCCAGGGCCGCCAGGTGCTTTCCGTCGGGGGAGATCGTGAAGCCCGACATCCCGGGATAGGCGGCGAGCTGCTCGATCGTGGGCACCCTGGGCTTGGCATGGGCCGCGCCCAAGGCGAGCCCGATGGCCGTCGTAATCGCGAATACGGCCAGGCGCGGGTGGTTCCACATGTTCGGCTGTCGTCCTTCCGAACCGTCACCGGCTCGCAACAAAGAAAAAGCCACGCCACCCGGGAGGTGACGTGGCTTGTCCTGCAGGCATCAGAAACTGATCTGGCCGTTCACGAACCAGGTGCGGCCCACGTAGTCGAATCCGCTGTAGAGCGGGGTATTGCCCCGACGGTTGGTGAAGCCCTGCGAAATGGGCGGCGGCGTGTGGTCGGCGAAGTTGCGCACGCCCCCGATGACGGACCACTTGTTGCCCGTGTATTGCACCGAGAAGTTGTGGATCGTCTGGCTCGGCGTGTTCATCTTGTAGGTGCTCGTCTCCGGGTCCTCCCCGTAGTACGCGTAGCTGTCCATGGCGCCGACCCACTCCAGGCCGTACCGGAACCGCCATGCCTGGTACCTGTACGTCAGGTCCAGGACGCCAGCCTCGTCCGGCGACCCGATGATGCCCTTGGTGACATCCAGCGGATCTTCGGGGAACAGCCTGTTCGCCTGCTCGGTGAACTTCGTGTACCTGGCGTTGGCGATGACCTGCCCCCCCAGGAGATTGTGGACATATCGCAGCGTGAAGTCGTAGCCCTTCACGATGTCCTGGGACAGGTTGATGTAGCTGTCGTTGACCGTGAGCGCCCGGCCGGTTCCCGGCACGTCGCGCGAGATCAGCCGGCAGTAACCGCCCCCGGAGATGAACGCCGGGTCGTTGTAGCAACGGCTGAGGATGTTGCTGAATCCTGCCCGGTCCACGCCGTTGTCCACCTTGATGTCGTAGTAGTCGACCGCGAAGGAAAAGTCGCCCCAGCCCTTGGGCAGGGCGGGCTGCAGGATCATGCCGAGAGTGATGTTCTTCGATGTCTCGGCCTTCAACCCCGCGTCTGCCCCGCCGATCGTGTTGACCCGCACGGAACTCGTCTGCTGGAAGTTCGGCGCCAGACCCTCGCTCGCGCAGTTGCGCGCCCGGGTCGAGGTCGGGTCGCCCGCGCCCCAGTTGTTGCAGGGGTCGGTCTGGCTGCTCTGGAACCCGCTCGTGGAGCCCAGGAACTGCTCGAAGAGCGCCGGAGCGCGGTACGACGTGCCCTGGGAGGCACGGAACGTGATCCAATTGACCGGCGTGTACAGCAGGCCGACCTTGTAGGTCGTGTCGCTGCCGTAGGAGTCGTAGTCGGTCCAGCGCAGCGACCCGTTGAAGACGAGTTCCTCCGCACCCGGCAGGCCCGCCAGCAGCGGCAGCTCCATCTCGCCATACGCTTCCCACACGGAGTCCTTGCCGCGGGTGATGGCGGCGGACGAGAAGTTGTACACGTTGGAGGTCTGCATGTTGATCGACGGCGTGTCGTCGATTTCCGCCTTGCGATACTCGAACCCGAGCACGCCGCGGGCACGCCCGTAGGGCATCTGGAACAGGGTGCCGGTGTTGTTCCAGGTGATAGTCGTTTCCTTGTAGCTGGTGTTGCCGGTGTCGGGCATGTACACGAAGTTCAGCCAGTTGCGCGGGAGCGTGCCGCCGATGACCGCGGGGCTGAGTTCCGGAGCGGCCACGCAGCCGTTCGCGGGATTGCGGCACACGAACGTGCCGTTCGGGCCGGCGACCACGTCGAGGCTCTGCGCCAGGCGGTCGGTCAGGAACTGTTCGAAGGTGTAGCGCGCGTCCGACTGCGCGTAGCTCGCGTAGACGTCGTACTTCCAGTCCGACCAGGGCAAGTTGCCGCGCATGCCGCCGGTGTACTTCTGGAAGTCGACTTCCTGCTCGCTGTTGTAGAGGCCAAAGCCGATGAAGGCCCGGATCTGCAGCGGCTGCCCGTTGGTGATCAGAGTGGGCGCGGACTGGAGATTGGGGACGCCACGGAGGTTCGCGGGGATCAGCGGGCTGCCGCGCGCGTAGTCCAGCGACAGCTGACGGTAGTTCTCCTGGTTGGACTCGCGCTTGTTGAGCAACACCTCGCCGTAGACT
>JAOUIA010000032.1 GCA_029884335.1 Betaproteobacteria bacterium
GCCGCGGGGGTTCCATGTATCTCGACCGACTCTTCAAGCTGATGGCGGAGAAGCAGGCCTCGGACCTGTTCATCTCCTGCGGGGCGCCCATCAACATCAAGGTCAACGGCGCCGTCCAGCCCGTCTCCACGCAGCCGATGGACGTCGAGACCGTGCGCCGCATCGCCTACGAGCTCATGAGCAAGGAGCAGGCGCGGGAGTTCGAGAACGAGATGGAGATGAACCTCTCGCACCTCGACCGCGCGGTGGGCAACTTCCGGATCAACATCTTTCGCCAGCGCGGCACGATCTCGCTGGTCATCCGCTTCGTCCGCAACCGCGTGCCGCCGTTCGAGCAGCTGCGCCTGCCCTCGGTGCTGCTCGACCTCGTGATGGAGAAGCGCGGGCTGATCCTCGTGGCCGGCGCCACCGGCTCGGGCAAGTCGACGAGCCTCGCGGCGATGATCGACCACCGCAACAACACGCGCTCGGGCCACATCCTGACCATCGAGGACCCGATCGAGTACCTGTTCGAGCACAAGCAGAGCCTCGTCAACCAGCGCGAGATCCACGTCGACACGCAGAGCTACCAGCTCGCGCTGCAGAACGCGCTGCGCGAGGCGCCCGACCTCATCATGATCGGCGAGATCCGCGACAAGGAGACGATGCAGTCGGCGCTGCTGCACACGCTGACCGGCCACCTCTGCCTGTCGACGATCCACGCCAACAACAGCTACCACGCGCTGTCGCGGATCATCAACCTGTTCCCCTACGACGCGCGCTCGGCGGTGCTCTCCGACCTGTCGATCGGGCTGCGCGCCATCGTGTCGCAGCGCCTGATCAAGAACCGCGACGGCGAGCTGCAGCCCGCCGTCGAGATCCTGCTCAACACCTCGCTCATCGCCGAGCTGATCAAGAGCGGCGAGTTCGCCCAGATCAAGGAAGCGATGGAGCAGTCGCTCTACCCGGGATCGCAGACCTTCGAGCAGGCGCTGTGCCGCATGTACATCGACGGCGCGCTGAGCTACGAAGAGGCGATGATCGCCTCCGATTCGCCGACGAACCTCGCCTGGCTCATCAACCAGAACAACCCGAACTCGCGCGTCGACTCGATGGAGTCCACGACCGACGGCAGGCGGACCAAGCGGCCCGAGGCCGACTTCGCGACGCTCGCGATCGACGCGGGGATGCTCGAGCGCGGCTAGGTGTCGACTGCCAAGACGCTGTTCCGGCCGAGCATGCGCCTGGTTCATCCGTCGTCCCCGCGCAGGCGGGGACCCAGCGTCTTGTACGCTCGCAGGTCGCCTCAAGAGGACGACACTGGGTCCCCGCCTGCGCGGGGACGACCACGGTTGTGTGCTTGCGACGCATGCAGGGCGGAAACTGCGTCTTGACACTTCGCAGCTGGGCCGAGCGCGGTTCGCCTCCCCGCGCACCCGGTCCCGGGCGGGCAGGCGCCCCGCAGGGCGCGATCTGCGCAGGCTTGGCGTACGGGTCGCAAGGCTAGCCCGCGCCACCCGCCCCTGTCCCGGGCGGGGCCGGTACCGCGAACGGGGCGCAGGCGGGCGCCGCCGGCTTTGTTACCATCGGCGACCATGCAAGACCGCGCGCAACCCACGCTCGCGCTCGCCTGCGAGCTCATCGCGCGGCGCTCCGTCACCCCCGACGACGACGGCTGCCAGTCGTTGATCGCGCAGCGCCTCGCCCCGCTCGGCTTTCGCGCCGAGCCGCTGGCGAGCAACGGCGTCGCCAACCTGTGGCTGCGGCGCGGCGAGGCCGGGCCGCTGGTGTGCTTCGCCGGCCACACCGACGTCGTGCCCCCCGGCCCGCTCGACGCCTGGCACGGCGACCCGTTCCGCCCCGAGGTGCGCGACGGCTGGCTCTACGGGCGCGGGGCGGCCGACATGAAAGGCTCGATTGCGGCGTTCGTGACCGCCGCCGAGGCGTTCGTGGCGGCAAACCCGCGGCACGACGGGTCGATCGCGCTGCTGCTCACCTCCGACGAGGAAGGTGTCGCGACCGACGGCACCGTGAAGGTCGTCGAGCGGCTGGCCGCGCGCGGCGAGCGCATCGACTACTGCGTCGTCGGCGAGCCCTCCTCCGCGAACCGCCTCGGCGACACGATCAAGAACGGCCGGCGCGGCACGCTCTCGGGCTCCCTCCGGGTGCGCGGCGTGCAGGGTCACGTCGCCTACCCGCAGCTCGCCCGCAACCCGATCCACCTCGTCGCGCCCGCGCTCGCCGAGCTTGCCGCGGTCCGTTGGGACGACGGCGACGGGACGCTGCCGCCGACCACGTTCCAGTGCTCCAACATCCACGCCGGCACCGGCGCGACGAACGTCATCCCCGGCGTGCTCGAGCTGCAGTTCAACTGGCGCTACTCGACGCGCAGCTCCCGCGAAAGCCTCGCGGCGAGGCTCGAGGACGTGCTGCGGCGGCACGGCGTCGAGTACGAGCTCGAGTTCCCGTCGTCGGGCAGGCCCTACGTCACCCCGCCCGGCAGGCTCGTCGACGTCGTCGCCGAGGCGGTGCGCGCCGAGGCCGGCATCGAACCCGAGCTGTCGTGCACGGGCGGGACGTCCGACGGGCGCTTCATCGCCGACATCTGCCCCGAGGTGGTCGAGCTCGGGCCGGTCAACGCGACGATCCACCAGGTCGACGAGCGCGTCGCCGTCGCCGACCTCGAGCCGCTCGCGCGCATCCACCGCGGCGTGCTGGAGCGGCTGCTCGCGGCACCTGACGCCAGGACGCCGGCATGAGTGCGCCTCCCCCGGAGCTCGTCACGCTGCGCGACTGGCTGCGCTGGGCCGTGTCGCGCTTCGCCGAGGCCCGACTCACGTTCGGCCACGGGACCACGAACGCCTACGACGAGGCCTGCTACCTGCTGCTGCACGCGCTGCACCTGCCGCTCGACCGGCTCGAGCCCTTCCTCGACACGCGGCTGACCGGAGCGGAGCGCCAGGCGGTCGCCGACCTGCTCGCGCGTCGCATCGAGCAGCGCATCCCGGCCGCCTACCTGACGCGCGAGGCCTGGCTCGGCGACTTCCGCTTCTACGTCGACGAGCGCGTCATCATTCCGCGCTCGCACATCGCCGAGGCGCTCCCCGACGTGCTGACGCCCCTCCTCGGCGACCCTGCCAACGTGCGCGAGGCGCTCGACCTGTGCACCGGCTCGGGCTGCCTCGCCATCCTGCTCGCCCACGCCTACCCGAACGCCGACGTCGACGCGGTGGACATCTCCGCCGACGCCCTCGCGGTGGCGCAGCGCAACGTCAGCGAATACGGTCTCGCGGACCGCATCAACCTCGTGCGCTCGGACCTGTTCGCGAACCTGCCCGACAAGAACTACGACCTCATCATCTGCAACCCGCCCTACGTGCTCGCGGGCGCGATGGAGTACCTGCCCCAGGAGTACCGCCACGAGCCGGGCATCGCGCTCTCCGGCGGCGACGACGGCATGGACCTCGTGCGCACCATCGTGCGCGACGCGCCCCGCTTCCTCGCGCCGGACGGCGCGCTGGTCGTCGAGGTCGGGCACAACCGCATGCAGGCCGAGGCCGCTTTTCCGCGGCTCCCTTTCACGTGGCTCGCCGTGCCCGGCGCGGAAGACGGGATCTTCTTCCTCCGCCGCGAGGAACTCATCGCGGGGCGCTAGCGCCCCGCGCCGGCCCACCCGCACCCCCCTGCGAAGAAGCACACGATGCCGCACGACGTCTCGCTCATAGCGCTGTTCGCCGTGGCCTTCATTCTCGCGTCGGCGTTCGGCTACGTCGCCTCGCGCCTGCGCCTGCCGCCGCTGATCGGCTACCTCGTCGCCGGCGCGCTGATGGCAAGGTCGGTTCCGGGGTTCCAGGCGGACGCCGGGATGGCGGGCCAGCTGGCCGAGATCGGCGTGATCCTGCTCATGTTCGGCGTCGGCCTGCACTTCTCCGTCGGCGCACTGCTCGCGGTGCGCCGCGTCGCCATCCCGGGCGCCGTCGCGCAGATCGTCGTCGCCACGCTGCTCGGCGCCGGCATGGTGATGCTGTGGGGCTGGTCGCTCGGGGCGGGCCTCGTGCTGGGCCTGTGCCTGTCGGTGGCCTCGACGGTCGTGCTGGTGAAGGCGCTGGAGGAGCGCAACGCGCTCGGCACCACGAACGGCCGCATCGCCGTCGGCTGGCTGGTGGTCGAGGACCTCGCGATGGTGCTCGTGCTGGTGCTGCTGCCGGCGCTCGCCGAGGTTCTCGGCGGCCAGGCGCCGGGTGGCGGTCACGCCGCCGAGCGCGGCCTGCTGGCTTCGCTGGCGATCACGCTGGTGAAGGTCGCCGCGTTCGCCGCGCTCGCGCTCCTCCTGGGTCCGAAGGTGATGCCGTGGATCCTGCGCCAGGTCGCCCGCACCGGCTCGCGCGAGCTCTTCACGCTGTGCGTGCTGACGCTCTCCGTGGGCATTGCCTTCGGCGCAGCGGCGCTGTTCGACGTCTCGTTCGCGCTCGGCGCGTTCTTCGCCGGCATGGTGCTGAACGAGTCGGACCTGTCGCACAAGGCCGCGCAGCAGTCGCTGCCGCTGCAAGACGCGTTCGCCGTGCTGTTCTTCGTGTCCGTCGGCATGCTGTTCGACCCGTCGATCGTCGTGCGCGAGCCGCTGCTGCTCGCCGGCGTGCTGTTCCTCGTGCTCATCGGCAAGTCGCTGATCGCCTTCGGGCTGGTGATGCTGCTCGGGTTCCCGGTGAGCATGGCGCTGACCATCGCGGCGGCGCTCGCGCAGGTCGGCGAGTTCTCGTTCATCCTCGCCGGCCTCGGCATCACCTACGGTCTGCTGCCGAAGGAGGGGCTGAGCCTGATCGTGGCCGCCAGCCTGATCTCCATCACCCTCAACCCGCTCGCGTTCTCGCTCGCCGCGCGCCTGGCCGGGCACATCCACGGCCACCGCAGCCTGGGCCCGCGCCTCGAGACGGCGCGGCACGCGCCGCTCGGCCACCTCGAGCGCGAACTCGAGCAGGCCCGCCTGCGCGCGGAAGAGAAGGCGGCGAAGCACCGCACGCTGTCGCCGCAGGAGCTCGCCGAGCGCTTCCCGATGTTCGCCGTGCTCACGCACGACGAGCGCGAGCTGGTGATGCTCTACTTCCACCCCCACCACGTGCGCCCGGGCGAGCGCATCATCCAGAAGGGCGCGAAGGCGGACGCCGCCTACTTCCTCTCTTCGGGCGAGGTCGAGGTGGACCTGGGTCGCGCCCGCCGCATCAAGCTCAAGCCGGGCGACGTCTTCGGCGAGATGGCGCTCATCAGCGGCCAGCCGCGCTCGGCGAACGTCACCGCGCTCGACTTCTGCACGCTGCTCAAGCTGACCACCAGCGACTTCCGCGAGATCATGCGGCGCTTCCCGCAGGTGCGCGCGCCGCTGGCCGAGCTCGCGGCCGCCCGCAACGAGATGAACCGCCGGCAGGCCGAGGAGCCCGACCCGCGCGACCTCGCGTCCTGACGGCGCGTCAGCGCGGTCCGGCGGACGGCGACAGGGAGAAGAACTTCCGGATGCGCAGCATCAGCTCACGGGCGCGCCCGTGCTCGCGCGCGCCGCGCTCCTGCACGCCGAGCGCCTGCAGCGTCGCGTCGTTCTCCGCCTGGCGGCGGGCGAGCACCTGCGACAGCTCGTCGACGATCTCGGGCCGCGCGCGCAGGACCGCGTCGAACGCCGCCTTGTCCACGCGCAGGCACTCGACGTCGCTCTCCGCCACCACGGTCGCGCCGCGGGGCTGTCCGGTCAGCAGCCCCATCTCGCCGACGTAGCCCGGCGCGTCGAGCTCCGCCAGCCGGCGCCTCGCCGCGCCGTCGCGCTCGTCGTACACGCCGAGCCGCCCGCGCGCGAGCACGAACAGCGAGTCGGCCGGCTCGCCCTGCCGGAACAGCGCCTCGCCGCGCACGAAGAGGCCGGGCTGCACCGCGGCGGCCAGCGTCCGCCGCTCGGTCTCCGTGAGCAGCGCGAACAGCTCGACCTGCGCGAGCGCGACGAGGCGCCGCTCGACTTCGCGCCGCAGCCGCTCCTCGGGGCCCGCGGCGCGGAACACGTGGACGTCGCGCTGCGGGAACGGGATGACCATCCCGGCGCGCTGCAACGCCGCGTAGACGATCCCCAGCATCGTCGAGTCCGTGTCGCGCGAGCGGCCCAGGTCGACGATGCGGTAGAGCAGCTTGTAGGTGATGCCGCTGTCGTCGAAGCTCGCGCACACGCTCCACGGCGGCGGGTCGCGCCCCACGTTCGGCAGGTCGGCGCGCTGCACCGCCTCGTCGACGACGGCGACCACGCGGCTCGGCACCTGGTCGTAGGCGACCGAGAACGGGATCTCGCGCAGCGCGAGCTCCGGCGTCCCGGCCCGATAGAGCACGTGGATCTTGTCCTTGATCAGCGACGCGTTCGGGATGATGATCGTCTCGTAGTTCTTCGTCCGGATGCTCGTCGTGCGCCAGCGGATGCCGACGACCTGGCCCGACTTGCCGTCGAACAGGATCCAGTCGCCGATGCGCAGCGTGCGGTCGGCCTGCAGCGCGATGCCGGCCCACAGGGCGCCCAGCACCTCCTGCGCCGAGAAGGCGATCGCGCCGGTGACGATCGCCGAGGTGGTGACGATGCCGGCGAGGTTCACGCCGACCGCGTCGAGCCGGAAGAGCGCGTAGACGATCAGCGCCAGCCCCTGCAGCACGTCCGACACGATCGACGGCACGTTGAACCGCGCGAGCGCGATGCGCGTGGCGAACAGCAGCACCGAGCGGATCACCGCCAGCGCGAGCAGCGCGAGCAGCGCCTCGCGCACGACCTCGTAGAGCGTGCGGTCGCCGAAGCGGCCGCCGTAGTTCGCCAGCAGCCAGACGCCCGCGAGCGCGACGAGCGCGACGACCGCCATCAGCAGCAGGCCCCGGCGCCGGACCGGCGGGGCGAGGAACGACAGCACGCCGAGCAGCACGGCGATGCCCGCGTACAGCGAGGCGTCGCGAAGGGTCGCTTCCATCACGGCGGGCATGGCCGGCGATTATACGTAGTACGGCGCGTCCCGACCGGGAACGTGCGGCCGGGTCGCTACAATGCACGGTCCAGCAGCGCACGACCTGCCCATGACCGCACGCACCGGTGGCTCCCTCGTGGTGGCGAGCCTGCTCGCCCACGGGACGACGCACGTCTACGGCGTTCCCGGCGAGTCCTTCCTCGCCATCCTCGACGCGCTGCACGACGTCGCCGGCCGGATCGCGTTCGTCGTCTGCCGGCAGGAGGGGGGCGCCGCCTACATGGCGGAGGCGCACGGCAAGCTCACCGGGCGGCCCGGCGTCGCGCTCGTCACCCGCGGCCCGGGCGCCACGAACGCGGCGATCGGCGTACACACCGCCGCGCAGGACTCCACCCCGATGGTGGTGCTCGTCGGCCAGGTGGGCACCGACGCGCTGGACCGCGAGGCGTTCCAGGAGATCGACTACCGCCGAATGTACGGGTCGGTGGCGAAGTGGGTCGCGCAGGTCGATCGCGTCGAACGCATTCCCGAGTACCTGTCGCGGGCGTTCGTCACCGCGATGTCGGGGCGGCCGGGCCCGGTCGTGCTGGCGCTGCCGGAGGACGTCCTCTCCGCGACGGCCGACGCGCCGGACCTGCCGCGCGCGTTCCACGTCAACGCGGCGCCGGCGAGCGCCGACGTCGCCGCCGCGCACGACCTGCTCGCAGGGGCTTCACGCCCGCTCGTGCTGGTCGGCGGCAGCCGCTGGGACCCGGACGCCTGCGCGACGCTGCGCGCGTACGCCGAACGCAACGACCTTCCCGTCGCGTGCGCGTTCCGTCGCCAAGACCTGTTCGACAACCGGCATCCGCTCTACGCGGGCGACGTCGGCATCGGCATCAATCCGAAGCTCGCGCAGCGCGTCCGCGATGCCGACGTGCTGCTGGTGGTCGGCGAGCGGCTGGGAGAGATCGTCACCGCCGGCTACACGCTGCCCGCGCCGCCGCTGCCGCCGCAGGCGCTGGTGCACGTGCACCCCGGCGTCGAGGAGCTGGGCCGCGTGTACCGGCCGCGCATCGCGATCTGCGCCACGCCCGGAGCATTCCTCGAGGCCCTCGCCGCCTTGCCGCCGTTGCCTGCGCAGCGCTGGCGCGACGCTGCCCGCACGGTGCGCGACGACCTCGCGGCGTGGCGCGCGCCGCGACCGGTGCCGGGCGACGTCGACCTGTGGCAAGCCGTGCGCTGGCTCGACGAGCGCCTGCCGGACGACGCGGTGATCGCCAACGGCGCCGGCAACTACGCGACGTGGATCCACCGGCTGTTCCGCTACCGGCGCTTGGGCACGCAACTGGCACCCTACTCGGGATCGATGGGCTACGGCGTTCCCGCGGCCATCGCGGCCAAGCTTCTCCACCCCGACCGCATTGTCGTCTCGTGGAACGGCGACGGTTGCTTCCTGATGAACGGGCAGGAACTCGCCACTGCCGTGCAGTACCGCGCCGCCGTGGTGTTCGTCGTCGTCGACAACGGCATGTACGGAACCGTGCGCATGCACCAGGAGCGCAGCTACCCCGGCCGCGCGTACGGCAGCGACCTCGTCAATCCGGACTTCGCGGCGCTGGCGCGCGCCTATGGCGCGCAGGGGGAAACCGTCGTCCGCTCGGGCGAGTTCGCGCCCGCCTTCGAGCGCGCGCTCGCCGCCGGCCGCCCTTCGCTGCTGCACGTCAAGCTCGACCCGCAGGCGCTCACGATGAACGCCTCGCTGGATGCGATTCGCGCGGCTGCCAGCAAGTAGCGGGGCCGGATCCGCGACCGCCGGATCCGGCCCCGGCGCGGCGCCGCCCGGAACGGGAAGCACCGCGTCGCGCGCCCCGGCCGGGGCGCCCGATCAGTGGACCGGCAGCTTCCGCGACTCGCCGCCCGGCGACTTGGGCAGCGTGAGCGTCAGCACGCCGTTCTCGAACTTCGCGTCGGCGCGATTGAGGTCGATGTCGTCGGGCATCGTCATGCTGCGCGACACCGAGCCGAAGTAGCGCTCGCTGCGCAGCACCTTCTCGCCTTCCTTCTCTTCCTTCTCGCGCTTCACTTCCGCGGTGATCGACACCGTATTGCCGTCGACCGAAACGTTGACGTCTTCCTTCGCCACGCCCGGCAGCTCGGCCTTGACGACGTACCCGGACGCCGTCTCGGCGACGTCCATCTTCATCGTGGGCTCGGGCTCGGGCATCGCACCCATCGCAAACTCCTTCCACAGCGGCGCGACGTCCGTGAACGGATCGTAGCGAAGCATCTCGCGGAACGGATTCCAACGGGTCATTGCCTTCATACCGTCTCCTGTGCCACAGACGGCCGCCGGCCCAACCGACCGGTTGACATGCACCCGGCGGCCGCAGCATAAGAATACCCCCGCTGCGCGCCTGCGTATTGCCCGCGGTCAACGAACGGCGCGATGGTGCGCTCGGTTTGCGGCAGGCAACGCGCGCTCCCCCGCGCCACAGCTCGCGGGCCTACCCGAGACGCTCGTCGAGCCCCGGCGCCACCGGAGCGTAGGAGTGCGCTGCGAGGACGGCCGCGTCCAGTTCCGCGGCCCACCCGGGACCCTCAGGGGCGACGAACGCCCCGTCCACCAGCTGCGGCTCCACGCCGCCGACGACGTCGCGCGCGAGGTCGCTCTCGCCCAGCTGGTACTCGAGACTGTCGACCGCGGGCGCCGCCAGCGCGACGTGCAGGCTGGCCAGCGTGCACACCGGCCCGGTGGGGTTGTGCGGCGAGAAGAGCACGCCGTGCCCCTGCGCGAACGCCGCAATGCGCAGCATCTCGACGGGACCGCCGCAGTACTTCACGTCCGGCATGATCGCGTCGACGCGGCGCGGCAGGGCGAAGGGGCGGAATCCGTCCACCGCCGTCTGCCGCTCGCAGGCTGCAACGAGGATGCCGCGCTCGTTCGCCGCCTGCCTGATGCGCGCGAGCGCGTCGTGCGCGTGCGGCTGCTCGGAGACCGGGCACTCGAACCAGTGAATGCCCGCCGTCGCCAGCCGATCCAGCACGCGCAGCGCCGTCGGCTCGTCGAAGCGCCAGTGACAGTCGACCATCAGGCGCGGCAGCGGGCCCACTGCGGCGCGCATCGCCTCGACGCGCGCGACTCCAGCCTCGATCGCCCGCCGCGTCGCGGGCTCGTGCAGCGCGTCCGGCAGCACGCCGTCGAAAGGCGCGATCTTGACCGCGCGAAAGCCGCGCTCGACCGCCGCGCGCGCGCTCGCCGCGCAGCCTTCGGGCGAGCGGTCGCGGGTCGCGCGGTTGACGTTGGCGTACACCGGAACACGGTCGCGGCGGCGCCCGCCGAGCAGCTGCCACGCGGGCACGCCGGCCGCCCGTGCCCGCGCATCGACGAACGCCTGGCGGATGGCGCTGCGCACCGCGTGGCCGACGAGACCGGTGGGGGCGTGCGGATGCGTCGCCAGCGCCGGATGGTCGTCGTCGAGCGGCGCGCCGAGCAGCAGCGGACGCAGCTGCGCGAGGCACGCTTCCAGCAGCGGCTCGTGGCCGTTGAGGGAAGCCTCGCCGATCCCTTCCACGCCCTCGTCCGTGCGCACGCGCACGAAGTGCCAGTTGGTGCGCTCGTTGACGTGCAGCGTGCGGGACTCGACGGCGGCGACGCGCATGTTGACAGTTTGCCGAAGGCGGACGATAAACTCGCCCGATTCTAAGCCCGGGAGCACCAATGCGCCTCGCCGCCGCCATCCTCGCCGCCACCTGCGCGCTGCTCGCGCCGCCCTCGTTCGCGCAAGGCGCGTATCCGCAGAAGCCGATCCGGCTCATCGTGCCGAGCCCCCCGGGCGACGGCTCGGACCTGATGGCGCGCGCGATCGGCGACAAGCTGACGCAGGCGCTCGGCCAGCCGATCGTCGTCGACAACCGCCAGGGTGCGGGCGGCCGCGTGGGCACCGAGGCCGCGGCCAAGGCCGCGCCCGACGGCTACACGCTGATCATGGGCAACGCCGGCTCGCACGGCATCAACGCCGCGCTGTACCGCGACCTCCCCTACGACATCGAGCGCGACTTCGTCGCGATCACGCAGGTGATGCGGGCGCCCAACGTGCTGGTCATCAACCCGTCGCTGCCTGCGAAGAGCGTCGCCGAGTTCATCGCGCTGCTCAAGGGCAGTCCCGGCAAGTACAGCTACGGGTCGGGCGGCAACGGCAGCTCCGCGCACTTCACCGCCGAGCTCTTCAAGTCGATGGCCGGCGTGGACATCGCCCACATCCCGTACAAGGGCGCGACCCCCGCGCTCACCGACGTGATCGGCGGGCAGGTCGCCATGTTCATGGGCAACCTCCCGCCGGCGATGGGCCACATCAAGGCCGGGCGCGTGCGCGCGCTCGCGGTGACCACCGCGCAGCGCTCGTCGCTCGTGCCCGACCTGCCGACGATCGCCGAGGCGGGGCTGCCCGGCTTCGAGACCGTCGCCTGGTTCGGGCTGTTCGCACCGGCGGGCACGGCGCCCGAGATCGTCGTGCGCCTGCGCGACGAGGTGGCGAAGATCGTGCAGCAGCCCGACATCCGCGAGCGCATCGTCACGCTCGGCGGCGAGCCGGTCGGCAACACGCCTGCCGAGTTCGCCGCCATCGTGCGCGGGGACGTCGCCAAGTGGAAGGGCGTGGCCAAGGCGGCGAACATCGTCGCGGACTAGCTGGCCGCGTGCCCTCAGCGCGGGGCAAGCCGGCGTCTCGAGACCCTGCCCCCCGGCGGCAGCAGGCCCCGCAGCATCTGCTCGCACGTCGCCGCCGACATGTAGCGCGGCACCGGGTAGCTGGTGTCGGCCTCCCAGCAGGCCGCGCCGGCGAGCGCCGGAATGTCCTCCGCCCGCAACGGTTCGACGCACGACGGGATGCCGATGTCGCGGTTGAGCACGTCGATCGACGCGATGAACTTCTTCGCGAGCGCGGCCGGCCGCTCGCGTTCGCTACCCACGCCGGCGCGCAGCGCGAGCGCCGCGAGCCGGCTCGTGACGGCAGGCGCCAGGAAGCGCAGCACGTGCGGCAGCACGATCGCGTTGGCGAGTCCGTGCGGCACGTGGTACTTCGCGCCGAGCTGGTGGGCGATCGCGTGCACGTAGCCCACGTTGGCCCGCGTGAACGCGAGGCCGCCGTACGCCGCCGCGAGCGCCATCTGCTCGCGCGCCTCCAGGCTGCGGCCATTCCGGACCGCGCGGCGCAGGTGCGCGAAGACGAGCCCGACGCACGCGAGCGCCATGCGGTCGGACTGCGGCGTGGCCCACTGGCCGAGGAACGCTTCGATGGCGTGGGTGAGCGCATCCATCCCGGTCGCCGCCGTCACGTGCTTCGGCAGCCCCGTCATCAGCGCCGCGTCGAGCGCCGCCATCGCCGGAACGAGGCGCGTGTCGGCGATCACGAGCTTGCGCTCGGCATCCGGATCCGAGATCACCGCGGCGACGGTCACCTCGGAGCCCGTGCCCGCCGTCGTCGGGACCGCATAGAGCGGCTCCGGCGGGCGCAGGCCCCGGAAGTAGCCGACCAGCTTGCGCGGGTGCTTGCCGTTGCCCACGGCGTGCGCGATCGCCTTCCCCGCATCCATCGGCGATCCGCCCCCGAATGCGACGACGGCGTCGCAGCGCCGCTCCCGGTAGAACGCGATGCCCCGCTCGATCTGGGGGATCGGCGCATCGGGCGAGACATCGTCGAAGACGACGTGCCGTACACCGCCCGCCGACAATGCCTTCACCAGCGCGCCCGGAAGTCCCAGGCCCGCGACCCCCCGGTCCGTGACGATCAGGACGTTCCGATGCCCGAAGCCTGCGATCGCCTGCCCCAGCCGGGCACTCGATCCGGGGCCCACCAGCAGCACCGGCTGCGGAATCGGCAGCATCCCCGTCACCACGCCGGCCGCCCGCATCGCCGTCGACAACCCGACCGACCGTACGACCGTCCCCACGACGCCTGCCATCGCGACCATCCCGCGCCTCCGAAGCGCACTGCGAACGCCGACAGCTTGCGCCTTCCCGCAGGCCGGCGCAGCGCTGCCGCGCCTGCTTGTCGACCAGGATCAAGGGCGCGTCGACGCAGGCGCGGCTTACTTGCAGGTGCGGCGGACACGCGCCGCGGGTTGCGGACGAGGGCGTCATGGCAACGGTGGTAGGCATCAGCCTGGGGGCAAGCGACAGGGACTTCGCGCTGGCCGCGCGGTTCCTCGGCCGGCCGCTGGAGATCCGCAGGCTCGGCACGGACGGCAGCGCGGCGCGCGCCCTGAAGCTGCTGAAGCACTGGGACAGCCGCGCCGACGCGATCGGGCTCGGCGTCGTGAAGGACAGCTACACCGTCGGATCGCGGCAGTTCGTCGACAAGGACAGCGCGCGCCTGAAGGGGGCGGTGCTGCGGGCACCGGTCACGACGGGCGGGCGGCTCGGGGACATCCTGCAGGAGTGGGCGCTGCGCCACGTGCAGGGCAAGCTGGGCGACTACTTCAACAACGCCAACGTGCTGTTCTTCTCGGGCCGCACGAACTACAAGCTCGCGCTGGCGATGGCCGAGTACACGCCGAACCTGCTGTTCGCCGACGCGTTGATGCAGCTGGGGATCCCCAAGCTGATCACGTCGCTGGGCGCGCTGGAGCTCTACGCCAGCGGCGCGCACTACGTGCTCGACTGGACGCCGGAAGCGCTGATGGCCTCGGCGCCGGCGCGCAAGTGGACGCGATACGTCCTGCGCCAGGCCATGCGCGACGCCAGCGTGATCGTGGCCCCGGTCCACGAGCTCGACCGCTTCGGCGCCCGCGATCTCGCCGGCAAGACGATATTCACGTCGACGGTCAACGACGCCCGCCTGGCCGCCTTCAAGGCGAAGGGCGTGGGCACGGTGATCGACGGCGCGCCGGCGCTGTTCGGGCACGTGCTGGACCCGAGCATGCTCGACGCCATGATCGTGGCCGCGACCGGCAAGGCGCCGGAGGCGATCCTCGAGGACGACTACCTCGAGATCATCACCGGCCTCGCGCTCGAGCCGCGCATCCTGTATCCGAACGGCTTCCGGCGCGTGAACCGCTTCGCGTTCGTCATCCACCCGCTGTCGCAGGAGTACTTCAAGAACGTCAAGCCGATCGAGCTGCTCTCGCAGGTGTCGCCACCCGTGTTCATGGACGCGGTCGAGAAGGTCATGGCCTACGCGCCCCCGTTCGTCTATTCGAAGGTGACGGGGATCAGGTCGCCGACGGGCGTGGAGGCGGAAGGCTGGCTGATCTCGGTGGGCGGGACGCCGGGCGAGATCATGGGCCACGGCCCCGAGTTCACCTACCGCCGGCTGCTCGACGCCGCGCGGATCGCCAGGCGCCTCGGCGCGCAGATCATGGGCCTGGGCGCCTTCACCAAGGTCGTCGGCGACGCCGGGCTCACCGTGGCGCGCCGCGCGCCGCTCCCCATCACGACGGGCAACAGCTACAGCGCGTCGGGCGCCCTCTGGGCGGCGCACGACGCCGTGCTGAAGCTCGGCCTCGTGCCGAAGCCGAAGCGCGGCGAGAAGGTCGCGATGAAGGCGATGGTGGTCGGCGCCACCGGCGCGATCGGCTCGGTGTGCGCGCGCCTGCTCGCCATGGTCGCCGACGAGGTCTACATGGTCTCGCCGGAGACCGCGAAGCTCCTGTCGCTCAAGGAGTCGATCCTCGCGGAGACGCCGGACGCGAAGCTGTTCCTCTCCGCCCGCGCCGACAAGGACATCGCGGGCATGGACATGATCGTCACCGCGACTTCCGGCGCCGGCAAGAGGATCCTCGACATCACGCGGGTCAAGCCCGGCTGCGTGATCACCGACGTCGCGCGGCCGCTGGACCTGCCGCCGGACGAGGTGGCGAAGCGGCCCGACGTGCTGGTGATCGAGTCGGGCGAGATCCTCCTCCCGGGGAAGGTGTCGATGAAGAACATCGGGCTCCCTCCCAACGTGGCCTACGCCTGTCTCGCCGAGACGATCGTGCTGGCGCTGGAAGGGCGTTTCGAGAACTTCACGGTCGGCCGCAGCATCGAGTGGGAGAAGGTGCGCGAGATCTACCGGCTCGGCCGCAAGCACGGCATGAAGCTCGCCGCGATCTCCGGGGTGAACGGGCCGTTCACGGACGCGGACATCCGCCGCGTGCGCAAGCTTGCGCTCGCCGCGCGCGCCGCCGCCAGCGGCGTGCCGCGCGCATCCCCGCGCCGACGCTCCACCGCGCGCCGCGCTCGATAAGGCGACCGTCCTGAGGTAGGCTTGCAGGCGGCCCCGATCCGGCCGCCGACCTTGGGGGGATGACGATGGGCAAGCCGCTTGCACCCGCGGAACAGGCGCTGAGCGACGCCGCGCTCGACTACCACCGCTCGCCGACGCGGGGGAAGATCTCGGTCACGCCGACCAAGCCGCTCACCAACCAGCGCGACCTCTCGCTCGCCTACTCGCCCGGCGTGGCCTACGCGTGCCTCGCCATCGAGGAGGACCCCGCGCGCGCCGCGGAGTTCACCTCGCGAGCCAACCTCGTCGGCGTGGTGACCAACGGCACCGCCGTGCTGGGCCTGGGCAACATCGGCGCGCTCGCGGCCAAGCCGGTCATGGAAGGCAAGGGCTGCCTGTTCAAGAAGTTCGCCGGCATCGACGTTTTCGACATCGAGCTCGCCGAGAAGGACCCGGACAAGCTGATCGAGGTCATCGCCGCCCTCGAGCCCACGCTCGGCGGCATCAACCTCGAGGACATCAAGGCGCCGGAGTGCTTCCACATCGAGAAGGCGCTGAAGGAACGCCTGCGCATCCCGGTCTTCCACGACGACCAGCACGGCACGGCGATCATCTCCGGCGCGGCGTTGCTCAACGGCCTCGAGCTCGTCGGCAAGGAGGCGAGCGGGATCAAGCTGGTCTGCTCGGGCGCCGGTGCGGCGGCGATCGCCTGCCTCGACCTCATGGTCGGCATGGGGGTCGCGCCCGCGAACGTCTACGTCGTCGACTCGCGCGGCGTCGTGCAGGACCAGCGCGAGGACGCGCGCAACGGCACGCTCGACCCGAGCAAGCGCCGCTACTGCCAGAAGACGGCCGCCCGCACGCTGGCCGACGTGTGCAAGAACGCCGACGTGTTCCTCGGCTGCTCGGCGGCGGGCGTGCTCACCGCGGACATGGTGGCGAGCATGGGCTCGCGACCGATCATCCTGGCGCTCGCCAATCCCGAGCCGGAGATCCGTCCGGAGCTCGCGCGCAAGGCCAAGCCCGACTGCATCGTGGCGACCGGGCGCTCCGACTATCCGAACCAGGTCAACAACGTCCTCTGCTTCCCGTACATCTTCCGCGGCGCGCTCGACTGCGGCGCCACGCGGATCACGGAGGAGATGAAGCTCGCCTGCGTGCGCGAGATCGCCGCGCTGACCAAGGAGGAGATCAGCGACGAGGTGGCCGCCGCGTACGCCGGGCAGGAGCTGCGCTTCGGCCCCGACTACCTGATCCCCAAGCCGTTCGACTCGCGGCTGATCCTGCGCATCGCGCCCGCGGTGGCCCGTGCCGCCGCCGAGTCGGGCGTCGCCACGCGGCCGATCAAGGATCTCGACGCCTACCGGCAGTCGCTCACGCGTTTCGTCTACCAGACCAGCATGGTCATGCGGCCGGTGTTCGCCGCGGCGAAGGCGCGGCCGATGCGCGTGGTCTACGCCAACGGCGAGGACGACCGCGTGCTGCGCGCAATGCACGTGGTGCTCGAGGAAGGGCTCGCGGTGCCCAACCTGGTCGGGCGCCGCGCGGTCATCCAGATGCGCGTCGAGCGCGCCGGGCTGCGCCTGAAGCCGGGTGTGGACTTCGAGGTCACCGATCCCGAGGACGACCCGCGCTTTCGCGCCTACTGGGAGGACTACCACCGGCTCATGGGGCGCGAGGGCGTGACCGCGGAGATGGCGAAGGCCGCGCTGCGGCGCTCGAACACGCTGATCTCGGCGATGATGGTCCGCCGCGGCGACGCCGATGCGATGCTCACCGGGCTGGTCGGCCGCTTCGACGCCCACCTCGACCACGTGCGCGACGTCATCGGCCTCAAGCCCGGCGCCAAGGGCTTCGCGACGATGAACGCGGTCCTGCTCGAGAATCGCACGCTTTTCATCGCCGACACCTTCGTCAACGAGGAGCCGGATGCGGCCTTCCTGGCGGAGATCGCGCTGATGGCCGCCGAGGAGGTGCGCCGCTTCGGCATCCCGCCGAAGGTCGCGTTCGTCTCGCACTCGATGTTCGGCTCGTCGAAGCGCGCCTCGGCGCGCCGCATGCGCGAGGCGGCCAGCTTGTTCAAGCAGCGCGCCCCGGACCTCGAGTGCGACGGCGAGCTGCACGGGGACGCCGCCCTGTCGCAGGAGGTCCGCGACCGCTTCCTGCCGTCGAGCACGCTGCGCGGCGAGGCGAACGTGCTCGTCCTGCCGAACCTCGACGCCGCCAACATCCTGTTCAACGTGCTGAAGGTCGTCGGCGGGCACGGCGTCACCGTGGGGCCCGTGCTGCTCGGCGCGGCGCTGCCCGCGCACATCCTGACGCCGTCCTCGACGATGCGGCGGGTGGTCAACATGACCGCCCTGGTGGCCGCGGAAGCGGCCGCGCGGGCCACGGGCTGACGCTACGCCTTGATGCGACTCATCGACGGGTCGTAGAGCGGCCGCAGCGAGGCCGTCGCCGGGTACTCGCGTCCGGCGATGTCGACCGTCCACGCGCCGCGGTCGAGCCACGCCTGGTCGATCGGCGCGTCGGCCTCGATCATCGCCAGGCCGACCGCGCCGCCCAGCGTGTGGCCGTAGGACGCCGCGCGCACGTAGCCGAGCGCACGGCCGTCGCGTTTCACGATCTCGGCGTGGTACATGAGCGGCTCGGGGTCGCGCACCAGCACCTGCACGAGCCGCTTGCGGAGCGGGCCAGCCGCCTTCTGCGCGAGGACGGCGTCGCGGCCGATGAAGCCGCCCGGCTTGTCGAGCGCCACCGCGAAGCCGAGCCCCGCCTCCAGCGCCGTGTCGGTGTTGTCGAGGTCGTGGCCGTAGTCGCGGTAGCCCTTCTCCATGCGCAGGCTCGCGAGCGCCTTGAGTCCCGCATGGCGCAGTCCAATGCCCTCGCCCGCGGCGACGATGCGCTCGTAGACGTGCACCGCCTGCTCGGCGGGCACGTACAGCTCGTAGCCCAGCTCGCCGAGGTAGGTGATGCGCACGCACAGCGCGCGCGCGAAGCCGACGTCGATCTCGCGCGCGGCGCGATACGGGAATGCCGCGTTCGTCATGTCGGCCGTCGTCAGCGCCTGCAGCAGCTCGCGCGAGCGCGGGCCCTGCACGTTGATCTGCGCGTACGCCGACGTCACGTCGGTGACGAATGCATGTGCTTCGCGTGGCGTGTGCCGCCGGAGCCATGTCTCGACGTGGCGGTGAGCGGTGTCGGTGGCCACCACCCAGAAGCGCTCGTCGTCGAGCTTGGTGACGGTGAGGTCGGCCTGCAGCTTCCCGGCCCCGTCGAGCCACTGCGTGTAGGTGATCGTGCCGGCCGCGCCGTCGACGGCGTTCGCGGAGACGCGGTCGAGCACCCGGCCCGCATCGCGTCCCTGCACGAGGAACTTGGACATGAACGACATGTCCATGACGATCACGCCCTCGCGCGCGGCGCGGTGCTCGGCTGCCCACCAGTCGAACCAGTTCTGCCGGCCCCACGACAGCCGCTCGACCTTCGGCTCGCAGCCTGCCGGCGCGTACCAGTCCGCGCCCTCCCAGCCGCTCACGTCCTTGAAGTACGCGCCGCGCGCGGCGAGGCGGTCGTGCAGCGGCGAGCGCTTCGCGCCGCGCGCCGTCTGCATCGAGCGCGTCGGGTAGTGGCACTGGTACACCATGCCCAGCGACTCCATCGTGCGCGTGCGCCGGTACTCGGGATTCGCCTGGTGGCGGTGCAGCCGGTCGACGTTGAAGCCCGTGACGTCGACGTCGGGACGGCCGTGGACGATCCAGTGGGCCAGCACGCGGCCGAGCCCCCCGCCGGTCAGGATGCCGATCGAGTTGAGCCCCGCCGCGACGAAGTAGTTGGCGAGTTCGGGCGCCTCGCCGACGATGGGCGCCAGGTCCGGCGTGAAGCTCTCCGGGCCGCAGAAGAACTTGCGCACGCCCGTCTCGAGCGCGATCGGCACGCGCTTCATCGCCGCCTCGACGTAGGGTCCCATGCGCTCCCAGTCGGGCGCGAGGTCGCCGAACGAGAAGTCCTCCGGCACGCCCTCCACGCGCCAAGGGGCGCACACGGTCTCGAACAGGCCGATCATCAGGCCGCCGGTCTCCTCGCGGAAGTACCCGTACGAGGCCGGGTCCTCGATCACGGGCAGCGTGTTCGGCAGGCCGGCGATCTTCTCCGTGATCAGGTAGTAGTGCTCCGCGGCCTGCAGCGGCACCGCCACGCCCGCCTGCTCGCCGAGCTGACGCGCCCACATGCCCGCGCAGTTGACGACGTACTCCGCCTCGACGTCGCCGGCGGTCGTGCGCACGCCGGTCACCGCGCCGCGACGCTTCGTCACTCCGGTGACGCGCACGCCCTCGACGACGGTGGCTCCCTGCTGCCGCGCGCCCTTCGCCAGCGCCATCGTCACGTCGACGGGGTCGGCGCGGCCGTCCTCCTTGACGTAGAAGCCGGCCAGCACGTCGTCGGTGCGCGCGAGCGGGAAGAGCGCCTTCACTTCGGCGGCGGAGATCTCGTGAACGTCCACGCCACAGTGGCGGTTGAACGCCGCCACGCGCCGGTACTCCTCGAGCCGGTCGCGATCCGCCGCCAGCTCGATGAAGCCGACGGGGCGGAAACCCGTGGCCTGCCCGGTCTCGGCAGGCAGGCGCGCGTACAGGTCGCGCGTGTACTTGCGCATCTCGGTCGAAGTCTCCGACAGCGAGCCGAACGTGACGATCAGCCCGGCCGCGTGCCAGGTGGTGCCGGAAGTGATGCGGTCGCGCTCGATCAGCAGCACGTCCTTCCACCCCATGTGCGCGAGGTGGTAGGCGACCGAGCAGCCGATGACGCCGCCGCCGATCACGACGACGCGGGCGCGCGCAGGAAGCGAAGGCGCGGTCATGGCGCGATGATACCGGCGCCCGGACGCGTAGGAGCGCGTCCCCCGGCGGCGAGACTCCTCGCCGCCTGCACGCAGGCTGACCCGGATCAAGCGCCCGCGGCCTCCCGGTGTCAGGATTGAGGGCTGCCGCGCTGCTGCAGCAGAAGCAGGCTGTGCCTGCCGCGCGCGACCATCCGGCCAGGGCGACTCGATGACCCCAGCGGGCGCGCTACTCACCGACCTCTACGAGCTCACCATGCTCGAGGCGTACCGGGCGGAGCGCATGCGCGGCACGGCAGTGTTCGAGATGTTCGTGCGCGCGCTGCCCCCGCAGCGGCGCTTCCTCGTCGCCGCCGGGCTCGCGCAGGTCGTGGACGAGCTCCTGGCCCTGCGCTTCACCGCCGGCGACCTCGCGTGGCTCGCCTCGACCGGGCGCTTCCGTCCGGACTTCCTCGAGTGGCTGCAGGGCTTCCGCTTCACCGGCGACGTCGACGCGCTGCCCGAGGGCACCGTGTTCTTCGCCGACGAGCCGCTGCTGCGCGTGAGCGCGCCCATCCACGAGGCCCAGCTCGTGGAAAGCCGCGTCCTCAACCTGCTGCACTACGAGACGATCGTGGCGAGCAAGGCGGCGCGCTCCGTCCTCGCCGCGTGCGGCAAGCCGCTGATCGACTTCGGGATGCGCCGCGCGCACGGTGCGGAAGCCGCGCTGCTGTCGGCGCGCGCGAGCTACCTCGCCGGCTTCGCCGGCACCGCGACGGTCGAAGCCGGGCGCCGATACGGCATCCCGGTCTACGGCACGATGGCGCACTCCTACGTGCAGGCGCACGCGACCGAGACGGAGGCCTTCGAGGCCTTCGCGCGCGCGCAGCCGCGCAACGCGGTCCTGCTGATCGACACCTACGACACCGAGCGCGGTGCGCGCAGGGTCGTGGAGCTTGCCCGGAGGCTGGCCCCCGAGGGGCTCCCGATCAGGGGCGTGCGCATCGACAGCGGCGACCTCGCCGAGCACGCGCGCCGCGTCCGGGCGATCCTCGACGACGGAGGCTTCCCCGCGATCACGATATTCGCCAGCGGGAATCTCGACGAGCACCGCATCGCCGATCTCGCGGCAGCGGGCGCGCCGATCGACGGCTACGGCGTCGGCACGCGCATGAACACCTCGGCGGACGCGCCCTATCTCGACTGCGCCTACAAGCTGCAGGAGTACGACGGCTTGCCGCGCCGCAAGCGTTCGGAGGGCAAGGCGACGTGGCCGGGGCGCAAGCAGGTCTACCGGCAGCGCGACGCGTCCGGTGCCTGGACGGGCGACGTGGTCACGCTCGCGTCACAGCCCCTCGACGGCCAGCCGCTGCTGGCGCCCGTGCTGCGCAATGGGCGACTCCTGCGCGCCATGCCGACCCTGCAGGACTCCCGGGAGCGAGCCAGCCGCGAGATCGCCGCGCTCCCGCCGGCGCTGCGCCGGCTGGAACCCGCCGGACCCGGGGAAGCGGTCGCGGCGCGGATTGCCGAGCCGCTGCGAGCACTCGCCGCCGAGCTGGACGCGTCGGCCTGAACGAGGCTACGCCATCGCCGCCTCGCCCGCGTGCTCGGGTGCGGGCTTGGGCCGCTCGACGATCACGCAGTCGGTCATCAGGAAGAGGCTCGCGATCGACGCCGCGTTCTGCAGGCCGAGCCGCGTGACCTTCGTCGGGTCGATGATGCCCATCTCGAACATGTCGCCGTAGCCGTCGGTGGCGGCGTTGTAGCCGAAGCTGCCCGACCCGGCGAGAACGCGCTCGAGAACCACCGAAGGCTCCTGCCCGGCATTGGCGACGATCTGCCGCAGCGGCTCCTCCAGCGCGCGCCGGACGATCTTGATCCCGGCGTCCTGCGCCAGCGTCGCCCCGTGCTGCGCATCGAGCGCTGCGCGCGCGCGAATCAGCGCGATGCCGCCGCCCGGGCCGATGCCCTCCGCCACCGCCGCGCGCGTGGCGTGCACGGCGTCCTCGACCCGCGACTTCTTCTCCTTGAGCTCGGTCTCGGTGGAGGCGCCGACCTTGATGAGCGCGACGCCGCCGGCGAGCTTCGCCGCGCGCTCCTCGAGCCGCTCGCGGTCGTAGTCGCTGGTCGCCTCCGCCGTCGCCTTGCGAATCTGCTCGAGCCGCGCCCCGATCCGCCCGGGGTCGCCGCCGCTGCCGATCAGCGTCGTGTCGTCCTTGTCGACCTCGACGCGGCGCGCGCGGCCCAGCTCGGCCGTCGTTGCCTTCTCCAGCTTGAGGCCGGTCTCCTCGGCGATCACCACGCCGCCGGTGAGGATCGCGATGTCCTCGAGCATCGCCTTGCGGCGGTCGCCGAAGCCGGGCGCCTTCACCGCGCAGCTCTTGAGCACGCCGCGCAGCGCGTTGACGACCAGCGTCGCGAGCGCCTCCCCGGTGACGTCCTCGGCGATCAGCAGCAGCGGCCGCTCCTCCCGCGACACCTGCTCGAGCACCGGGAGCAGCTCGCGGATCGAGGACACGGCGCGGTCGTGGACCAGCACGTAGGCGTTCTCCAGCACCACGCGCTGCTTCTCGGCGTCGTTGATGAAGTACGGCGAGAGGAAGCCGCGGTCGAACTGCATGCCCTCGACGACCTCGAGCTCGTTGGTCATCGCCCGGCCGTCCTCGGTCTTGATGACGCCGTTCTCGCCGACCTTCTCCATCGCGGTGGCGATCATCTCGCCGATCGCCGCATCGCCGTTCGCGGAGATCGTGCCGACCTGCGCGATCGCCTGGCGCGTGTTGCAGGGCCGGGAGTTCCGCTTGAGCTCCGCAACCACCGCTTCCACCGCGAAGTCGATGCCGCGCTTGAGGTCCATCGGATCGAGGCCTGCGCTCACGGACTTCATGCCCTCGTTGACGATCGCCTGCGCGAGGACCGTCGCCGTCGTCGTGCCGTCGCCGGCGGTCTCGGAGGTCTTCGCGGCGACCTCGCGGGCCATCTTCGCGCCGAGGTTCTCAAACGGGTCGGTGAGCTCGACTTCCCGGGCGACGACGACGCCCGAGTTGATCACCGTGGGGTTGCCGTAGGCCCGCTCGAGCATGACCAGGCGGCCCTTGGGTCCCAGCGTCACCTTCACCGCGTTGGCGAGCGCATTGAGCCCCGCGCATACGCGCTCCTGAGCCTCGTGGTGGAACCGGAGCACCTTGCCCGCCATCGCCATCTCCCGTGATCGCGGTATTGCGCTTGATCAGCATGCGCCTTGCGCGCCCGGACCTCTTGCCCTCGATCAAGCGTCGTCGCTCAGGGCGCCCGGCGGCAGCCCCGCACGCTCGCGCCGACGCTTGCCCGCGATCAACGCCCCGCTCCTTGCGCCGCCGCAGACTGACCGCATCGGATGGAGCCGCCGCGACCGCGCGCACGGCCTTCGGGAGCTTGCTCATGACGCAGGGCGAAACGCAGCGCGATCCCGACCTGCCCGCGGGGCGCATGGCGCCGGAACGACTGGCCCGGCGCTGCGAGGCCGGCGCCATCCCCTTCGAGACCACTGCCGGGATCGACGACGGCGGCGAAGTTCTCGGCCAGCGACGCGCGATCGCGGCGATCGAATTCGGCATCGGCATGCGCGACGAGGGCTACAACCTCTTCGCGATGGGTGCCGAAGGCGTGGGCAGGCGGACGCTGGCTCGCCGTTTCCTCGACCGCGCCGCGGCAGCCCGCCCCGTCCCCGCCGACTGGTGCTACGTGTTCAACTTCCGCGTCCCGCACCGGCCGACCGCCATCGCCCTGCCCGCCGGCCGCGGCGCGGCGTTCCAGCAGGACATGGCGCGCCTCGTCGACGACCTGCGCGCGGGCATTCCGGCAGCCTTCGAGGCCGACGAGTACCGCAACCGCCGCCAGGAGATCCTGAACGACCTCTCCGAGCGGCAGGAATGCGCGATCCGCGCGATCGGCGACCGGGCGCGCGAGCAGGGCATCGGGCTGCTGCGCACGCCCGGCGGCTTTGCGTTCGCGCCGCTCAAGGGCGACGAGGTCATGCCGCCCGAAGCGTTCCAGGAGCTCGGCGACGAGCAGCGCTCCGCGATCGAGAACCGCATCGCGGCGCTGCAGAAGGAGCTCGAGCGCGTCATCGAGGAGATGCCGAAGTGGCGGCGCGAAGCGCAGCACAGGCTGCGCGAGCTGGACCGCCAGGTCACGCGCAGCGTGATCACCGGCCTCATCGACGAGATCGTCGCGGCCTACCGCGACGTCCCCGCCACGCAGCGCTACTTCGACGGCCTGCGCGAGGACGTGCTCGACAATGCACAGCACTTCCAGCAGCCGAAGGAAGGCGAGGCGCACGCGCTGCTCGGGCTGCTCGGCGCGCGGCCGGACGCGGGCGACGCCGCGTTGCGGCGCTACGCCGTGAACCTGCTGATCGAGCATCCCGCGGCGGGAAGCGCCCCCGTCGTCGACGAGGACAACCCCACGCACGACGCGCTCGTGGGGCGCATCGAGCACGTCTCCCAGCTCGGCGCGCTGGTGACCGACTTCACGATGATCAAGGCCGGCGCCCTGCACCGTGCCAACGGCGGCTACCTGATCGTCGACGCGCTGAAGCTCCTCTCCCACCCGCTCGCGTGGGAGGCGCTCAAGCGCGCGTTGCGATCCCGGGAGGTGCGCGTGGAGTCGCTCGGGCAGGCGCTCGGGCTGATCAGCACGCAGGCGCTGGAGCCCGAGCCGGTCCCGCTCGACGTCAAGGTCGTCCTCGTGGGGCAGCCGCGCCTCTACCACCTCCTGCACGCGCTCGACCCCGAGTTCGCCAAGCTCTTCAAGGTGGCGGTCGACTTCGAGGACGACGTCGAGCGCACCGCGGAGACGGAAGCGGGCTACGCGCGCCTGATCGCGTCGATGGCGGGCGCCCACGCGCTCCGCCCCCTCGATCGCGCGGCGGCGGCGCGCGTCGTCGAGCAGGCCTCGCGCGCGTGCGGCGACGCCGAGCGCCTCTCGGTCGCCATGGAGCCGCTGCTCGAGGTGCTCCGCGAAGCCGACCACTGGGCGGGCCTCGCCGGCCGCGACGTGACCTCGGCCGCCGACGTCGACGCCGCGCTCGGCGCGAGGCTGCGGCGCGCCGACCGCATCCCGGCTCGCCTGCGCGAGGAGATGATGCGCGGCCGGCTGCTCGTCGCGACGTCGGGTGGCCGCGTGGGGCAGGTCAACGGGCTCTCGGTGGGCGACTTCGGCGGCGTGCTGTTCGGCATACCGGTGCGCATCACCGCACGCGTGCGCCTGGGCGGCGGCAGCGTGGTCGACATCGAGCGCGAGGCCGAGCTCGGCGGGAGGATCCACTCCAAGGGCGTGATGATCCTCGCCGGCTACCTCGCCGCGCACTACGCGCCGCGCTACCCGCTCTCGCTGGCGGCCACGCTGGTCTTCGAGCAGACGTACGGCACCGTCGAAGGCGACAGCGCGTCGTGCGCCGAGCTCTGCGCGCTGCTGTCTGCGCTTGCCGACGTGCCGGCCTCCAACGCGATCGCCGTCACCGGATCGGTCAACCAGCACGGCGAGGTGCAGGCCGTGGGCGCGGTGAACGAGAAGATCGAAGGCTACTTCGACCTCTGCCGGCTGCGCGCGCTCGACGGCAGCCAGGGCGTCGTCGTCCCGGCGGCGAACGCAGCGCAGCTCATGCTGCGCGAGGACGTCGTCGACGCCGTGGCCCGGGGGCTTTTCGCGGTCCACGCCGTGCGCACCGTCGACGAGTGCCTGGAGATCCTCGCGGGGACGCCCGCCGGCGAGCGCGACGCGCTCGGCCGCTTCCCTGCCGGGACGCTCAACGCGCGGATCGAGGAGCGCCTGGCCGACTACGCCGTGCGGGCGCGCACGTTCGCCGTGCCTGGGCCGCGCCGCGGCAAGCGGGGCGAGCGGTCATGAGATTTCGGCGCATCGTCGCCGCGCTGGACACGGCGCGGCCGGCGGCCCTTGGCACGGCCATCGGGCTCGCCCGCGCCCTGGAGGCCGAACTGGTCGGCCTGTTCGTCGAGGACGCCGAGCTGCTCGACCTGGCCGCGCTTCCGTTCGGGGAGGTCGGCTACCTCTCGCCGATGCGGCGCGAGCTCGACGTGGGACGAATGGAGCGCGGATTGCGGGCGAAGGCCCGGCGCATCGAGCAGCAACTCGGTTCGCACCTCGCCGGCCTGCCGGTGAAGTGGTCGTTCGAGGTGGTGCGCGGGCGCTTCGCCGCGGCCGTGACGACGATCGCGACGGCCGACGACATCGTCGTGGTGGCCACCCCGCACGGCGCCACCATCGGGTCGGGCCGCGGCGCGGACCTCGCGCAGGTGTTCCGTGCCCTGCGCTCGCCGGTGCTCGTGGTTCGCGATCCCTTGCCGGCCGCCGGCCGCCTGGCGGTGATCGTCATGCAGCGATCGCCCGACGAAGCTGCGCGCGCGATCGCGGCGTTCGCGCCCAGCCACGGCAATTCCGCGCTGATCGCCCTCGAGGGGCGCGAAGAGGAAGAGCCTCAGCCTGGAATGCACGATCTCGAGCGAATGCTCGCCAGCCGCGGCGTCCGCGTCGGCACGCGCGTGCTCCCCCGCCGCACGCGCGCCTCGCTCGAGCGCCTGCTCGCCGAGGAGCCGCAGGCAGTCGTCGTCGTGACGGCGGGATCGCGCGAGGCGCGAAGCGAGCTGCTCGACCTGCTCCCCTGCCCCGTCCTCGTGCTGCCGGAGCTCGCGCCCGACGCCACCGACGAGCGCCGGTGACGGCGCACGACCGCGGGTTGCGCCGGCCCGGCGCGCGGGTCTTCGGGGAGGTCGTTGACAGCCGTCAATGGGGCGTGTCGCCCCCGGCGTAGATTGGGATCGGTGCCTGGGACATGCGATGCGCCCGGCCGCGCGCGGCGCCGGGCGCATGGCTGCAGGCACCGAAGGCTGCGCGCGGGTTGCCGGCGAGCCGTTCCGCATCGCCGGGACGACTACGGGAGATCCTACATGTACAAGCGCATCCTCATCGCAACCGACGGGTCCGATCGTTCGCCCAAGGCGATCGCGGAAGGGATCGCGGTCGCGAAGGCGCACGGCGCCGCCGTGGTCGGCTTCCACGCACGTCCTCCGGCACCGCCGCTCTACTACGGCGAAGTGGCGGTCATGGTGCCGCGCGACGTCACCGAGGCCTTCGAAAAGGAGAGCGTGGCGACCGCCGAGCGCTACGTCGCGGCGATTGCCGGAGCCGCGAAGCAGGCAGGCGTCCCGTTCACGGGCCTGCAGTACCCGAGCGCATCGCCCGCCGACGCCATCCTCGAGACGGCCGAGAAGGAGAAGTGCGACCTCATCGTAATGGCGTCGCACGGCCGCAAGGGCCTGGCGCGGGTCGTGCTCGGCAGCGAGACCGTCAAGGTCCTCACGCACTCCAGGGTGTCGGTGCTCGTGACGCACTGAGCCCGGGCGGCCGGGACGCACGGCCGCGCGGCAGCGCATGGGCATAGTCACTACGCCGCGCGACGTCCTGCTCGTCGTCGACCTGCAGAACGACTTCCTGCCGGGCGGCGCGCTCGAGGTGCCCGATGCCGGCGCGGTGGTGCCGCTGGCCAATCGGCTGGCGGGGGCGTTCGCGCACGTGCTGCTGACGCAGGACTGGCACCCGCCCGGCCATCGCTCGTTCGCCTCGGGCCACGCCGGCCGCGTGCCCTTCGAGGTGGTCGAACTGGACTACGGGCCGCAGGTGCTGTGGCCGGATCACTGCGTGCAGGGCACGCGGGGAGCGGAGTTCGCCGCGTCGCTCGCGATCCCGCAGGCCGAGCTGGTCATCCGCAAGGGCTGCCGTCGCGACGTCGACAGCTACTCCGTGTTCTGCGAAGCGGATCGCAGGACGCGCACGGGCCTCGCCGGCTACCTGCGCGAGCGCGGCTTCACGCGCGTCTTCATCGCGGGGCTCGCGACCGACTTCTGCGTGGCGTGGTCGGCGCTGGACGCGCGCGCGGACGGTTTCGACGCGCTCGTCGTCGAGGACGCGTGCCGCGCGATCGACAAGGGCGGCTCGCTGGCCGCCGCGTGGGAGCGCATGAGAGCTGCGGGCGTCGCGCGGGTCAGGACCACGGACTTCCCCGCCTGACCGCCTCGAGCGGTGGCAGGTGCCGTTCAGGCAAGCAAAGGGCCCGCGGTCTCGCAGGCCCCTGGGTGATTGGCGCGCCCGGCAGGATTTGAACCCACGACCCCCTGGTTCGTAGCCAGGTACTCTATCCAACTGAGCTACGGGCGCGAAGCAGGGGATTATATCAGCGGGCGTCCTGTCCCGTAAGTTCCGCAGAAACGGGAGCGGATGAGCTCCGCCGGCGAGCCAGGGGCGCGGCCGATGCCAATGCCGGTGTGACGAAGTGGCCGAGCAACGCCACTTGGCGGCCGATCTCGCTTCGGGCTGCCGAGCGAACTTGCGGGACGGGACGCTACTTCGGAGGCCCGCCGACGCGGTCCCCGGCGCCCTCACCGCGCGCCAGTACCTCCGCCTCGCGCACCGACTCCTCCGCCGCGTGCTCGGCGGCGTGGCGCCGCGCCGCGCGATGCAGTCCCCACGCCTTGCCGAGCCAGGCGAGCCCCATCCATGCCGCGAACACGGCCGCCGGCCAGGCGAGGACGGCCGGCCACATTGCGCCCACGGCGCCGAGTGCGATGGCGGCCACGGCCATCTTCGCCAGCAGGCCCGATTCCGCCGGGCCGAGCGCCCGGCGGTTGGTCAGCGCGGCGCCGAGCGCGCTCCCCACGCTCACCGCGCCGGCCGCGGCGCGCCCTGCGCTGCCCGAAGGCGCGCGGCGCACCGCTTCGCCGTCGTCGTGCCGCCGGTCCGCGCGGCGCACGCGGTTGCCGGCGGTGAGCACGATCTCGGTGGAGTCGCGCAAGTCGCGCTCGAACTGCTCGGCTGTCGCGCGGGCGAACGCCTCGTCCTCGATGGCGACGTCGAGTTCGTAGTTGCCGAGGAAGCTCGCCAGGTTGAGGTTCGTCGAACCCACCCTCGCCCACTGGTCGTCGGCGACCGCCGTCTTCGCGTGCAGCATCGTGCCGTTCCACTCGAACACGCGCACGCCCTTCTCCAGGAGCACGCGATAGCCGGCTCGCGACAGCACGGAAACCGCGGGCAGGTCGCTCGCGCCGGGCACGAGCAGGCGCACGTCCACGCCGTCGCGCGCAGCGGCCACCAGCGCCTGCACGTAGGGCGCGGTGCCGACGAAGTAGGCGTCGGTGAGCCACAGGCGCTCGCGGGCGATGGCGGCGATCATCAGGTCGAGGCGCAGCACGCCGGCACCGCTCGGCTGGCCCTGGATCACGCGCACGCGCGTCGTGCCCGCACGGGGGATCGCCGCGACGGGCGTGAGCAGCTCCACGGGCAGCGGACCCTCGTCGCACGCCTCCCACACGCGGGCGAACGCGTGCTCGAGCTCGGCCACGGCCGGGCCGCGGATCTCGACACCCGTGTCGCGCCACGGCTCGAGGCGCTTCTCCGGGCGGCCGAGCCACTTCGCCGACACGCACAGGCCCGACACGAAGCCGACGTGCCCGTCGATCGCGATCATCTTGCGGTGGTCGCGCGTCGTCCAGCCGAGCGGGCTCGCGAACTGGAACGGATTGAACGCGGCCACGCGCACGCCCGCCTCGCGCAGCGGGCCCCACAGCGCGTCCGAGCGGAACGAGCCGAGCCAGTCGTAGATCACATAGACGTGCACGCCGTCGCGCGCCCGGTCGGCGAGCGCGCGCGCGAACTCGTGGCCGACCTCGTCGTCCTCGACGATGTAGCACTCGAACAGGATCAGCCGCTGCGCTCGGCGGATGGCGTCGAGCCAGGCGGGGAAGTTCTCGCGCGCGTCGAGCAGCATGCGCGCCGCATTGCCTTCCGAGGATTGCGCGCCCGTCGCGCGGCCGAACGCCCGGGTAGCCAGCGCGATGACGTCGGCGTCGAGCGCGTCGGCGTAGGGGCGACCGAGCGGCGGGCGAGGCACGTTGGGCGGGCGGCTGGCAGCGACACCCTACGGTACCATGCCCCGATGGCATTGCCCGTTCCGCGTCGCCGCTTCCTCGCGTCGCTGGGCGCGCTCGTGCTCGCGGCGTGCGCGCCCGACGCGCGGCACGCTGCGTTGCCGCGCGGGGCGCGCGTGATCGCGTTGGGCGACAGCCTGACCTACGGCACCGGCGCGTCGCCCGCGGAAAGTTGGCCGGCGCTGCTCGCGCAGCGTTCGGGTTGGCAGGTGGAGAACGCCGGCGTGCCCGGCGAGACCGCGGCGCAGGCGTGCGAGCGTCTCCCCGACCTGCTGGCGGCGAATCGTCCTGCGCTCGTGCTCGTGCTGGTCGGCGGCAACGACTTCCTCCGGCGCACGCCCGATGCGGGCGTGCGGGACGCGCTCGCGGCCTGCGTCGCGGAGGCGCGCGCCGCCGCGGTGCCGATCGTCCTGCTTCCGGTGCCGCGGCTCGGCGTCGGAGGATTGGCCAACGCCCCGCTCTACGCGGAGGCGGCGAAGTCGCTTGGCACTCCCCTCGTCGACGCGGGCCTCGCCGACGCATTGGCCAAGCCTGCGCTGCGCGCCGACGCCGTGCATCCGAACGCCGCCGGCTACCGAGCCGTGGCCGAGCGGATCGGCGCGGGGCTCGCCAAGCTCGGTTTCCTGCGCTAGGCCGTGGTTCCGCGCGCCGTTGCGTGCTGCTTGACGCGGCCGCGCACGACTTGCGTGTGCTCGTCGGTCTCCCGCACCGCGACGTCGAACGCGTCGCGCAGCGCCACGTACACGTCCTCGTGGCGGTCGCGCGTGATCGCGATCTCGTGGCCGGGCACGCGCAGGTCGATGCGCACGGAGAACTCGCGCCCCTGGTGGCTGTGCCGGTGGGGCGAGTCGACGGTCACCGTGCAGCTGACGATGCGCCGCCCGAGCGCCTCGAGCTTCGCGACGTGGTCGCGGATCTTCGCCGTGAGGGCCGGCGAGGCGGGAATGTTGCGGAGCGTGATCTGGAGGGGAACTTGCATTGACATCGCCTCCGTTTCGGGGGTCGGACCCGCCGCCTCGCTCGGAGATGCCACGCCGCGGCGCCGGCCCCTCACTTGTCACGATACGTCTCCCCGGGGCGCGCCTGGATTGACGGGCGTCAACGGGACGCCGAGGTCGACCGATCGACCCGGCCGTGGTCAGAACGGCGTCAGATTTGCGGCTCCAGGCACAAATCCGCTGCTTTCGCGCCGGAAATGGCAATCAACTCCACGCCGACCGTGGCTCGCCATAGGCACATGGTGTGCATCCGGTAAGCACCTTTATCACTTCTTTGTGCACTTCGGGCCCGGATGTGGTGCAATTCCCCCTGACGCAAACAGCTTTCCCCGCACAAATGACGCTAGACAAGCCGCCGCGGACCTCGGGCGACTCCGCGCAAGCGCGCCGCCCCCGCAACCGCGAGGCGACGATCCACGCCGTGCTCGAGTCCGCGCAACGCCTTTTCGCGACCAAGGGCTTCGACCGCACTTCGCTCGTCGACATCGCGGCGGAGACGCGCCTGTCGCCGCGCGGCGTGATCCTGCACTTCAGCTCGAAGGCCGACATCGCGGCCGAACTCATGCTGCGCGAGCTTCGCGCCCGCGCGTCGACCTTCAAGCCCGCCAGGGAAGGCACGCCGGCCGTCGAGCGCATCGTCGCGTTCTTCGCCTGGATGGCCGACGGCGACAAGCGCACGTTCATCAACTTTCCCGCGCTGTGGGGCTTCGCCGCGCGCTGGTCGCTCAAGGTCGAGGCCACCTGCGAGCTGGCGATGCAGGAGTTGCTCTCGCCGGTGCGCCGCGCGGTCGAGGATGGCGTGGCGAGCGGCGAGTTCCGCGCCGTGGACGCCGACCTCGCCTGCGACGTGCTGTGGCGCGCCTACGTGTGCGGGCAACGCCGCGCGACGATCCGCGGCGGCAAGCCCAGCGACGCGCTGCCGCAGGTCGAGCGCGCGCTGACGCTGCTGCGCGCCTGACGCGCGTCACCGTTCACCGCGCGGTGGCGTCGCGCACCCCGCCCCGGTAGAATTGCCAGCTTGCCTTGCCGGGCCCTGCGCGGCCCCGCGGGCGCCCCGGCCGCAGCCGGCCGGGCGATCCGGAGACGTGGCCGAGTGGTCGAAGGCACTCCCCTGCTAAGGGAGCATGCGGGCTAAAACCTGCATCGAGGGTTCGAATCCCTCCGTCTCCGCCATTCCAGCTGGGTACGGACCGGACCCATGGGTGACCGGATGCACACCGGTTGCATCTGCCCGCCCCGTCCCCGCGGGCTTCGGCAAGGAGCGAGCCCCGCAGGATGCGGGGCTCGTTCACTTGCAGCAAGCGCGGCTCGCTAGCGCCGAGGACGCGCCGTTTCACGGGATCAGGCGAGGTCGAAGCGATCGAGGTTCATGACCTTGCTCCAGGCCGCGACGAAGTCCTCGACGAACTTCCGCCGGTTGTCGTCGCACGCATAGACCTCGGCTATGGCGCGGAGCTCCGAGTTCGAACCGAACACGAGATCGACCCGCGTGCCCGTCCAGCGTACCTTCCCCGACGCCCGGTCGCGCCCCTCGTACACGCCTTTGGTGGCGGTCGGCCGCCACTCGGTGCCCATGTCGAGCAGGTTGACGAAGAAGTCGTTAGTCAGGCTTCCCGGCGTGGTCGTCAACACGCCGTGTGTTGGCGCCCCGGCGTTGGCACCCAGCGCGCGCATGCCGCCGACCAGCACGGTCATCTCCGGAGCGGTCAGCGTCAACAGCTGCGCGCGATCGACCAGCAGCTCCTCGCTCCGTCCCCCGATGTCCGCACGAACGTAGTTGCGGAAGCCGTCGGCGACTGGTTCCAGAGCGGCGAAGGACTCCGCGTCGGTCTGCGACTGCGAGGCGTCCGTGCGTCCCGGCGAGTACGGCACCTCGACCGGGAAGCCTGCCTTCCGAGCCGCCTCCTCGACTCCGGCACAACCCGCCAGCACGATGAGGTCGGCGAGAGACACCTTCCTGTTGTCGCGCCGGGCACCGTTGAATTCCCTCTGGATCGCTTCCAGCTTCTGCAACACCGTGGCCAGTTGCGCCGGCTGGTTGACTTCCCAGCCTCTCTGGGGCGCCAGCCGGATGCGCGCCCCGTTCGCACCACCTCGCTTGTCGGAGCCGCGAAAGGTCGAGGCCGCGCCCCACGCCGTGGTAACCAACTGCGGCACCGTGAGTCCCGAGGCCAGGATGCTCGCCTTCAGCGCCGCGATGTCGTGCAGGTCGATCAGATCGTGGTCCACGGGCGGGACCGGGTCCTGCCAGATGAGTTCCTCGGCAGGCACCTCCGGACCGAGGTAGCGGACACGCGGACCCATGTCGCGGTGGGTGAGCTTGAACCAGGCGCGCGCGAAGGCGTCGGCGAAAGCCTGCGGATCCTTGTGGAATCGGCGCGCGATCTTCTCGTACGCAGGGTCGAAGCGCAGCGACAGGTCCGCGGTGGTCATCATCGGAGGGTGCTTCCGGGACCGGTCGTGCGCATCCGGGATCATGTGCTCGGGGCGCACGTTCGTCGCGACCCATTGCTGGGCGCCGGCCGGGCTCCGCGTCAGCTCCCACTCGTAGCCGAACAGCATGTCGAAGTAGCCCGTGTCCCAGCGCGTCGGGTTCGGCTTCCACGCTCCTTCGATGCCGCTGGTCGTCGCATGCTTGCCCTTGCCGCTACCGTACGCGTTCTTCCATCCGAGCCCCATCTCCTCGATCGGCGCGCCTTCAGGCTCGCGCCCCACGAGCGCCGGGTCGCCGGCGCCGTGCGCCTTGCCGAACGTATGCCCGCCGGCCACCAGCGCGACGGTTTCCTCGTCGTCCATTGCCATGCGTGCGAACGTCTCGCGGACGTCGCGTCCGGAGGCCACCGGATCGGGCTTGCCGTTCGGCCCCTCCGGGTTCACGTAGATCAGCCCCATTTGCACGGCACCGAGCGGGCCCTCCAACTCGCGGTCGCCGCTGTAGCGCTGGTCGCCCAGCCAGGTCTTCTCGCTGCCCCAGTAGATGTCCTCTTCCGGCTCCCAGATGTCTTCGCGTCCACCCCCGAAACCGAACGTCTTGAAGCCCATCGACTCGAGTGCGCAGTTGCCGGCGAGGATCATCAGGTCTGCCCACGAGATCCGGTTGCCGTACTTCTTCTTGATCGGCCACAGCAACCGGCGCGCCTTGTCGAGATTGCCGTTGTCCGGCCAGCTGTTGACCGGCGCAAAGCGCTGGTTCCCGGTGCCCGCACCGCCGCGACCGTCGGCGATTCGGTAGGTCCCCGCGCTGTGCCAGGCCATGCGGATGAACAAGCCGCCGTAGTGGCCCCAGTCCGCAGGCCACCAATCCTGCGAGTCGGTCATCAGTGCGTGGAGGTCCTTCTTGAGCGACGCGTAGTCGAGCTTGCCGAACGCCTCGGCGTAGTCGAAGCGCGTGCCCAGCGGATTGGACTTCGCGGAGTGCTGGTGAAGCACCGCCAGGTTCAGCCGGTCCGGCCACCAGTCGCGGTTGGATTGGGCACCGACGGTGGTGCGGGCGCCGCGCGTGGCGGCAAACGGGCATTTGGCTTCGCTGGACATGGTGTCGTCCTCTCCTGGGTGGGCGGTTGGCACCCCGGCAAGATAGGCCGCACCAGCCTATCGATCCAATTATTTCTATTGATGACGGTAATAGATTGACGCTAAACGCCGCGTCGCCGGGAGCCCCCCCGGCCGCGCGGCCGGATCGTGCGGTGTACCATCCGTCAGGCCGTCACGTCGTGGGACAGGGGCTGCCTGCCACACCTTCGCACGCACTGCTTCGCGCTTCCCTTGTTCGACTCCGCTATCGCCGCCGGCGCTCCGTCCGCCGATTGGCCGTCCAACGGGCGGCCGGCATCGTTGCCGGATACGCCTGCGGGCCGGGTCCTCCGGCCGTGCCCCAACCGAGCTCCGGACCGGCCGCGGCGGGATCGCTCGTCGTGACGCCTCCAGCAGTGGCCCGGAGCGTCGCGATCTTCGACCTGGGCGGCGTGCTGGTCGAGTGGAACCCGCGCCACCTCTACCGGAAGCTGTTTGCGGGCGACGAGGCGGCTATGGAGGATTTCCTCGCCAACGTCTGCACGACCGATTGGAACGAGCGCCAGGACGCCGGGCGCACGTTCGCGGAAGCGACTGCGGCGCTGATGCCGAGGCACTCCGACAAGCGGGAGCTGATCGAGGCGTGGTTCAGCCGCTTCGGCGAGATGGTCCCCGGCGCGATCGACGGCACGGTCGCCATCTTCGCCGAGCTCAAGGCGCGCGGCGTGCCCGTCTACGGCATCTCGAACTGGTCGGCCGAGACGTTCCCGACGCAGCGCGGCCGCTTCCCGTTCTTCGCGTGGTTCGACGACCTCGTCATTTCCGGTGACGTCGGCGTGATCAAGCCCGATCCGCGGATCTTCGCGATCCTGCTCGAGCGCAATGCGCTCGACCCGGCGACCGCGGTCTTCGTCGACGACGTCGAGAAGAACGCGCGCGCGGCCGGCGAGCTCGGCATCCACGGCATCCACTTCCGCTCGCCCGACCAGCTGCGGCGCGAGCTCGCGGCGGTCGGCCTCCTCCCCGATGCGCCGTGACCGCGGGGCGCGGGATCGGCCAGGCGACGGCGGAAGCGCCCCCCGCGCCCGCCAGGAAACGGCGGCCGCTCAGCGCCAGCCGGCGTCGACGACGAACGTCTGCGCCGTGCACATCCGGCTGTCGTCCGCGGCGAGCCAGAGCACCATCCGCGCGAGGTCGGGCGGGTAGAGCTTCTCCTTCAGGCACTGGCCCTCGAGCATGCGCCGCTCGCCCTCCGGGTCGAGCCAGAGCCTGACCTGCCGCTCCGTCATGACCCAGCCGGGCACGACCGTGTTCGCGCGGATCCGGTCGGGACCCCAGTCGCGCGCCAGGCCGCGCGTCATGCCGTGGACCGCCGCCTTCGCCGTCGTGTAGACGTTGTAGCCGCCCATCCCGAGCATCCAGCTGATCGAGCCGAAGTTCACGATCGAGCCGCCGCCGGCGGCCTTCATCTGCGGGTGGACCGCCTGCGCGGCGAAGAACTGGTGGCGCAGGTTGACCGCGATCCGGTCGTTCCAGTAGTCCACGGTGACGTCTTCCGTGCGGTGGCGGTCGTCGTTGGCCGCGTTGTTGACGAGCGCGGTGACCGGCCCTGCCTCCTCGCCCACGCGGCGCACGATCGCCTGCAGCGCGGCGACGTCGCGCAGGTCGCAGCGGTGGTAGTGGGGGGCGCGCAGCCCGGCGCCGGCAATGCGCCCGCACAGCGCCGTCGACGCCGCGTCGTCGACGTCGACGAACGCGACGACGGAGCCCTGCGCGCAGAAGTGCTCGACGATCGAAGCCCCGATGCCGGAGCCGCCCCCCGTGACGAACACGACCTTCCCGGCGAGGCTCGGGTAGCGCGCGAAACGCCGGTCCACCGCCGCGTTCTGCTCAGACAAACTCGCCCTCCTTCCGGTCGGAAATCCGCAGCACGACGAACACCGCGAGCCCGGACGCCGCGAGCAGGATCGTGGACAGCGCGGAGGCCGTGCCGAACTCGCCGTCGAGCACGGAGAGGTAGATGCGCACCGGCATCGTCATCGTCCGGCCGACGTAGAGGATGAGCGAGCTCGACAGCTCGTTGATCGCGGTGATGAAGCTCATCAGCGCGCCGGCGACGACGCCGGGCAGCATCAGCGGCAGCGTCACCTTCGCGAACGCGCGCCCGGGCGGCGCTCCGAGGCTCAAGGCGGCCTCCTCGATGCCGCCCTTGATCTGCTTCAGGATCGACGCGGCGGAGCGAACCGCGTACGGCAGACGCCGGACGAACAGCATCAGCACGATGATTGCCGCCGTCCCCGTGATCTGCAGCGGAGGCACGTTGAAGGTCACGACGAACGCGAGGCCCATCACGACGCCCGGGACGATGTAGGGGACGAGGAGCAGGCTGTCGAGCAGGCCCGTCGCCTTCGTCTCGCGCCGCGCGAGCACGTAGCCCACGAGCGTGCCGAGGACGACGATCAGCAGCACGGCCGCCACCGAGTAGGTGAAGCTGTTGGCGATCACGTGCGGGACCTCGCCGACGATCTTCGTGTAGCTGTCGAGGCCGTATCCCGGGTGGAACACCGGGCCGCGGGTCTTGCGGAACGAGGTCCAGATCACCACCAGCGACGGCAGCGAGCCTGCGAGCACGATCGCGTAGCAGACGGCGTGCGCGGCGGCCGACGCGAGCGGGGACAGCCGCACGGGCTGCGGGCGGCGCACGAGGGAGCCCGCCACCTCGCGGCGCCGCACGGCCCAGCGCTGCACCGCGACGACGGCCAGGCAGACGGCGATCAGCACCACGCTCGTCGCCGACGCGAGCCCGGGGTTGCCCCCCATCTCCGACGTGTAGAGGTTGTAGGCGGTCGTCGCGAGCAGGCGCACCTTCCCGCCGACGATGGAGGGCGTTCCGAAGTCCGCGATCGACAGGACGAACGCGAGCAGCGCGCCGCTCGTCACCGCCGGGAACACGAGCGGCAGCGTCACCTTGAAGAATCGGCGCCACGGCCCCGCGCCGAGGCTCTCGGCCGCCTCCTCGACCGACGGGCTGATCGCGCGCAGCCCGCTCGCGGTCAGCAGGAACACGAACGGGTAGAACTTGAGGCTGAACACGAGCAGGATGCCGAAGAATCCGTAGATGGGCGGCAGCCCGATGCCGAGGTCGGCGAGGAACGCGCGCATCCACCCGTTCGCGCCCAGCATCATGATCCACGCATAGGCGCCGATGAAAGGCGGCGAGACGAGCGCGAGCACGGCGAACGTCGCCAGCGCGTCGCGCCCGAAGATGACGTAACGCGTGGTCAGCACTGCGAGCGGGATCCCGAGCAGCATCGCGCCGGCCATGCCGCCGGCTCCGACCAGCAGGCTGTTGAGGAGCGCGGTCCGGTACGCGGGCTGCCCCAGGACCTGCGCGAAGTTCGCGAACGTGAGCGCGCCGGTGCGGTTGTCCGTCACGCTCGCCTCGAAGACCCCGAGCAGGGGCCAGGCGAGCAGCACCGCGATCACGGCGAACGCCGCGACCAGCACGAACGTCCAGAAGTCGACGCCGCGCCTCACGCCGCGCCGTCGATGCGCACGCCCGTGGCCGGGTCGAACAGGTGGAGGCGCGCAACCGGCAGCGCGAGCGCGAGACGCGCGCCGGGAGAGGCGAGCGTGCGGCGCTCCGGCCGGTGCACGTGTGCGGCGAGTTCCGCGCCCGAGTCGAGCCTCAGCCGGTAGAACGCCTCGCGCCCGGCGAAGCTCACCTTCTCGACGGCGCCTTCGACGACGAGCGCGTCGGGCGACGCCGCGGCGCCAGGCCCGGCGACCGCCATGTCCTCCAGGCGAATCGCGAGCGTCACGCGGTCGCGCCCCGCGAGCGCCGGCAACGCGCGCGGCGACGCGCCGAGCGCGACCTGCCCGCCCGGCGCGACCGGCACGTCCGCGATCACGTTCATCGCGCCGACGAAAGAGGCCACGAAGAGCGTCGCCGGCCGGTCGTAGACCTCCCATGGCGTGCCGACCTGGTGGACGCGGCCGGACTGCATCACGCAGATGCGGTCGGAGAGGACCAGTGCCTCCTCCTGGTCGTGCGTGACGTAGAGCGTCGTGATGCCGAGCGCGTGCTGCAGGTCGCGGATGTCGTCGCGCATCTCGATGCGCAGCTTCGCGTCGAGGTTCGAGAGCGGCTCGTCCATCAGCAGGACCTTCGGCTCGATCACGATCGCCCGCGCGAGCCCCACGCGCTGCTGCTGCCCGCCGGAGAGCTGATGCGGCATCCGCGCGGCGAGGCCGGGCAGCCGCACGAGCTCGAGCGCGCGCGCGACGCGCTCCGCGGCCTCCTGCCGGGGGCGGCGCCGGTTCGCGAGGCCGAACGCGACGTTGTCGCCGACGCTCATGTGGGGAAAGATCGCGTAGTCCTGGAACACGAGCCCGATGTCGCGCTTCCAGACGGGCACGTCGTCCACGCGCCGGCCCCCTATCCACACCTCGCCCGCGTCCTGCCGGACGAAGCCCGCGACGGTGCGCAGCAGCGTGGTCTTGCCGCAGCCCGAGGGCCCGAGCAGGGTGAAGAACTCGCCGGACTCGACCGCCAGGTCGACGTCCGCGAGCGCCTGCACGCCGGAGAAGCGTCTGGAGAGATGCCGCAGCTCGACGCGGGCCATCGGCGCAACCGGTCAGCGGCGGCCGCGCGCCCGGCGCGCGGCGGGTCGGCGGGCGGCGCGCGCGGTCAACGGGCGAGCATCAGGGCGCGCCACTTCTCGAGGTATTCCTGCCGCTTGTCGGCCGCGTTCTTGATGTTGTACTTGACGAGCTTGATCTCGCCCATCGGCTTCAGCGCGGCGAGCGGCTTCGCGTCCTTGCGGATCGGCCGCCGCCCCAGCTCCTGCACGACCATGTCCTGGACCGGCGCGGACAGCGCCCAGTCGATGAACGCCTTGCCCGCGGCCGCGTTGGGCGCGCGCTTGCACAGCGCCATCCCGTCGGCGATCGCGGAGGTGCCGTCCTCCGGGTACACGATCGCAACCGGCCCGCCGTTCTTGAGGTACAGGTACGCGTTGTCCTCGAGGGTGACGCCGACCGCCGCCTCGCCGTCGTTGACGAAGCGCGGAACGGCGCCGGAGCTGTTCGAGACGTTGAGGTTCGCGAACACGGGCTTGAACCTGTCCCAGCCCGGCTGCTTGTCGCCGTAGATCGTCAGGAACGTATTGAGCTGCATGTAGGCGGAGCCGGACTTCTCGGCGTCGGCCATCGAGACCTGCCCCTTGAACCGCGGCTGCCCGAGGTCGGTCCACGTCCTCGGGTATTCCTCGGGCTTGAGCTTCTTCGTGTTGACGACGAAGACGTTGAGAATGCCGGTGTACGGGAGCCACGCGCCGGACGTCCTGAAAGCGTCGGCGATCATCGCGGCCTCCTTCGGCTGGTACGGCTCGAGGAGGTCGGTGTTGGCTTCGAGCAGCTCGGCGCCGATGCTCCAGATCACGTCGCACTTGGGGTTGGCGGCCTCGGCGCGGGTGCGGTTGACGATGTCGCCGGAGCCGGCCTTCACCACGTCGGCCTTGATGCCCGTCGCCTTCTCGAATTCCGGGATCAGGCGCTCGACGATGTTCGCCGTGTGGGCCGTGTAGACGCTGACGCGCTGCTGCGCGAGGGCCGGGGCGGCGAGGCTGGCGGCCCCGAGCGCGACGACTGTGATTGTGCGAAGCTTCATGGTTTCCCCCGGGGCGATTGGCGGCCGCATTCGCGTCCGCGCGGCCTGCCGGGCGATCCTATAACATGGCCACCCGCGCCGCAATCGCGCGCGCCGCGCCGCCCGCCGGATGAGGATCGAGGCCTTCACCCAGGGAAAGCACCTGGACGACCCGGAAGCGAACGAGGACCGCTTCCTCGTGCTGCCCGGGCGCGGCTACGCCGTGATCGACGGCGCCACCGACATCGGCGGCAAGCTCTTCGAGGGCCGGCGCGGCGGGTGGTGGGGAGCCGAGACGACGATGCGGGCGGTCGCCGGCTTCCTCGCCGCCGCGACGCCGCGCGAGATCTCGGCCCAGGCTCTCGTCGAGGAGGTCGGCTCCGCGCTCCGCGGCCTCTATGCCAGGCAGGGAACCCTTGCTGCGATGCGCGCCGATCGGGCCCGGCGCTTCGGCGCGACGCTGACGCTCGCCGCCGATCTCGGCGACGCATTCCGCTTCGTACTCATCGGCGACAGCGGGCTGCGGATCAACGGCGCCGAGGCGTTCGTCGAGGACACGGGACTCGACCTCGTCACGGCGAGCCTGCGCGTGGCGGCCTACCGCTTCGTGTCGGCCGCCGGGGGCGGGGTCGACGACTGCCGGCGCGTCGGCCGCGCGCTCTCGTTCCACGGCGCCGCACGCCTCCACACCGACGCGCGGCCGTGGCTCGACGACGAGAGCCTCGCGGCGCTGCGCGCCGAGAGCCTCGCGTGGTCGCAGGCGCGCCTGCCCGCAGTCCCCGAGGCGGACCTTCGCGCGCTCGTCGACGGCGGGATCGAAGGCCAGGCGCGCTTCGCGAACAACACGTCGAGCCCGCTTTGCTACGCGGTCCTCGATGGCTTCGAAGTCCCGCCGGCGCTCGTGCGCGTCTTCGAGCGCCCGCGCACGGCGGTCCGGTCGATCGAGCTCCACAGCGACGGCTACTTCGCGCGCGGCGCGACGCCGTCGCTCGCCGACTGGGAGACGGCGGCGGACGAGGTCGAGCGCGTCGATCCCGAGAAAGTCGGCGCCTACCCTTCGGTCAAGGGGAGCGCCGGGCGGATGCGCACCGACGACAGGACCGTCGTGATCATCCGGCCCTGAGGCCGCGGCGGGGCGTCGGCCCGCAGCGCTGCGCGAATCGCCCGGGCACGATCGCGCCGCAGGGCCCCACGCGGCCTACGCGACCTCGCCGGCCGCCTTCTCGAGCTCGAAGGCGCGATGCAGCACGCGCACCGCGAGCTCCATGTACTTCTCGTCGATGACCACCGAGATCTTGATCTCGGAGG
>JAOUIA010000092.1 GCA_029884335.1 Betaproteobacteria bacterium
CGGAAGTTCCTTGCACAAGGACGAGCGAGAAATGACGCGCTGCATTGTTGCCGGTCTTGCGGGTATTCACGATACCCGCTGCGACCGGCGTCGCGCAGCGCGCCATTTTCGTCGTCCTTGCGCGAGCCGAGGTGGTTGCTGCGCTGCGATATGGCAAGGAACTTCCGGGACGGGACACCAAAGCCGTGACTCTACCGCGCCTGCCGCTTGACGCGCCGGGCGGCATGCCGCCTATAATCCGGGTACCGAACGTCCATACGGTACTGCGATGCCGCCCCGCCGCCCGTTCCGCCTCGCCCCGCCCGAGCCTGTCGCGCTGACCGCGCGCCAGCGGCAGATCCTCGACTGGATCCGCGCGTATGCAGCGAGCGCGGGCATGCCGCCCACGCGCGCCGAGATCGCGCGCGGCCTGGGCTTCTCCACGCCCTCGTCGGCCGAGGATCACCTGCGCTCGCTCGCGCGCAAGGGCGCGATCGAGATCCGGCCCGGCACGTCGCGGGGCCTCAGGCTGCTCGAGGCGCCCGGCGTGCCGGTGCAGGGAACGCTGCCGCTGGTGGGGCGCGTGGCGGCCGGCAGCCCGATCCTCGCCACCGGCCACATCGAGGGACGCTGGCGCGTCGACCCGGCGCTCTTCTCCCCCGCGGCCGACTACCTGCTGCGCGTGCGCGGCGACAGCATGGTCGACGCCGGCATCCGCGACGGCGACCTGCTCGCGGTCCACGCCACCACCGAGGCGCGCAGCGGCCAGATCGTCGTCGCGCGCGTCGGCGGCGCGGGCGGCGACGAGGTCACCGTCAAGCGGCTGAAGCGCCGCGGGCGCGCCGTCCTGCTCGTCGCGGAGAACCCCGCGTACGCCCCGATCGAGATCGACCCCGCGACGCGGCCGCTGGCGATCGAAGGCGTGGGCGTGGGCGTGATCCGCACCGGGCTGTGAGCGAAGCGCAGCGGCCCGTTTTGTAATGTAGTGCTACCAATTCGATGACGCCCGCGCTCGCCGCCCTGCTCTCCCATCCCGCGATCTGGCGCGGCGACGACTGCGCGCCCGAGCCTGCGGCGCTGCCCACCGGCTTCGCCGCGCTCGACGCGGTGCTGCCCGGCGGCGGCTGGCCGAGCCACGCGCTCACCGAGGTGCTGCTCGCGCGCGAAGGCATCGGCGAGATGCGCTTGGTGCTGCCCGCGCTCGCGCGGCTCACCCGCGAGCGCCGGCAGGTGGCGTGGATCGCGCCGCCGTACCGTCCCTACGCGCCCGCGCTCGCGGCGGCGGGCGTCGACCTCGCGCGGCTGGTGCTGGTGCGCTGCCGCGACGCCGCGGAGGCGCTGTGGGCGTTCGACCAGGCGCTGCGCGCGCCCGAGTGCGGCGCCGCGTTCGCCTGGCTCGCGGAAGCCGACGAGCGCAAGCTGCACCGCCTCGCGGTGGCCGCGCGCGAGGGCCGCACGCTCGGCGTGCTGTGGCGGCGACCCGGCGTGGCCGCGCGCGCCGCCGCGGCCCCCCTGCGCCTCGCGCTCGACGCGGGCGACGGCGCGCTCGCCGTGCGCGTGCTCAAGCGGCGCGGCGGCGAGGTCGCGCAAGCCCTGCGCATCGACGTCGCACGGCGCTGGTCGACGCTGCCCGATGGCGTGGCGCTGCCCCCCGCATTCGCCCCGCGCGCGCCGAGCCGGCCCGTGCGGCCCGACCCGCGCAGCAGCGCGGGCTACGGGCAGGCGCAAGCGCGCGCAGCGCGGGTGCGCCGGGCGGCGAACTGATCGTGTCGTCGACCCTGCCGCTCGTCGCACCGCCGTGCGCTGGATCGCCCTCCTCTTCCCCTCCCTTCCGCTCGACGTGTTCGCGCGGGCGCTGCGCCCGGGGGACGCCCGCGCGCCGCTCGTCGTGCACGGCGACGGCCGGGCGCCGCGCGTCGTCGCGGCGAACGCGGCCGCGCGCGAGGCGGGCATCCGCGACGGCATGCCGCTCGCCGCCGCGCTCGCGCTGTGCCCCGGCGTGGCGCAGGTCGCGCGCGACGTCGCCGCCGAGGACGCCGCGCTCGCGCAGCTCGCCACGTTCGCGCTGACTTTCACGCCCGCGGCGAGCCTCGCGGAAGACGCGATCGTCGCCGACATCGGGCCCAGCCTGCGCCTCTTCGGCGGCGAGGAAAAGCTCGTCGCGTCGCTCGTCGGCGGCGTGCGCGAGCGCGGCTTCGCCGTGCGCAGCGGCCTCGCGCCCACGCCGCTGGCCGCCGTCGCGCTCGCGCGCTCTGGCGACGGACGGCGCATCGACGACGGCGACGTCGCGGCCGCGCTCGCGCCGCTGCCGCTGGCGCACTTCGGCCTCGACGCCGACGCGCTCGCAACGCTCGCCGCGGCCGGCGTGCGCACGTTCGGCGCCGCCGACCGCCTGCCGCGCGGCGGGCTCGCGCGCCGCTGCGGCCGCGCGTTCGTCGCCGCGCTCGACCGCGCCGCGGGCCGCGCGAGCGACCCGCGCGTTCCCTTCCTGCCGCCACCGCAGTTCGCGGCGAAGCTCGAGCTGCCGGCGAACGTGCACGACGTCGCGGCACTCGCCTTCGCCGTCAACCGCCTCGTGCAGGAGCTCGCCTCGTGGCTGCTCGCGCGCGGCCTCGGCGTCACGGAGCTCGCGCTCGCGCTGTCGCACGAGCGCGCGCTGGCACGCAGCCTCGACTCGCCGTGCACGCACGCGCGCTTCGCGCTCGCCGCGCCCTCGCGGACGAGCGCCCACCTGATGCACGTGCTGCGCGAGCGCCTCGCGCGCGTCGCGCTGCCCGCGCCGGTGGCGGGGATCGCGCTCGCCACCGAGGCGGTCGCCCCGCTCGCCGGGCGCAACCACGCGCTGCTGCCCGGCGGCGAGGCGGACGCGCCGGAGGTGCCGCTGGTCGACCGGCTGCGCGCGCGGCTGGGCGACGACGCGGTGCGCCTCGTCGTCCCGCACGCCGATCACCGCCCGGAGAGGGCGATGCGCGCGTCCTCGCCCGGCGGCGGCGCGACCGGGACGCCGCTGCCCGCGGCGATCGAAGCGCCGCGTCCCGTCTGGCTGCTGCGCGAGCCGCGCCCGCTCGCCGGACTGATCGAGGCGCAGCCGTGGGTGCTGCGCGAAGGCCCCGAGCGCATCGAGTCGGGCTGGTGGGACGGCGGCGACGTGCGCCGCGACTACTTCGTCGCCGAGAGCCCCTCCGGCGAGGTGGCGTGGATCTTCCGCGACCACCGCCGCGGCACCGACGACGGCGAGTGGTTCCTGCACGGTCTGTTCGGATGACGCAGCCTGCCGCCTCCGCTCCCCGCGCCGGACGCGGTCAGTCGGCGCGCGCGCCCGAGGCCCGCACGATCGGCACCCACTTGTCCGACTCGGCTTTCATGAACCGCGCCGTCTCCGCACGCGAGTACGCCGGCATGATCGGCACGCCCATCTTGTCGAGCTGCTCGCGGATCGCGGGCTCGGCGAGCACCTTGATCACCGCCGCGTTGAGCTTGTCGAGGATCGCGTCGGGCGTTCCCGCCGGCGCCCAGAACGCGTTCCACGAGTAGGCCTCGTAGCCCTTGAGCCCCGCCTCGGCCATCGTCGGCACGCCGGGCAGCAGCGCGAGCCGCTCCGGCGTGGCGATCGCCATCGCCTTGAGCGCGCCCGCCTGGATGTGCGGCGCGAGCACCGAAGGCGCGTCGAACGTGTAGGTGAGCCGGCCGGCCAGCATGTCGGTCATCACCGGGCCGGTGCCCTTGTACGGCACGTGCTCGACCTTCGCGCCGATCATGTCGGCGAACAGGAAGCACGCGATGTGGCCCGACGTGCCGTTGCCCGCGCTGCCGTAGTGGTACTTGCCGGGGTTGTCGCGCAGCAGCTTCATCAGCTCCTGCAGGTTCGCCGCGCCGAGCGACGGATGCGTGACGAGCACCAGCGGCACCATCACCGTCATCGCGACCGGTGCGAGGTCCTTCTGCGGGTCGTAGGGCAGGCTGCGGTACAGCCCGACGTTGAGCGCGTAGGTCGACAGCGTGCTCACCAGCAGCGTGTAGCCGTCGGGCGCGGCCTTCGCGACGATCTCCGAGCCGATGTTGCCGCCCGCACCGGGGCGGTTGTCGAACACGAACGGCTGCCCCAGCAACGCCTGCAGCCGCGCGGTGATCAGGCGGCCGACGACGTCCGTGTTGCCCCCGGGCGGGAACGGGCACACGACGCGCACCGACCGGTTGGGCCAGTCCTGCGCCTGCGCCCACGCGGACGGCACGCTGCCGGACAGGGCGCCGGCGACCGGCGCGGAAATCAGCTGGATGAAGCGGCGGCGGCGCATGGCGCGTCTCCTTCTGTCATGTGTAGGTGTCGTTCATTCCGCAGCGAAGGGCGGCGGGCGCACACGGGACTACGACCGCCCCCCATCGACCGAGAGGACCTGCCCCGAGACCCAGCCGGAGCGCTCGCTCGCGAAGAACAGCACAGCGTTGGCGATGTCGGCCGCAGTGCCGAGGCGGCGCGTGTGGATGCCCTCGATCAGCCGCTGCTGGCCGGCCGCGCCGTAGCTCTCCCACTGGCGCTCGGTGGACGGGTTGGACCGCACGAAGCCGGGGGCGACGGCGTTCGCAGTGATGCCGTAGCGCGCGAGGTCGTGCGAGAGCTGCTTCGTGAGCCCGACCAGCGCGTGCTTGGCCGACGTGTAGGCCTGGATGCCTGTGAGGCTCGGGCGCAGGCCCGCGCCGGAGGCGATGTTGACGATGCGGCCGTAACCGGCGTCGCGCATCGGCCGCGCGGCGGCCTGCGCGAGCCAGAACGCGCCGTCGACGTTGGCGCGGAAGATCACGTGCCAGTCGTCCTCGGCGACCTCCTCGATCGGCCTGCCGACCTGCCCGCACACGCCGCCGGCGGCGTTCACCAGCACGTCGAGCCGACCTGCCGCGGCGCAGACGCCGGCCACGGTCGCGTGCGCCGCGCGCCGGTCGGACACGTCGAGCACGTGCGCAGGCAGCGCGTGGGCGTCGGCGAAGCTGCGCAGGCTTCCCGCGTCGCGGTCGGCCACGTGCACGCGCGCACCGGACGCGGCGAGTGCGAGCGCAATGGCCTGCCCGATGCCCTGCGCGGCGCCGGTTACGAGCGCGGTGCGGCCGTCGAAGGCGAGCTGCATAGGTCGACCATCTCCTGCATGTTGGCGTAGCCGAGCTCGCGGCGCCCTTCCTCGACGTCGTGGATCAGCTCGACGAGCCGGCGGATCGCCGGGGTGCGCACGCCCGCCTCCTCGCCCAGCCGCGCGATGATGCCGATCTGCGGATCGATCTCGGTGCGCCGGCGACGGACCGCGAGGTCGCGGTAGATGCCCGAGTGCGTCTTCGCCGTGTGGCGGTTGAACTCGGCGAGCGCGGCGATGCTCTCGCGCGAGACGCGCTCGTCCGCGTCGGCCGCGAATGCTGCCGGGTCGAAGCCGTTGAACCCCACGGGTCGCACGCCGCGCGCGGCCGCGACCGCCATCACCTCGCGGCCGAGGCGGTCGAACACGGGGAAGCGCCGCGGGTCGGCGAAGTTCTCCGCCATCGAGTCGCGGGTGAGCGCCGTGGCGAAGAGCATCGCCCCGTAGGCCAGCTTGCCCCACAGGTAGCCCCAGATGTTGTCGGTCAGCACGGCCTGCGGCTCGAAGACGCGCAACAAGCCGTGCATCTCGCGCGTGCGCGGCCGGACCGTCCCGTCGATCTCGCCCACGACGACCGCCGCGCGGTTGCCGAACAGGATGCGCCCCGGTCCCAGCCAGTCGGCCCCGAAGTTCACGAAGCAGCCCATCGTGCGCTCGGCGCCCACGCGCGCGGCGATCGCGAGCTCGTTGAGGCCGTTCTGCGCCGAGAGCACGTAGCCGTCTTCCGCCAGGTGCGGCGCGAGCGCGTCGAGCGCGGCTTCGGTGGCCTGCGCCTTGACCGCGAGCACGACGCGGCGATACCGGCCGCGCACTTCCTCCGGCGTCGCGGCCGGCACCACCTGCGTGAACGCCTCGACCGGCCCTTCGATGGCAAGCCCCGTGGTGCGACAGGCTTCGACGTGCTCGGCGACCACGTCCACCAGCAGCACGGGGATGCCCGCGCGCGCCCAGTACGCGCCCAGCGTGCCGCCGATCGCGCCGGCGCCCCAGACGAGCACCGTTGCGGCGTCGTCTCCACTCATGCCGCCCCCATCTCGATCATCTCCGCGTGCGTGCCGACGCGCACGGCGGCATCGGCGCCGATCCAGCCACGCGCCATGCCCAGCGTGTTGTACGGCGCGACGATGCCTCCACCCGCGTCCACCGCCACCAACCCGGCGCCGATGCCGTGTGAGTGCAGGTCCTCGAACACCACGGCGCGCGTCGCCTCGTCCAGCGACGCGCCGCCGTAGCGCATCCGCGCGGCCACGTCGTAGGCGGCCACACGGCGCATGAAGATCTCCCCCTGCCCGGTGCCGGAGACCGCGCACACGCCGTCGCGCGCATACGTGCCCGCGCCGACGATCGGCGAGTCGCCCACGCGCCCGCTCGGCTTGTTGTTGAAGCCGCCGGTGGACGTCGCGGCGGCGAGGTGGCCCTCGCGGTCCAGCGCGACGGCGCCGACCGTGCCGTGGCGCTCGGCTTCGCTCGCCGGCACGATCGTGCCGCGGCGCGCGCGCGCCTTCAGCGCAGCGAGCGCCTCGACCCGGCGCGCGGTCGTGAAGTGATCGTTGGGGACGACGTCGAGCCCGCAGCGGCGGCCGAACTCGTCGGCCGCGGGACCGGTGATCAGCACGCAGTCGGAGCGCTCCATCACCGCGCGCGCAGCCCGCACCGGATTGCGCAGCGTGCGCACCGCGCACACGCCGCCGGCGGCGAGCGTGGCGCCGTCCATGATCGACGCGTCGAGCTCGTGGTCGCCGGCCTCGGTCAGCGCGGCGCCGTAGCCGGCGTTGAAGTGCGGGCTGTCCTCGAGCACGACCACCGCTGCTTCCACGGCGTCGAGCGCCCGACCGCCACTGCGCAGGATCGCCCAGGCCGCGCGCAGCGATGCGGCCAGATGCTGCCTTGTCTCCTCCCACTGCGCCTCGCCCTGCAGGTCGCGGGCGAGCGTTCCGCAACCGCCGTGGATCGCGACGGCGATCGGTCCCATCGTTGCCTTCCTCCTTGCTTCGTGCTTCTCGACCGAATCCGCCTTCCCGCTGCTACTGCGGCGACCTGCAATCGACGAAACGTCCCGGGATGGGCACAACACATCGTCGTCCCCGCGAAGCCCGCCCCCCAGGACTGTAGTCGGGGGGCGGGGACCCAGTGTCTCTCGACGACGCTGGATTCCCGCTTGCGCGGGAATGACGCCGGAATTGCACGCTAGCGCACGGGCCGGATGTTCATCGCCAGCGTGTCCTCGTCGACGCGCGGCTTGATGGTCACCTTCGACTTCTGCATCGCCCACGCCGTGCTGACCGCGACGATCGCGAGGCGCGGCCGGTCGGTCGCGACCAGCTCGTTCGCCTGCTCGAGGAGCGACCGGCGCTTCGCCTCGTCCATCTCGATGGCGGCGTCCTGGATCAGCTTGTCCATCTTCGGGCTGACGTAGCCCAGCACGTTGAACGCGCCGAACTTCTTCTCCTTGTCGTTCGAGTGCACGACCGAGGACAGCGTGTAGTGCGCCTCGCCGGTGAGCGTGCCCCACCCCGACATCGACATCGAGAACTCGCCGCGCGTGCGCGCCGGGAAGAACACCGCAGCGGGCTGCGCGTTCGCCTGCGCGTCGATGCCCACCGCGGCGAGCATCTGCGCGATCGACGTGCCGACCTGCCGGTCGCCGGGCAGGCGGTCGCTGGTGAAGCTCAGCGTCGTCTTGAACCCGTTCGGGTAGCCGGCCTCCGCGAGGAGCTGCTTCGCGCGCGCCGGGTCGTAGCGCGGCGCCGGGATCTTCTTGCTGTAGCCGAAGATGCTCGGCGTCACGAGCTGGTTCTGCGGCGCCCCCAGCCCCTCCATCGCGATCTCGGCGAGCGCCTTGCGGTCGATCGCGAGGTCGATCGCCTCGCGCACGCGCGGGTCCTGCATCGGGTTCTTCGCGAGCGGCGAGCCGTCGCGCGCCGACACCTGCGGCGCCTTGTCGCGCATGTCGAGCTCGAGGTTGAACACGTACACCGTCGGCTGCTTGACGACCGTGAGCTTGGGGTCGCGCTCGAGCGTGGGGACGTCGGAGGCCGGCGCCCGCACGATGAGGTCGACCTGCCCGGCCTTGAGCTGCGCCACGCGCGCGGCGTCGTTCGGGATCTCCTTGCGAACGTGCCGCTGCCAGGGCTCGGCCGGCCCCCAGAAGCCGTCGAAGCGGTCGAGGACCAGCTGCTCCTTCGGCGTCCAGGAGACGAACTTGTACGGCCCCGTGCCGATCGCGGCCTTCCCGCTGTTGAACGCGGCGTTGGCGGTGTCCTTGGTGAGCCCCGCCGCAGCCTTCGACGAGACGATGAACAGCCGGATGAAGTCGTTGGGCAGGTTCGGCGCCGGCCCGTCGGTGATCACGTGGAGCGTGTGCGGGTCGACGATCTTCGTGTCCTTCACGCGGCGCACGTAGATCGTGGTCGGGTTCGGCCCCGCGACCATCGGGATGCGGTTGATCGAGAACACCACGTCCTCGGCGGTGAACGGCGAGCCGTCGTGGAACTTCACGTTGCGCCGCAGCTTGAACTCCCATGTCGTGGGATTGATCGCCTTCCAGCTCTCGGCGAGCCGCGGCTCGAGCTCGAGCCCGTCGCCCGACCACACCAGGGTGTCGAAGACGTGCTTGAGCGCCTCGGCGTGCGTGCCGGTGGCCGTGAAGTGCGGGTCGATGGACTCGGGGCCGGCGCGAACGCCGATGGTCAGCGTCTGGGCGAGCGCCGGCGCGGCCAGCGCGCTCGCCACGGCGCCGCCGAACAGGATCGCCCGGACGACGCGGATGCAGTTCTTCATGCCAACTCCTCCTCGGGAATGTGAACGGGCCAACGCGGTGAGTCGACGACCAGCTTCGCGAGCAGCGCGGAGAGCTGCTGCTGCTCGCCGGGCGTCAGGCCAGCGAGCATCGTACGCTCGCGCCCGACCATCCGGGGCACGGTCTCGTCGAGAATGCGCCGTCCGCGGGCGGTCAGGTGCAGCACGTAGCTGCGCCGGTCGGTGCGGCTCGCGGCACGGCGGATGATGCCCTGCCGCAGCAGCTTCTGGATGGCGCGGCTCAGCGTGTTCTTGGGAAAGCCGGTCGACGCGACGACGTCCTTCGCGGCGATGCCGTCGCGCAGGCCGAGCGAGTAGAGCACGACGTACTCCGGCCGCATCAGGCCGTAGCGCTCCTCGATCAGGCCGTAGACGGGGACGTTGAACTTGAGGGCCAGGTAGTTGATGCGGAAGGAGAGCCAGCACGGGTTCTCCCACAGCTTGACGCCGATCAGCGGGTGCAGCCCGGCATCGCGCGGCGTCGCGGCGTGCGCCCGTCCGGGGGCCGGAGCTGCCTGCCTCGCCTGCGTTGCCCTGCTGGCCGTTGCCGTCATCGCGACTTGCCAATTGGTTCTGAATGGAACTAGACTCCCAAACGCGCGCCCGGTCAAGAGGGCCCGGCGACGCGGGTGCCCCCGGCGCCGTCGCGGCCGCCGGGCGCTTCGCGGGAGGACGCCTCCGATGCGCATCGCGCAGATGAACTGGATGCAGGTCGAGGAGCGGGTCCGCTCCGATGACCGCTGCGTCCTGCCGATAGGCAGCGTCGAGCAGCACGGCTACCTCAGCCTGTGCGTCGACATGATCCTTGCCGAAAAGGTGGCCGTGGACGCCGCCGAGCCCCTCGGCGTCCCGGTCTACCCTGCCCTGCCCTACGGCATGACCCCGTACTTCTCCGACTTTCCCGGCACTGTCACGCTGCGCGCGTCCACCTACATGGCGCTGGTCGAGGACATCCTGGACAGCCTGCATCGTGCCGGCTTCCGGCGCATCGTCGTGGTCAACGGCCACGGCGGCAACGGCCCGGTGCTCGGGCTCGTCAAGGAGTGGATCGTTCGCCGGGGCGACGCGCGCGTGAAGTTCCACGAGTGGTGGAAGGCGCCGCGCACGTGGGCGAAGACGCTCGCCATCGACCCCGAGGCCTCGCACGCGAGCTGGATGGAGAACTTCCCGTGGACGCGGTTGCCGGGCGTGTCGGTGCCCGACGCCGTCAAGCCGCGCATCGACGTCGAACGGCTGGCCATGTCCAATGCCGTCGAGGCGCGGCGGATCATCGGCGACGGCAATTACCACGGCCGCTACCAGCGCCCCGACGAGGACGTGCTCGCGCTCTGGGCCGTCGCCGTCGAGGAGACGCGCGAGGTCATCGAGCGCGGCTGGCCGTGACGCTGCCACGCTCGCCAATGCGGCGGCCGGCGACCTGACCTCGCGCGTTCGCGACGCGACGACCCTCGGCACTTCGGCAGGCAGGCGCCCATGCTCGGCTTCCTGATCCAGCGCCTGCTGCAGGCGGCGGTCGTCATGCTGGTCATCTCGGCGCTGGTGTTCGTCGGCGTGTTCGCCATCGGCAACCCG
>JAOUIA010000033.1 GCA_029884335.1 Betaproteobacteria bacterium
TGGCGTGACGGATAGCTTGCGGAACTCGGCGGCGATGTCCGCCGACGAGGCGGTGATGCCGCCCTCCCACTTGATCTTCAGCGCATCGCGCCCCTTCTTCGCTGCCCAGAAGTGCGTCGCGAGCACGGCCACGCCGGTGCGGATCTGGATCACCTGTCGCACGCCCGGGATGCCCTGAACGCCCTCCACGTCGAACGAGGCGACCTGCGCGCCGAAGCGCGGCGCGTGCGCGACGACCGCGACCAGCATGTCGGGGAGCTTCACGTCCTGCGTGAACACCGCCGAGCCGTTCGCCTTGGCGCGCGCGTCCACGCGCGGGACGTGCTTGCCGATGTAGGTCCAGTCCTTCGGGTCTTTCGGCTTGGCGTCCGTCGGGACGGGCAGCGTCGCGGCTGCGGCGGCGAGCTCGCCGAACGTCGCGCTGCGCTTGCTCGCCGCATGAGCAACGCGGCCGTCCTTGACCGTCAGCGACGAGGCCGGCACGTTCCACTTCTGCGCCGCGGCGGCGACCAGCATCGCGCGGCCCGTCGCGCCTGCCGCGCGCAGCTGCTCCCACGAGTTGGCGATCGCGGTGGAGCCGCCGGTGCCCTGCACGCGGCCCCAGAGGGTGTTGTTGAAGCGCGCAGCGTCGGCAGGCGCTCCCTCGGTGCGCACTTGCGACCACGCGGCGTCGAGTTCGTCGGCGACGATCGTCGCGAGCCCCGTGTGGCTGCCTTGACCCATTTCGAGGTGCTTGCAGATGACCGTGACCGTGTTGTCGGCGCCTATGCGCAGGAACGCGTTGGGCTCGAACGCCGGCGCGGCGGCCTGCGCGCCCTGCGCACGGGCGAGCCCGGGCACGTGCACGCCGAGCACCAGCCCGGCGGCGGCGCCGCTGCCGGCCTTGAGGAAGTCGCGTCGGGAGACGTTGTCGATGCGTATCGTCATGGCGGGTCCCGTCAGGCGAGCGACTTCGCCGCTTCCTTGATCGCGGCGCGGATGCGGGGATAGGTGGCGCAGCGGCAGAGATTGCCTCGCATTGCCTGGTCGATCTCGGCGTCGCTCGGACGCTTGTTCTTCGCGAGCAGCGCCGCCGCGGCCATCACCTGCCCGGACTGGCAGTAGCCGCACTGGGGGACGTCGAGCTTCGTCCACGCCGCCTGCACCGCCTGCGCCTCCTTCGTCCTGGCGCCTTCGATCGTGGTGATCTCCGCGCCCTGCTTGATCGCCGACAGCGGGGTCGCGCAGGCGCGCACCGGCTGCCCTTCGATCCAGACCGTGCAGGCGCCGCACACGGCGATGCCGCAGCCGTACTTCGTGCCCGTCATCGACAGGAGGTCGCGCAGGATCCACAGCAGGGGGGTGTCGCCGGGGACGTTCGACGCGACGTCGACGCGTTCCCTGTTGATGAACAGCGTGGGCATGGGAGGGGCTCCGGGAGCGGGCGGCGGGGAGCGCCGGCGCGTATAATCGACAGTTTATCGCCGGACGACCCGATGGAAGCCGAACAGCTCAACCAGATCGCCAGCACGCTCGCCGGCCTCGCCGACCGCGCGCAGGCGATGCGGAGGTATCTTTGACTTCGACGTCAAGGCGGGACGGCTGACCGAAGTCACGCGGGAGCTCGAGGACCCGAAGGTCTGGGACGACCCCGAGCGCGCGCAGGCGCTGGGCAAGGAGAAGAAGGCGCTCGACGGCATCGTCGGCACGATCACGGCCATCGACGCGGGCCTTGCCGACGGCCGCGACCTCTTCGAGCTCGCGCGCGCGGAGAACGACGACGCCACGCTGGAGGCGGTGCGCGCCGACCTGGGCGCGATCGAGAGGCTCGTCGCCGACCTCGAGTTCCGCCGCATGTTCCATCACCCGATGGACCCGGCGAACTGCTTCCTCGACATCCAGGCCGGCAGCGGCGGCACCGAGGCGCAGGACTGGGCGCAGATGCTGCTGCGCATGTACACGCGCTACTGCGAGCGCCGCGGCTACAAGGTCGAGGTGCTCGAGGTCTCCGAGGGCGACGTCGCCGGCATCAAGAGCGCCTCGCTCAAGGTCGACGGCGACTACGCGTACGGGTACCTGCGCACCGAGACCGGCGTGCACCGGCTGGTGCGCAAGAGCCCGTTCGACGCCAACGCGCGGCGGCACACCTCCTTCGCCAGCGTGTTCGTCTATCCCGAGGTCGACGACTCGATCGAGGTCGAGATCAACCCGGCGGAGCTGCGCATCGACACCTACCGCGCCTCCGGCGCCGGCGGCCAGCACGTCAACAAGACCGACTCCGCGGTGCGCATCACGCACCTGCCGACGAACATCGTCGTGCAGTGCCAGAACGACCGCTCGCAGCACCGCAACCGCGCCGAGGCGTTCGCCATGCTGAAGGCGAAGCTCTACGAGCTGGAGCTGCGCAAGCGCCAGGCCGAGCAGCAGAAGCTCGAGGACTCCAAGACCGACATCGGCTGGGGCCACCAGATCCGCAGCTACGTGCTCGACCAGTCGCGGATCAAGGACCTGCGCACGAACCACGAAGTGGGCAACACGCAGGCCGTGCTCGACGGCGACCTCGGCGACTTCATCGAGGCGAGCCTGAAGCAGGGCGTATAGGGAATCCCGGCGATGAACAACAAGAACGACAAGGCAGCGCCCGAAGCGCCGCCGGACGAGAACCAGATCATCGCCGAGCGGCGCGGCAAGCTCGCGGCGCTGCGCGCGCAGGGACCGGCGTTCCCGAACGACTTCCGCCGCGGGAACCTCGCGGCCGACCTGCACGCGGCCCACGGCGGCGAGGAGAACGCCACGCTCGAGCCGAAGGCGATCCGCGTGGCGGTGGCCGGCCGCATGATGCTGAAGCGCGTGATGGGCAAGGCCTGCTTCGCCACGCTGCAGGACGTGAGCGGCCGCATCCAGCTCTACGTCACGCTCGACGGCGTGGGCGAGGCCGCGCTCGACGCGTTCAAGCACTGGGACCTGGGCGACATCCTCGGCGCCGAGGGGACGCTCTTCCGCACCAAGACCGGCGAGCTGTCGGTCCGGTGCACGAAGGTGCGGCTGCTCGCGAAGTCGCTGCGCCCGCTGCCGGAGAAGTTCCACGGCATGACCGACACCGAGCAGCGCTACCGGCAGCGCTACGTCGACCTCATGGTCAACCCGGCGTCTCGCGAGGTGTTCGTCAAGCGCTCGCAGATCGTGCAGGCGATCCGCGAGTTCTTCGTCGCGCGCGGCTACCTCGAGGTCGAGACGCCGATGATGCACCCGATCCCCGGGGGCGCGGCGGCGAGGCCGTTCGTCACGCACCACAACGCGCTCGACATGGAGCTCTTCCTGCGCATCGCGCCGGAGCTGTACCTGAAGCGCCTGGTCGTCGGCGGGCTGGAGCGCGTCTTCGAGATCAACCGCAACTTCCGCAACGAGGGCATCAGCACGCGGCACAACCCCGAGTTCACGATGCTCGAGTTCTACGAGGCGTACCGGGACTACCGCTACCTGATGGACCTGACCGAGGAGCTGCTGCGCGAGGTGGCGCGGCGCGTGCTCGGCACGACGACCGTCGCCTACCAGGGCGAGACGATCGACCTCGGAGCGCCGTTCGACCGCCTGACGATGGCCGAGGCGATCCACAAGTACAACCCGCGCTTCCCGCTCGCCGAGCTGGCGAAGCCCGAGTACCTGCGCGTCGCGCTGGCGCCCTTCGAAGTCGAGGTGTTCCCCACCGACGGGCTGGGCCTGCTGCAGCTCAAGCTCTTCGAGGCGACGACCGAGGAGAAGCTCGTGCAGCCGACGTTCATCGTCGCGCACCCCACCGACGTCTCGCCGCTGGCGCGCGCGAACGACGCGAACCCTGCGGTCACCGACCGTTTCGAGCTCTTCATCACGCGCCGCGAGATCGCCAACGGGTTCTCGGAGCTCAACGACCCCGAGGACCAGGCGGCGCGCTTCCGCGCGCAGGTCGCCGCGCGCGAGGCGGGCGACGAGGAGGCGATGTACTACGACGCCGACTTCATCCGCGCGCTCGAGTACGGGCTGCCGCCCACCGCGGGCGAGGGCATCGGCATCGACCGGCTGGTGATGCTGCTGACCGACAGCGCCTCGATCCGCGACGTCGTGCTGTTCCCGCAGCTCAAGAGCGAGTAGGCGCCGCAGGGTCCCGGCCCTGCCGGGCGGGGTTCCGCGCGGACTTGCGCGATATACCGGGTAGGGGTATCGTGGCGGCATGGCGTCCCCCACGCTTGCCGTCACGGACGCGCCGCCGCGCCCGGCGCAGCCGCCTTCAGCCCGCGTCGAGCTGGCCCTCGAGGGGATGACCTGCGCGGCCTGCGCCGCCCGCATCGAGAAGGTGCTGAACCGGATGCCGGGCACGCAGGCGAGCGTCAACTTCGCCACCGAGTCCGCGGTGGTCCGCCACGACCCGGCGGCCGCACCGGTCGACGCGCTGATCGAGACCGTGCAGCGCGCCGGCTTCGGCGCGCGCGTGAAGCGCGACGTCGAGGCAGAGCGCGCGGCCGGCGAGGCGCGCAAGGCCGCCGCGTACAAGTCGTTGCGCACCGAGTTCATCGTCGCGGCGGTCTTCACGCTGCCGCTGCTGCTGCAGATGCTGCCGATGCTCGCCGGCGCCGGCCACGACGTCATTCCGCGGTGGTGGCAGTGGCTGCTCGCCACCCCGGTGCAGCTGTGGGTCGGACGCCGCTTCTACGTCGGCGCGTGGAACTCGCTGCGCGGCGGCGGCGCGAACATGGACGTGCTGGTGGCGCTGGGCACGACGATGGCCTACGCGTGGTCGGCGATCGTCACGCTGCTCGATCGCCACGACCTGCACGTCTACTTCGAGGCCGGCGCGGCCGTCATCACGCTGGTGCTGCTCGGCAAGCTGCTGGAGGCGCGCGCGAAGGCGGGAACGTCCGTCGCGCTCGAGGGGCTGCTGAGGCTGCAGCCGAAGACTGCATTCGTCGAGCGCGACGGTGCGATCGTCGAAGTGGCGCTCGCGAGCGTGGCGGCCGGCGACCGCTTCGTCGTGCGTGCCGGCGACTCCGTGCCGGTCGACGGCATCGTCGTCGACGGCACGTCCAGCGTCGACGAGAGCATGCTGACCGGCGAGAGCCGCGCGGTCGCCAAGGGCGCCGGCGACCGCGTCTTCGCCGGGACCGTGAACCACGACGGCACGCTGCGCGCCACCGCGACCGGCGTGGGCAGCGCGACGCTGCTCGCCGGCATCGTGCGCCTGGTCGGCGAGGCGCAGGGCTCGAAGGCGCCGATCCAGCGCCTTGCCGACCGCATCGCCGGCGTGTTCGTGCCGGTGGTCGTGGCGATCGCGCTCGTCACGCTGGCCGCGACGTGGTGGCTGACCGGCGAGCTCGCGCAGGCGCTGGTGAACTCGGTGGCCGTGCTGGTGATCGCCTGTCCCTGCGCGCTCGGTCTCGCCACGCCGACTGCAGTCATCGTCGGCACCGGCCGCGCCGCGCAGCTCGGCGTGCTGATCCGCAACGCCGAGGCGCTCGAGCAGGCGGGGCGCGTGACCACACTGATCGTCGACAAGACCGGCACGCTGACCGAAGGCAGACCGGAGGTCGTCGCGGTGGACGCGTTCGCCGGCGCGAGCCGGGCCGACGTGCTCGCCCTGGCGGCCGGTCTCGAGCAGGGCGCATCGCACCCGCTCGCGCAGGCCATCGTCGCGCGCGCGCAGCGCGAGGGCGTCGTGCCGATCGCCGTGCGCGACTTCGCGTCGGTGCCGGGCAAGGGTGTTCGCGCCGTCGACGAGCGGGGACGCGCGCTGCAGTTGGGGTCGCCCGCGTTCCTCGTCGAGCAGGGACTGGATGCGGCGGCGCTCGGCGCGGAACACGCCGCGGCAGGGCGCACGGTCGTCGGCATTGCGCGCGGCGGCGTCCTCATCGGTGTCGTGGCGCTCGCCGACCGCGTGCGGCCGACCTCGCGCGCGGCCGTCGCCCGCCTGCGCGATGCCGGCATCGACGTCGTGATGATCACCGGCGACCACGAGGCGACTGCGCGGGCCGTCGCTGCCGAGGTCGGCATCGGCGAGGTGCGCTCCGGCGTGCTGCCGTCCGGCAAGGCCGAGGCGGTGGCCTCGCTCAAGTCCGCGGGCCGCGTCACCGGCATGGTCGGCGACGGCGTCAACGACGCGCCTGCGCTCGCGGCGGCCGACGTGGGCTTCGCCATCGGCGCCGGGTCGTCGATCGCGATCGAGGCGGCCGACGTGACGCTGGTGCGCGACGACCTCGACGCCGCCGTCGACGCGATCCTGCTGTCGCGCGCGACCCTGGCCAAGATCCGCCAGAACCTCTTCTTCGCGTTCGCCTACAACGTGCTCGGCATCCCGCTGGCCGCCGTGGGCCTGCTCAACCCCGTGATCGCGGGCGCGGCGATGGCCGCAAGCTCGGTGTCGGTGGTGAGCAACGCGCTGCTCCTGCGCCGCTGGCACCCGCCGCGGCGCGTCTCGTGAAAGGAAGGACGATGGAGATTGTGAAGCTGGACGTGCAGGGCATGACCTGCGGTGGCTGTGTCGCGAGCGTCACCCGCGTGCTGAAGGCAACGCCCGGAGTGAGTGAGGCGCAGGTGACGCTGCAGCCGGGGGCTGCGACCGTGACCTTCGACCCGGCGAAGGTCCAGGTCCCGCAGCTCAAGGCCGCGATCGTCGGGGCGGGCTTTGAAGTCGCCGGCTGAGAGGCCCGCCGCGCGCGTCGCGCGCAAGCCGCAGGACAAGGCCGCGCTCGCCCGCCGCATCAACCGCATCGAGGGACAGGTGCGGGGGATCGGCAAGATGATCGACGAGGACCGCTACTGCGTCGACGTCCTCACCCAGGTCAGCGCCGTGCGCTCGGCGCTCGACTCGCTAGCGCTCGGCCTGCTCGACCGTCACCTGCACGGTTGCGTGCAGCGCGCGGTGCGCACCGGCGAGGGCGATGCGGCGATGGACGAGGCGATGGACGTCGTCAGCAAGTTCGTCCGCTGAAAAGTAGGGTCAGACTCGACTTTCCTGGCACGACCGCCCGCTTCTTGTCGGCGCTCACGGAAAGTCGAGTCTGACCCTACTTCTCGAAGTGGGGGCCTGACCCCGGTTTGTTGCAACGGGTGGCATAATCGCCCCGTCGGGGTGTAGCGCAGCCCGGTAGCGCGCTTGCTTTGGGAGCAAGATGTCGCAGGTTCGAATCCTGTCACCCCGACCAGGACACACGCCCGGCGCACGCGGGACGACGCGGGAGGGCACGATGCCGTTGACCGCAGCCTTGTTCCGCTCGCTCGCCATCGCGGGTGCGCTCGCCGCGGCCGACGCGAGCGCGCAGGTCTCCGACGGCGTCGTGAAGATCGGCGTACTGACCGACATGTCGAGCCTGTACGCCGACGCGACCGGGACCGGCTCGGCGCTCGCGGCGCGGCTCGCGGTCGAGGACTTCGCGCCCGAACGCCGCGGGCTCAAGGTGCAGGTCGTCGAGGCCGACCACTTGAACAAGCCGGACGTGGGCGCGGCCATCGCGCGGCGCTGGTACGACGTCGAGCAGGTTGACGCCATCGCCGACGTGCCGAACTCCGCCGTCGCGTTCGCCGTCCACCAGCTGACGCGCGAGCGCGGCAAGGCGCTGCTCATCTCGGGCGCGGCGAGCTCGGACCTCACCGGCAAGGCCTGCTCGCCCAACACGGTCCACTGGACGTACGACACCTGGATGCTCGCCAGCGGCACCGGCAGCGCGGTCGTGCGCACCGGGGGCGACAGCTGGTTCTTCCTCACCGCCGACTACGCGTTCGGCCACGCGCTCGAGCGCGACACCGAGGCGGTGGTGGCGCGCTCCGGCGGCAAGGTGCTCGGCCGCGCCCGCCACCCGCTCAACACGCAGGACTTCGGCTCGTTCCTGCTGCTCGCGCAGGCGTCGAGGGCGAAGGTGATCGGGCTCGCCAACGCCGGCGGCGACACGACGAACGCGATCAAGCAGGCTGCCGAGTTCGGCATCGTCAAGGGCGGGCAGCGGCTCGCCGGGCTGCTGGTCGGCATCACCGACGTCCACGCGCTGGGCCTGCCCACTGCGCAGGGGCTGACGTTCGTCGAGGCCTTCTACTGGGACCGCGACGAGCGCACGCGCGCCTTCGCGCGCCGCTTCGCCGAGCGCAACCGCGGCATCCACCCGACGATGATCCACGCCGGCGTGTACTCGGCTGTGCTGCACTACCTCAAGGCGGTCGAGGCGCTGGGCAGCGACGACGGCACGCGCGTGGTCGCGAAGATGAAGGAGCTGCCCACCGACGACCCGCTGTTCGGCAGGGGCACGATCCGCGCCGACGGCCGCAAGCTGCACCCCGTTTACCTGGTCGAGGCGAAGGCGCCCTCCGAGTCGCGCGCGCCGTGGGACTACTACCACGTGCGCGCCACGATCCCCGCCGAGCAGGCGTTCCGGCCGCTCGCGGAAGGCGGTTGCCCGCTCGTCAGGTGACCAAGCGCGACCGCGCGCGGTCATTCTTCACCTGCGCCGCCAGGACCCTGGGCCCCCGCCCCCCGACTGCAGAACTCGGGGGCAGGCTTCGCGGGGGCGACGGCGAATCGGCGTCATCCCCGCGCGGACCTGCTGTTTGACCTCGTCACGCGAATCGTGGACACTCTGCGCGCGCTGCGCGAACGTGCGACAGACACCGCGCGCGGCCCACTCATCCGACGGAGCGACGTAGCGGCGATGGCTAGCGTGCTGCCCTTGCAGGTCCCGGCGCAGGAGCTGGACGACGACGCGTGGGACGACCTGCTCTCGTTCATCGAGGAGAGGCGCGTCATCCCGATCATCGGGCCGGAGCTTCTCGAGGTCGAGACTCCCGCCGGCCCTCGCCTGCTCTACGAGTGGGTCGCCGAGCGGCTGGCCGAGAAGCTCGGCGTGGACGCCTCGCAGCTGCGCCAGCCGCTCACGCTGAACGACGTCATCTGCCTGTACCTCGCCGCGCGTGGCCGCCGCGAGGAGGCGTACGCGCGCATCCGCGCCATCCTGCGCGACGCCGACTTCGCGCCGCCCACGGCGCTGCGCCAGCTCGCCGCGATCACCGACTTCGACCTCTACGTCACCACGACGTTCGACCCGCTGCTCGAGCGCGCGCTCAACGACGTGCGCTTCGCCGGCGCGCAGTCGACCGAGGTCGTCGCGTACTCGCCGAATCGCGTCGCCGACATTCCCTCCGAGCGCGAGCGCCTGCAGCGTCCTGTCGTCTACCACCTGCTCGGGCGCCTGTCCGCCTCGCCGACCTACGTCGTCTCCGACGAGGACACGCTGGAGTTCATCTGCGCGCTGCAGAGCGAGCACCTGACGCCCGAGAAGCTGTTCCACGAGCTCGAGCACAACCACCTGCTGTTCATCGGCAGCAGCTTCACGAACTGGCTCGCGCGGCTGTTCCTGCGCATGGCCAAGCGCCGCCGGCTCTCGGACCCCCGCGACGTCGGCGAGGTGCTGGCCGACAGCCACAGCGGGGCCGATACGCGCCTCATGGGCTTCCTGCAGCAGGTCAGCGTGCGCACGCGCGTCTACAGCGGCGCGCAGAAGTTCGTCGACGAGCTGCACCGGCGCTGGACGACGCGCCGCGGCCCCGGCGAGGTGATCGCGCTCGGCGCCGCGCCGCGCCGGTTCCTGCCGCCCGAGCGCGAGATGCCCGACAACGCCGTGTTCGTGAGCTACGCGCGCGACGACCTGCCGGCGGTGCAGCGCCTCAAGGCCGGCCTCGACGCCGCCGGCATCACCGCGTGGTTCGACATGGAGCGCCTCGAGGGCGGCGACGACTACGACCGCAAGATCCAGCGCAACATCGCGCGCTGCTCGTACTTCGTGCCCGTGGTCTCGGCGACCACGCAGCGCCGCCTCGAAGGCTACTTCCGCCGCGAGTGGAGCTACGCGGTCGACCGCACGCGCAACATGGCCGACGAGGCCGTGTTCATCCTGCCGGTGTGCATCGACGACACCGACGCCTCGACGGCGAGCGTGCCGGACAAGTTCAAGTCGGTGCACTTCACGCGCCTTCCCGGCGGCGAAGTCACGCCGGAGTTCGCGAAGCGGCTGGCGGACCTGCGCAAGTGAACGAAGTCCGCGAAGCGGCCGCCGCCGCGACGGCGGACGCCGCCACCGTCGACCGCCAGCACCCCTGGCTCGGGCTCGCCTCGTTCACCGAGGAGACGCGCTCGTACTTCCACGGCCGCGAGGAGGAGGTGGGCGAGCTCGCGCGGCGCGTGCAGCGCAAGCTGCTCACGATCCTCTTCGGCCAGTCGGGGCTGGGCAAGACCTCGATCCTGCGCGCGGGGCTGGTGCCGAAGCTGCGGCCGGAGGGCTACTGCCCGGTCTACGTGCGCATCGACTACTCGCCCGAGTCGCCGCCGCCCTCCGAGCAGATCAAGCAGGCGATCTTCCGCGAGACGAAGTCGTCGGGCACGTGGACGCAGACCGGCGTGGCGGTCGAGGGCGAGTCGCTGTGGGAGTTCCTGCACCACCGCGACGACGTGCTGAAGGACGCCGACGGCCGCACGCTCGTGCCGCTGGTCATCTTCGACCAGTTCGAGGAGGTGTTCACGATCGCGCAGGGCGACGCTTTCGGCCGCGACCGCGCCCACCAATTCCTCGCCGACCTCGCCGACCTGGTCGAGAACCGCCCGCCGAAGGCGCTGGAGGCGAAGCTCGACGAGGACGACACCGCGGTCGAGCGTTTCGACTTCGCCCGCGCCGACTACCGCATCCTGATCGCGCTGCGCGAGGACTACCTCGCGCACCTCGAGGGCCTCAAGGGCATGATGCCCTCGATCACCCAGAACCGCATGCGGCTCGCGCGCATGACCGGGACGCAGGCGCTGGCCGCCGTGACGCGGCCGGGCGGCAGGCTCGTGACCGAGGAGGTCGCCGAGGCGATCGTGCGCTTCGTCGCCGGCGGCGCCGAGCTGCGCAACGCCGAGGTCGAGCCGGCGCTGCTCTCGCTCGTCTGCCGCGAGCTCAACAACGCGCGCATCGCGCAGGGCAGCGCGGAGATTTCGGCGGACGTGCTCGCCGGCTCGCGCGACACGATCCTCGGCGAGTTCTACGAGCGCGCGCTGGCCGACCAGCCCGAGCGCGTGCGGCAGGTGATCGAGGACCACCTGCTCACCGACTCGGGCTACCGCGAGAGCCTCGCCGAGGAGCGGCTGCAGAAGCTGCTGAACGAGGCGGGGGCCGCGCCCGGCACGATGGGCAAGCTCGTCGACCGCCGCCTGCTGCGCGTCGAGGAGCGCCTCGACGTGCGCCGCGTCGAGCTGACCCACGACGTGCTGACCGGCGTGGTCAAGGCGAGCCGCGACCTGCGCCTCGAGCGCGAGGCGCGCGAGGAGGCGGAGGCGAAGCTCGCGGCGCAGCGCGAACGCGAGCAGGCCACGCGCCGCGCGCTGGTGCGCGCGCGCCAGATCGCCGCTGGCTGTGCGGTGCTGGCCGTGGTGGCGATCGGCAGCGCCGTGTACGGCTACTTCGCGACCGAGCGCGCGAAGGCCGCCGAGGCGAAGTCGGAGGAGACTCGCCTCATGGCCGAGCAGGCGCGCGGCGAGGCGGAGAAGCTCGTCGTCTACCTGCTCGACGACTTCCAGCTCGAGCTCGCGCCCGTCGGGCGGCTCGACATCGTCGCGGAGCTGGCCAAGCGCGCGATCGACTACTACAACGGGCTGCCGGCGCCGCTGCGCACACCGCAGTCGGAGCGAAACCGCGCGCTCGCGCTGGTGCGCTACGGCAGCGTTCTGCGCACCCAGGCGCGCATGGACGAGGGCAGCAAGGCGGTCGACGAGGCGGTGAAGATCCTCTCCGACCTGCGCGAGCAGGGCGACCGCTCCGAGCCGACGACGATCGGCCTGGCGATGGGGCTTGCCGCGCAGGCGCGGCTGGTGCAGGGCGGGGGCGGGGGCAACGACAAGGCGGCGCTCGCGCTCGCCGAGCGCGCAGCCGAGGTAATCCGGTCGGCGGCCGGCGCGCCGAACTCTTCGGTCGCGCTGCGCCGCACGCTGGGCGAGGTGCTGACCGGGCAGGGGTTCATTCTCGACCGCCTGCGCGATCCGCGCACATTCACGGTCCTCGACGAGGCGCGCGAGGCGTTCCGCTCGATCGACGGCCTTGCGATGACGGACCTGCCTTCCGCAGCCGGCTACGCGGAGTCGACCGTGTGGAAGGTCCAGGCGCTGATGAACGCCGGCCGCGCCGACGAGGCCGCCGAGCTGGGCAAGGAGAGCCTGGCAGTGTCGCGGCGGATCATCGAGAAGCGCCCCGGCCACATGCAGGCGCTGCGCGCGCAGGCGGTCAGCACGTCCACGCTCGCCCGCGCCCACCTCGACCGGCTGCAGCCGTCCGAGGCGCTGAAAATGTCCGATGCGACCGTCGCGGCGTGGGAGGAATTCCTGCGGCTCGATGCGAGCAACATCATCTCGTTGTCCAACCTCGGCGTGGCGCGGTTCGGTCGCTCGAACGCATTGCTGGAACTGGGCCGGGTGGGGGAAGCCGCGGCGACGCTGCGCGAAATGACGAGGCGCTACGAGAGCGCGACGCCGAGCCTCTTCCTCAACGACCAGATTTCGTTCGCCAACACCCGCCTGGCCAATGTCGAGGCGTCGCGCGGCAATGCGCGCGCGGCGGAGGAGGCAATGCGCCGAGGCGACGCGGCTCGCGACTGGCAGGTGAAGAACTCGCCGGCCGGGAGCTGGCGGGCGCAGTCGCGGCCCCTGTACAACCCGTTCACGCAGGCGCTGGTCGCGGGCCAGCTGGGCGACGATCGTCGGGTACTCGAGCTTGGCCGCGACCTCGCGCCGAAGCTGGCGGCGCTGACCGCCACGGACCAGGGCAGCACGCTCGAGAAGGCGAACACCCGCCGCTCGCTGAGCGTATTGATGGCGCTGGCGGCGTACCGGCTGGGCGACTACGCGGCCGCCGAGAGGGCCACGGCGGTTGCGCTCGAGCAGTGGAGCGTTCTGCGGCCCGACGAGCAGGGCGAGCGGCGCGACGAGGCAAGTGACCGCGCGTTGCGCGCGCTGGTGCTCGTGCGGCTCGGGCGGCAGGACGAAGCGCGCGCGCTGGCCGGCCCCGTGCTGGCGCTGCAACGCGGCCTCGCGTCGAAGAACCAGGGCAGTGCGGGGCAGCGTTTCGAACTCGCTCAGGCGCTCATCGCCGCAGCCGCGTCGGGCATCGGCGACGCGCGCGCGCAGCGTGCCGAGGCCGCGCGCCTCATCGACGGCCTGCCCGAGGAGTTCCGCGACACCAGCGACGTGAAGTTCTGGCGCGCGCGCCTCGCGGAGGTGGCGGCGCGGCCGTGAGCGACGCTGAAGCGGGGTTGCGCGAACGCGTCCGCGCGCACCTCGACCGCGGCGCGCCGTGGGACGCGTGCGACGCGTTCCGCGAAGCCGAGCCGTGCGACGACCCGGAGTGGCTGTTCCTCGGCGCGCTGGCGCACGCGCGCGCCGGTGCTGTAAGCGAAGCGCACGCGCTGCTCGATCGCGCGGCAGGCGCATCCGGGGCGGAGTGCGCGGCGCTGCACGGCGAGATCCTCGCGCTGCGCGGCCGGCTGTGGAAGGACGCGCTGCACCGCTCCGCATCAGGGCCGTCGGCACTCGCGGCCGCCGCGCGCGCGCGCGACGAGTACCGTGCGGCCTACGCGCTTGCCCGCGAGCCCTTCCCCGGCATCAACGCCGCGACGCTGTCGATGCTGCTCGGCGAGCAGGAAGCCGCACGCGCCCTTGCGGGGGAGGTCGAGGCGACGCTCGCCGCGCGCGGCGTCCCGCTCGCCGGTTGGGACCTGTTGACCGCAGCGGAGGCTGCGCTGTTGCGCGGCGACGTGGCCGCTGCGCGCGACCGGTACGCTCAGGCGTGGGCGGAGGCGAAGCACGACACCGGCCGCATCGCCAGCGCGCGCCGCCAGCTGCGGCTGCTCGCGCGTGCGCTGCCCGCCGCTGCGGACATGCTGCCCGTGCTGCGCGCGAGCGATGTCGTCGCTTTCACCGGCCACATGATCGACGCGCACGACCGCCCCGACCCGCGCTTTCCCGCTGCGCTGGAGCCTGCCGTCGCCGCGGCGCTGCGCGAGCGCGTCGCGCACTGGCACGCGCCGGCGGTGTTCGCCTCGGCGGCGTGCGGGGCCGACATCCTCATGCTGGAGGCGGCGCTCGATGCCGGCGCCGAGGTCAACGTCGTGCTGCCGTTCCCGCGCGACGAGTTCGTGCGCACCAGCGTCGCGCCCGGCGGCGAAGGCTGGGGGAAGCGTTTCGACACGGTGCTCTCCCGCGCATCGCGCGTGATCCTCGCTACCACCGAGGGCTACCTCGGCGACGACGTGCTCTACGAGTACGCTGCGCTGCTGGTGGAGGGGTTGGCCACGTTGCGCGCCACGCAGCTCGAGACGGCGCCGCTGCTCGTCGCCGTGCTCGAGCCGGGCTCCCCCGCGCATACAGGCGGCACGCGACATGCCGTGGAGCGCTGGCGGCAGGCGGGCGGCACGGCGGACGTGATCGACCTCTCGGCGCTGCGTGCGGGCAGGGGCGCAGCCGGAGCTGCGCGCGCGGCGGCGGACGCTGCGAAGGAGCGGGCGTCGCACTCGCGCCGGACGCTCAAGTCGATGCTGTTCGCCGACATCGCCGGCTACAGCCGCCTGCGCGACGAGGAGGTGCCGCGCTTCCAGCGCATCTTCTGGGACCTGGCCGCACGCGAGCTGGCGGGCGCGGACGAGCCAAGGCTCGCGAACACCTGGGGCGATGCGGTGTTCGCGGTGTTCGACACGCCACGGCAGGCCGCGGCGTGCGCGCTGCGCCTGCGCGACGCGATGCGCACGACCGACTGGCGCGCGGCCGGCCTGCCGGAGACGACCGCGATCCGCATTGCGCTGCACGCCGCTCCCGTGTTCAGCGGCCACGATCCGGTCATCGGCCGCGAGAACTACTTCGGCGCCGGCGTCACGCGCGCCGCGCGCATCGAGCCCGTCACGCCGCCGGGGCTCGTCTACGCCAGCGAGGCGTTCGCGGCCACACTCGCCGCGCAGGACGCAAGCTGGTCGCTGGAGTACGTCGGGACGCTCAAGCTCGCCAAGCAGTACGGCGAATCAAGGCTTTACCGCGTCGAGGGACGGTAGGCGCCGGTGCGGGCGGCTTCGCCTGACCCCTCGCCTGTGGTAGAGTTTTGCCTCTTCCCGGGCCGCGCGATGCCGTGCGTTCCGGGGCCGCGTCCCGCGGGTTCGGCTTCGTTCGAGGCGCCCGTAGCTCATTCGGATAGAGCACCGGCCTTCTAAGCCGGCGGTAACAGGTTCGAATCCTGTCGGGCGCGCCAGTCTTTCCAGCGGTGGCTGTAGCTCAGCGGTAGAGTCCCGGATTGTGATTCCGGTTGTCGTGGGTTCGAATCCCATCAGCCACCCCAGTGTTCCTGCAAGTCGCCGACTTGTCTGCACCCTGCGACGGTTCGTTCACGTGACACCGCTGTTCGGGGACACGGCTCAGCGCGCACGACGACTTGCGCGCGGATCGCTCGCAGCCGTGTTCGCAGTTGTGCTTGCACTGCTGGGCGCCTGTTCTCCCGAGAAGCCATCGGCCGATGGAGTTCCTGCCGGGAGTGGCTGGAGCGAGTTCCAGGGGACCTGGACGGCCGCCGGCAGCCGCCATGTCATCCGACTCGGCAGCGATCGCCAGGCCTCCGTTTCGAATCTCAGCGGCTCCGTGATGCTCGCCGGCGCGTCGCGGCCGGGCGTGGGCTTTCGTGCCGAGGCGGTGGTCCTGAACGACAGCGCAACCGGCATGGTGGGCCGTTCCGTCTGGACGGATGAGCGCGGCGACCAGGTCTACAGCGAACTCAAGGGCGAAGGAACGGCAACGGGCAGTCGCATCGCCGGCACGTTCCTGGGTGGCACGGGGCGCTACGCGGGCGCGTCGGGCACCTTTGAGTTCTCCTGGCGATTCGTGCTCGAGTCCGAAGACGGCGTGGTGCAGGGACAGTCCGTCGGGCTCAAGGGCCGTGTGCGCATCGAGGCGCCGGCGAACAGGACCTCCGCCGAGCGATCGCGACCATGATGAGCGCCGGCTTGCTGGTCAGGCGCGCCATGCCGTTCGTCCTGGCGGCCGGCATCTGGTTCGCGCCGGTCCCGGAAGGGCTGACCGCGCCGGCGTGGCACCTGTTCGCGGTGTTCGTGGCCTCGATCGCGGCGGTCCTGCTCGGGGCTTTCCCGCTGCTCACCTCCACCATGCTGGCGGTGGCCGCGGTGGTGCTGACCGACACCCTGTCCGCGGCCAAGGCATTCAGCGGCTTCGCCAACTCGAGCGTCCTGCTCGTGGTCATCGCGTTCATCGTTGCGCAGGCCGTGGTGAAGTCCGGCCTGGGCAAGCGCATCAGCCTGTTCATGGTGAGCCGGTTCGGCAAGTCCTCGCGTGGCCTCGCCTACAGCATCGTGATCACCGACGCGCTGATCGCCCCCGCGTTTCCGAGCAACACCGCGCGGGGCGGAGTGTTGTTTCCGATCGTGCTCTCGGTGGCGCAGGGCGCGGGCTCGCGACCCGACGATCCCGCGGGCCGCCGTCTTGGCGCCTATCTGATGTTCTGCGCCATGGCGAGCCTCGCGGTCTCTTCCGCGCTCTGGATGACGGCGACTTCCGCCAATCCCGTCGGCATCCAGGTGGTCAAGGACTTCGGCGTGAGCATCGGCTTCGGAAGTTGGCTCATCGCGTCTTCGGTGCCGGCGCTGACGGCGATCCTGTTGCTGCCGATCGTGGTCGCCTGGCTGTTTCCGCCGGGGGTGGGCGACACGCCGGAAGCACCGGTCGCCGCGCGCAAGGCCCTGGCGGAACTGGGCCCGCTGAAGCGCGACGAGCGCATCACGGCCATCGTGTTCGTGCTCATGGTCGCAGGCTGGATCCTGGGCGACACGCTTAAGTTGAACGTCACCAGCGTCGCCTTCGGCGGGCTCGGCGTGCTGCTGCTGGCCAATGTGTTGACGGCCGACGACATCGCCAAACAGGGCGACACGCTCGCCACCTTCCTCTGGCTCGCGGTCCTGTTCGCCATGAGCGGGCAGCTCAACGAACTCGGGTTCATGGGCTACGCGGGCCAGCGGCTGGCGTCGCACATGGGCGGGCTGTCGTGGCCGGCGACCTACGTGACGCTGATCGTCCTGTACGTCGCGATCCACTACATGTTCGTGAGCCAGTCCTCGCAGGTCCTCGCGCTGCTGGGCGTGTTCCTCGACGTCGGCGTGCGCGGCGGCGTGCCGGCGCCGCTGATGGCCTTCGCGCTGCTGTTCGCGAGCAGCTATTTCTCGGTGATCACGCCGCAGGGCGGCAGCCAGAACGTCATCTTCGTCGGCAGCGGCTACCTGAAGCAGCAGGAACTCTACCGGCTCGGCTTGTTTGTCACCGTCTTCTTCCTGGTCGTGTTTCTCGTCATCGGCACGGCCTGGATCTCCCTGGTCGCCGGGTGACCATTCGATTCCGGGTGAGCGGACGCCGGCGGGTCGACAGGGCGTTTGCCGCGGGAGCCCATGGTTTGATTCCGGCAAGCTGATCCGAAATACTCCCCTTCGCGCAGTCGACCCTTCCGTCCTTCGCGCCGCGCTTCCCCGATCGCCCGTCTTCCATCCCTGCACCCAGGCACGACTTGAGCGAATTCCTCGCCCTGCTGCTGACGGACGTCGTCGACAGCACCCGCATCGCCGAGGCCGTCGGCGATGCGGTGATGACGGCGCACTGGGTTGCGCACGACCGTGCTGCGCGCGACCTGCTGCGCACCTGGCGCGGCCGCGAGGTCGACAAGACCGACGGCTTGATGGCGGTCTTCGACTCCGCCGCCGATGCCGCCGCGTTCGCCATCGACTACCACCGTGCGCTGGCCGCGCTGGGCGTGCCGTTCAAGGCGCGCGCCGGTGTGCACGTCGGGTCCGTGACGTTGCGCGAAAACAGCCCGGCCGACGTGCTGCTGGGCGCCAGGCGGTTCGAGGTGGACGGCGTCGGCGTGTCCATTGCCGCGCGGGCCATGGCCGCGGCCCTGGGCGGGCAGACGCTGCTGACGGCCGACGCCCGGCGCGCCCTTGGCGACACCCGCTTTCGCATCGAGTCGCACGGATTCTGGCGCCTGAAGGGCCTGAACGACCCGGTCGAGCTCTTCGAAATCGGCGACGCGCAGGCTCCATTCACGCCGCCGCCCGAGGCGGACAAGGCCTACCGCGTCCTGCTCATCGACGGGCTGTGGCAGCCGCTGCGCACGGTGCGGCACAACCTGCCGCCGGAGCGCGACGCGTTCGTCGGCCGCGTCGCCGAGCTGCAGGGCCTGGCGCTGCAACTGCAGGCGGGGACGCGGCTCTTGTGCCTCCTCGGGCCGGGAGGTACCGGCAAGACTCGCCTTGCGCGCCGCTACGCGCTGGCGTGGTTGGGCGAGTGGCCCGGCGGCGTGTATTTCTGCGACCTCTCCGAGGCCCGCGGCCTCGACGGCATCTACTTCGCCGTGGCTTCGGCGCTTGGCGTGCCGCTGGGCAAGGGTGATCCCGCCGCGCAGTTGGGGCACGCCATCGCGGGTCGCGGCCGCTGCCTTTTGATCCTCGACAATTTCGAGCAGGTTCAGCAGCACGCAGTCGCCACGGTCGGGCGATGGCTCGACCGGGCCGGCGAGGCGGCGTTCGTGGTCACGAGCCGTGAGCGGTTGCACCTCGAAGGCGAGCAGGTGCTCGTCGTCGAGCCGCTGCGACTGGATGGCGAGGCGATCGAGCTGTTCGCGGTCCGCGCCCGCGCGCAGCGGCCCGGGTTCGAGGTAGACGACGGCAATCGCTCCGTCGTGGCCGAGGTGGCGAGGCTGCTCGACGGGCTGCCGCTGGCCATCGAGCTTTCCGCCGCGCGAATGCGCGTGCTGTCGCCCGCGCAGATCGTCGAGCGCCTGAAGGACCGGTTCGCGCTGCTCGCCGGGGTCAAGGGCGCCGCGAAAAGGCAGGCGACGCTGCGCGCGGCTATCGACTGGTCGTGGGATCTGCTGGCGCCCTGGGAGCAGAACGCGCTGGCGCAGTGCTCTGTGTTCGAAGGCGGTTTCACGCTGGCGGCGGCCGAGGCCGTACTCGACCTTCGCGCCTGGCCCGAGGCGCCGCCGCCGATGGATGCGGTCCAGTCCCTGGTGGACAAGAGCCTGCTGCGGTTCTGGGTGCCGGCGCAAGCCCACGGTCGGCTTAGCCTCGACGAGCCTTACTTCGGCATGTACCTGTCCATCCACGAGTACGCCGCCGAGAAGCTGCAGCTCGGCGGCGCGGACGAGGTGCGGCGCGTGCAGGAGCGACACGGCCGCTGCTACGCCCGGCACGGGGCGAGCGACGCCGTCGCGGCGCTGGGAACGCACGAAGGCGTCGGCCTCCGGCAGGCGCTGGCCTTCGAGCTCGAAAACCTGATCGCGGCGTGCCGGCGCGCGGTCCAGCGATGCGATCCGGAAGTGGCGGCGCCGAGCTACCGGGCGATCTGGGAAGTCCTGCACCTGCAAGGACCGTTCGCGATGTGCCTGGAGCTGGGTTCGCAGGTGCTCGCGCTCGACGGCGTCCCCGCGCGGTCGCGGATCGACGTCGAGTTCGCGATGGCCGACGTCCTTCTGCGCGTGGGTCGCATCGACGACTCGCGTGCGCTCCTCGAGCATTCGCTGGCGAGGGCGCGCGAACTCGGCGACCGACGCCGCGAGGGCCTCGCGCTCGGGCTGCTGGGCGATGTCGACCGCGAGCAGGGTCGCATGGACCGCGCCAGGACGAATCTCGAAGCCGCCCTGGCCATTCATCGGGAAGTCGGCAACGCCCGTGGCCAGGCGACCGTGCTGCAGAACCTGGGCAATCTGCTCGACCAGCGCGGGGAGGCCTCGCAGTCGCGATCCTGTCACGAATCGGCCCTCGCGATCTTCACCGCCCTCGGCCATAGGCACGGCGTCGCGCAGGTGCGCGCCAGTCTAGGCATCCTGAACCGGCATCAGGGCCGGATGGACGAAGCCCGGGAGCACTACGAAGCGGCGCTGGCGATCTTCCAGGAGGTGGGCGATCGCCGCTCCGAAGGCATCGCGCTCGGCAATCTCGCCAACCTGCTGGACGATCAGGGACACAGCGACGAGGCGCGAGTACGGCACGAGGCGGCGCTCGCCATTCACCGCGAGGTCGGCAGCCGCGTGGTCGAGGCCTATGCGCTCGGCAACATCGGCTTGCTGCACTGCCATCTGGGACGCCGTGACGAGGCGCGCGCCTGTCTCGAGCAGGCGCTGGCGATCGATCGCGAAACGTCGAACCGGATCCACGAAGGGGTCGTGCTGCTGAACCTCGGAGAGCTGGATCTCGCCGAGGGTCGGTTCGCCGAAGCGCAGGCCCGGCTGGACCAGGCGCAGCGGATCAACCGCGCGACCGGCGATCGTCTCGGCGAGGGCATGGCGCTGGGTCTGCTCGGCGAACTGGCGCGGAGGACGGAGGGCTTCGCCAGAGCGCTGGAAGTGCTCGGGGAGGGAGAGGCGCTGATGCGAGCGATCGACGATCCCGTCGAGCTGGCCCATCTGCTGTGCTCGAAAGTTCGCGCCGCGCTGGATGCGGGCGACCACGAGCTCGCGCGGACTACGCTGGCCGAGGTCGCGGGCATCGCCAAGGGAATCGCTGCGACGGCCGATTCGAGGCTTGCGCGCGAGATCGACAAGTTGCGGGTGACCGTGGGCAGCTAGCTCGCTCTCCCGCGGGCGACCCGCGGCAAGCGTCGCCGCAGGACCGCTCGCGCGCAGGGCGGCGAGCTGGCCGAGCAGGCTGGCCCCCCGAGAGCCCGAGCGGGCCGTCGCCTCTCCGTCAGCGCGATGGCCGCCGCTCGGGCTTGAGCGCACGCTCATTTGGGGACAGACCACGACTTGCCACTGTTGCCGCGCTGGATGAGATGCAGCGGTACGCCGGCGGGTTGGCGGCGGGCACGGCGAGGCAGGGGCGGGCCTGCCCCATGTCAAAGCATTCCCGAACGGCTCTACCGGTAACGTGTCACTCCGTCATCGGCCGTTTGGTCGGGTTGCGGCGTAATCGTGGTCTGTCCCCTATTTGCTCTGAATGGGGGTCTGTCCTCTATTTGTTCGCTAACATGGCGCATGGACGCGCCGCTCGGTCCCGCCGGGCGGGCGGGTCGGTGCCGCAGCTGCGTACGCTGCGCACGATTCGCTCTGGGAGATCCTCATGACCGCCAGCATCGACGCCGCCACCCGCGAACGCATCGACGGCGCGCTCGCGCTGATCCGCGAGCGCGCGCCCGAAGCCGAGCGCGAAGGGCTTCTCGCGTTCGCGCGCGCCTACCTCTCCGGCATCGACGCGGAGGACGTCGCCGAGCGCGAGGTCCTCGACCTCTACGGGGCGGTCCGCTCGCTGTGGCAGTTCGCCGCCGCGCGCGAGCCGGGCCGCCCGAAGGTGCGCGTGTTCAACCCTGCCGTCGAGGAGCACGGCTGGCAGTCGACGCACACGGTCGTCGAGATCGTCAACGACGACATGCCGTTCCTGGTCGACTCGCTGCAGATGGAGATCCTCCGGCAGAAGCTCACGCTGCACTTCATCGCGCACCCGATCCTCGCGGTGCGGCGCGACGGCGCGACGCGCGCGGCCGCGGGCGAGGAGCGGCGCGAGTCGATGATGCACGTCGAGGTCGACCGCATCGCCGACCCGGCGCGGCGCAACGGACTCGCCGCCGACGTCGCGCGCGTGCTGGGCGACGTGCGCACCGTCGTGGGCGACTGGAAGCCCATGCGCGAGCGAATGCTCGCCGTCGACGCCGAGCTCGCCGCCGCGAAGCTGCCGCAGCCGAAGGAGGAAGTCGACGAGACGCGCGCGTTCCTGCAGTGGCTCGCCGACAACCACTTCACGTTCGTTGGCTACCGCTGCCACGACCTCGCGGACGCGGGCGACGGCGCGGCGCTGGCGATCGTGCAAGGCTCGGGGCTGGGGCTGCTGCGCGAGCGCGACGGCGAGAGCCGCTCGGTGTCCTTCGCGCAGCTCCCCGCGAGCCTGCGCGAGCACGCGCGCGCGCCGAGCCTGCTCGTCATCACGAAGTCGAACACGCGCTCGACCGTCCACCGCCCAGGCTATCTCGACTACATCGGCGTCAAGCGCTTCGACGCCGCGGGCAAGGTCGTCGGCGAGCACCGCTTCATCGGCCTGTACACCTCCGCCACGTACAGCGCCATCCCCGAGAACATCCCGCTGCTGCGGCGCAAGGTCGCGCGCATCCTCGGCCGCACCGGCTTCGCCCCCGGCAGCCACGCGCACAAGTCGCTGGTCAACATCCTCGACACCTATCCGCGCGACGAGCTGTTCCAGATCCGCGAGGACGAGCTCGCGGCGGTCGCGCTCGGCATCCTCAAGCTCGAAGGCCGGCAGCGCTTCCGCCTGTTCGTGAGGCGCGACCTCTACGAGCGCTTCGTCACCTGCCTCATCTACGCGCCGCGCGAGCGCTACACCACCGAGCTGCGGCGCCGCTGGCAGACGCTGCTCGAGGAGGCGTTCCGCGGCACCGGCGCGGAGTTCGCGGTGCTGCTCTCGGAATCCACGCTGGTGCGCGTGCTGATCACTGTGCGCACACAGCCGGGGAAGGTGCCCGAGATCGACCGCGACGCGCTGGAGAGACGGCTCGCGGAGGCCTCGCGGCGCTGGGAGGACGACCTCGCCGACGCGCTCGGCCGCGCGCTCGGCGAAGCGCGCGCCGCGCCGCTTGCGCAGCGCTACGCCGACGCGTTTCCCGCGGCCTACCGCGAGGACTTCCCCGCGCGCGCGGCGGTGCCCGACATCGAGCTGGTCGAGCGGGCGCTCGCCACCGGCGAGGCCGCGATGAACCTCTACCGTCCGGTCGACGCCGCGCCCGGGCAGCTGCGCTTCAAGCTCGCGAAGGCGGGCGGCCCGGTCACGCTGTCGCAGGCGCTGCCGATGCTCGAGCGCATGGGCCTCACGGTGACCGAGGAGCGGCCCTACCGCGTCTCGCCGGAGGGTGCTGCGCGCACCTGGCTGCACGACTACGGCCTGCAGGCCGCCGGCGCCGACCTCGACGTCGACGAGGCGCGCGCGCTGTTCGAGGAGGCGTTCGCCCGCGTGTTCCGCGGCGAGGTCGAGAGCGACGACTTCAACCGCCTCGTGCTCGCCGCGCGGCTCTCCGCCGACGAGGTGACCGTGCTGCGCGCCTATGCGCGCTATTCGCGGCAGCTCGGCTTCCCGCTGTCGCAGGCGTTCGTCGAGGCCACGCTCGCGGCGCACCCGGCGATCGCCTCGCAGCTCGTCCGCCTCTTTCGCCTGCGCTTCGATCCGTCGGCCGCCGACGCCGAGACCGAGAGGCGGCAGGTCCGCGCGATCGAGCTCGCGCTGGAGAAGGTGGCCAACCTCAACGAGGACCGCGTGCTGCGCCAGTACGTCGCGCTGATCCTCGCGACCACGCGCACGAACTTCTGGCGCCGCGACGCCTCCGGCGCGCGCCGGGCGTTCCTCTCGTTCAAGCTCGACCCGGCTCGCGTGCCGGGCATGCCGCCGCCGCGGCCGAAGTTCGAGATCTTCGTCTACTCGCCGCGCTTCGAGGGCGTGCACCTTCGCGGCGGGCCCGTGGCGCGCGGCGGCCTGCGCTGGTCGGACCGTCCCGAGGACTTCCGCACCGAGGTGCTGGGGCTGGTCAAGGCCCAGATGGTGAAGAACGTCGTGATCGTGCCCGTCGGCTCGAAAGGCGGCTTCGTGCTCAAGCGCGCGCCTTCCCCGGCGGAGCGCGACGCCTACCTTGCCGAGGGCGTGGCCTGCTACAAGGACTATCTCCGCGGCCTGCTCGACCTCACCGACAACCGCACGCCCGCGGGCATCGTGCCGCCGCCGGACGTGCGCCGCCACGACGGCGACGACCCCTATCTCGTGGTCGCCGCGGACAAGGGCACGGCGGCGTTCTCCGACTACGCGAACGCCGTGTCCGCCGAGTACGGCTTCTGGCTCGGCGACGCGTTCGCCTCCGGCGGCTCGGTCGGCTACGACCACAAGAAGATGGGCATCACCGCGCGCGGCGCGTGGGAAGCGGTCAAGCGCCACTTCCGCGGCATGGGCGTCGACACGCAGTCGCAGCCGATCACCGTCGTCGGCATCGGCGACATGTCGGGCGACGTGTTCGGCAACGGGCTCCTGCTCTCGCCGCACGTGAAGCTCGTCGCGGCGTTCGACCACCGTCACGTCTTCCTCGATCCCGACCCCGATCCGGCGGCGTCGCTGGCCGAACGCAGGCGACTCTACGACCTGCCGCGCTCCAGCTGGGCCGACTACGACACGAAGCTGATCAGCGCCGGCGGCGGCGTGTGGCCGCGCTCGGCGAAGTCGATCCCGGTCTCGCCGCAGGCCCGTGCCGCGCTGGGCATCGATGCGGAGCAGCTCGCGCCTGCCGAGCTGATTTCGGCGATCCTGCGCGCTCCCGTCGACCTGCTCTACAACGGCGGCATCGGCACCTACGTGAAGGCGCACGACGAGAGCCACGCCGACGCGGGCGACCGGGCCAACGACGCGGTGCGCATCGACGCTCGCGAGCTGCGCTGCAAGGTCGTCGCAGAGGGCGGCAACCTGGGGCTCACGCAGCGCGGCCGCATCGAGTACGCCCTTCGCGGCGGGCGGCTCAACAACGACGCGGTCGACAACTCCGCCGGCGTGGACACGTCGGACCACGAGGTCAACATCAAGGTCCTGCTCGCGATCCCGGTCGCGGAGGGCGCGCTGACGCTTCGCCAGCGCAACGACCTGCTCGCGAGCATGACCGACGACGTCGCCGCGCTGGTGCTGCGCGACAACTACGAGCAGACGCAGGTGCTCGCGGTCGGCGGGCAGGTCGCGGCGAAGCTGCTCGACGACTACGCGCGCTTCATCCGCTTCCTCGAGCGCGAAGGGCGCCTCGACCGGGCCATCGAGTTCCTGCCCTCCGAGGAGGCGCTCGCCGAGCGCGCCGCCGCCGGCCTGGGGCTCACGACGCCTGAGCGCGCCGTGGTGCTGGCGTACGCCAAGCTTTGGCTGTACGACGTCGTGCTCGCCTCGCCGCTGCCCGACGACCCCTGGGTGGCACGGGCGCTCGTCGACTACTTCCCCGCGCCGCTGCGCGAGCGCTACGCCGACACGATGGCGCGCCACCCGCTCAAGCGCGAGATCATCGCGACGGTGGTCGTCAACGAGACGGTGAACCGCGTCGGGCCCACGTTCGTCCACCGCGCCGCCGAGGCGACCGGCGCGCACCCCGCCGAGGTGGTGCGCGCCCACCTGCTGGCGCGCGAGGTGTACGGTCTTTCCGGGCTGTGGCGCGACGTCGAGGCGCTGGACAACGTTGTCGCCGACGACGTGCAGGCGCGCATGCTGATCGACGCCGGTCGCCTCGCTTCGCGCGGCGCGTTCTGGTTCCTGCGCAGCCCGAGGCTCGCCGCCGGCATGGGCGAGACGATCGCCGCGTTCGCCCCGGCGGTGGCGACGCTGCAGGAGCGCGTGGCGGGCATGCTCGAAGGCGCGGCGCGCGACGACACGTCGGCGCGCGCGCAGGCGCTGCGCGAGGCCGGCGTGCCGGAGGCGCTCGCGCAGCGCGTCGCGGCGCTCGATGCGATGGGCGGCGCGCTCGACGTCGCCGAGGTCGCGCAGGCGCTCGGCCGCGACGTCGCGGACGTGGCGGAGGTCTACTTCCGTCTCGGCCACCGCCTCGGCCTGGACTGGCTCGCGGGCCGCGCGGGCGCGCTGGCGGCGCCGGGACACTGGCAGGCGCTGGCGCGCAACGCGCTGCGCGACGACGTCGCCGGCCTGCAGCGTGCGCTGACTCGCGACGTGCTGGCGCACCGCACCGTCGGCTCGGCGCAGGAGCGCATCGGGGCGTGGGAAGCGGCAAGCCGGGCCGCGCGCGATCGTGCCGCGCGCGTCGTCGAGGAGGTGAAGTCCGCTCCCGAGCCCGACCTCGCGATGCTCTCGGTAGCGCTGCGCGAGCTGCGCAACCTGGCCGGCGGCGAGGCGGCGCCCGCGCAGCGCGGCTGAGCAGGCGAGCCGCGTTTCGCTACCATTGGGGATCGCGTTGCGATCCCCGGCCCCGACCACGTGCGCATCACCGTCGCCACCTACAACATCCACAAGGGTTTCTCGCACTTCAAGCGCCGCGTGGTGATTCACGAGCTGCGCGAGCGTCTCGAGGGGCTGGACGCCGACCTCGTGTTCCTGCAGGAAGTGGTCGGAGTGCACGAGCGCCACGCCGGCCGCTACCACGACTGGCCGCGCAAGCCGCAGCACGAGTACATCGCCGGCGAGCGGTGGACGGAGATCGCGTACGGCAAGAACGCGACCTACCGCGACGGCCACCACGGCAATGCGCTGCTGTCGCGCTTCCCCATCGTCGCGCAGGAGAACGAGGACATCTCGGCGCACCCGTTCGAGTCGCGCGGCATGCTGCACTGCGTGGTGCAGCTGGGCGAGCGCCTGCCGGACCTGCACTGCATCAACGTGCACCTCGGCCTGTTCGAGCGCGGCCGCGAGTGGCAGGTGCGCGCGCTGTGCGAGCGCATCCGCGCCACCGTGCCCGAAGGCGCGCCGCTGGTGATCGCGGGCGACTTCAACGACTGGCGGCACCGGGCCAACCGCACGCTCGTCGACCAGCTGGGCGTCGTCGAGGTGTTCGAGGCGGTGAAGGGGCGGCCGGCGCGCACCTTCCCCTCGATGATGCCGGTGTTCCGCCTCGACCGCATCTACGCGCGAGGGCTCGCCGTCGTCGAGGCGCACGTCCACTGCGCGTTCCCGGCCGCGCGCATTTCCGACCATGCCGCGCTGGCGGCGACCTTCGAGACGCGGCCACGGCGCGCGCCGAAGCGCGCCGGCGCGTAAGGTTCATCGGGCCAGCGCGCCGAAATGGGCACATCGTTGGCGTCGCGCTCGTTGTTGCGTGGCCGTCCGGGGCGGCGGCGCACGGCCGCCCGAAGCCGCCGCCATGACTACGGCTCGTCGGAAAACGCGGGCACGATCTTCGCCCGCGTTTTCCGACGAAACCGCTCGTGAACCGGTTCCGGCCGGGCAACGCCCTGCGGCTGCTGCGCAGCGGCGCGGAGTACTTTCCGGCGCTGATGGAGGCCGTGAACGAGGCGCGCTCCGAGGTCTGGATCGAGACGTACATCTTCGCCGACGATCCGTCGGGGCGCGCGGTCGCAGGCTCGCTGGTCGAGGCCGCGGGCCGCGGCGTGGCTGTGCGCGTGCTGGTCGACGGCTGGGGCGCGAAGCACTACCTCACGGGGTCGCTCGAGCGCTACCTCGTCGAGGGCGGCGTGCGGCTGCTGCGCTACCGGCCGGAGGTGGCGCCGTGGCAGTTCCGCTCGCACCGGCTGCGGCGGCTGCACCGCAAGATCGCGCACGTCGACGGCCGCGTCGGCTTCGTGGGAGGCATCAACCTGATCGACGACATGAACACGCCGGGCCACCGACCGCCGCGCGTCGACTTCGCGGTGCGCGTCGAGGGGCCGTCCGTGGCCGGGATCGTGCACGCCACGGCGCGCGTGTGGGCGCTGTGCGAGCTGGTGCAGTTCCGCACGCGCGAGGTGCCGCTGTTCCCCGAGCCGCACCACGTCCCCCGCGCGGGCGGGCAGACGGCGAAGTTCACCATCCGCGACAACCTTTCGCACCGGCGCGACATCGAGCGCGCCTACCTCGCCGCCATCCGCACCGCGAAGAAGGAGATCGTCGTCGCGTGCGCGTACTTCTTCCCCGGCATCCGGTTCCGCCGCGCGCTCATCGTTGCCGCGGCGCGCGGCGTGCAGGTCACGCTGCTGCTGCAGCACCGCGTCGAGTACCGGCTGCTGCACTACGCCTCGCGCGCGCTGTACGGCCAGCTGCTCGCCGGCGGCATCGCGATCGAGGAATACCACCGCTCCTTCCTGCACGCGAAGGTCGCCGTGGTCGACGGGCGCTGGGCGACCGTGGGGTCGTCGAACATCGACCCGTACTCGCTGCTGATGTCGCGCGAGGCGAACATGTTCGTGCGCGACGCGGGCTTCGCCGGCGAACTGCGCCTCGAGCTCATGCAGATGGTGCAGGCCGGCGCGCGGCGCGTCGGGCCGCAGCACTGGGCGGCGCGCTCGCCGCTGGCCAAGGGGCTGTGCTGGGTGGCCTACGGGTGCGTGCGCGTGGCGATGGGCATGCTGGGCTATGGCGGCAACGAGTGGTGGAGCGGCCGCCGCCGCCACCACCGCCGCGGCTTCGGCGAGACGATCACGCGCATCACGCGGGGGAGAAAGTAGCGTGCGGGGCCAGGGCGTGAGCGGCCCGCTTCCCGCCGACCGCGGCGTGGGGCGCACCGCGCGGGGGGACTGGGCCACGACGCGCCTGATCCTGCCCTACCTGTGGGAGCACCGCGGGCGGGTCGTCGCCGCGCTGGCGTGCCTGGTGGCGGCGAAGCTCGCCAACGTCGGCGTCCCGCTGGTGATGAAGGAGATCGTCGACGGGCTCGACCGCGACGCGGCGCTGCTCGCCGTGCCGCTCCTGCTGCTGGTCGCCTACGGCGCGCTGCGGCTGTCCACGACGATCTTCACCGAGCTGCGCGAGTTCCTGTTCGCCAAGGTCACGCAGCGCGCGGTGCGCAAGGTCGCGCTGCAGGTGTTCCGCCACCTGCACGCGCTGTCGATGCGCTTCCACCTCGCGCGGCAGACCGGCGGGCTCACGCGCGACGTCGAGCGCGGGCAGCGCGGCATCGCCACGCTGATCCAGTACGCGCTGTTCTCGATCCTGCCCACGCTGGTCGAGATCGCGCTGGTGTGCGCGATCCTCGTGGCCCGCTACGACTGGACGTTCATCGCCATCACGCTCGTCGCGCTGGCCGCGTACATCGCCTTCACCGTCGCCCTGACCGAGTGGCGCACGGCGTTCCGGCGCACGGCGAACGAGCTCGACAGCAAGGCGAACACGCGCGCGATCGACAGCCTCATCAACTACGAGACGGTCAAGTACTTCGGCAACGAGGCGTGGGAGGCGGCCCGCTACGACGAGAGCCTGCAGCGCTGGGAGAAGGCCGCCGTGGTCAGCCAGACCTCGCTTTCCGCGCTCAACATCGGGCAGAGCGCGATCATCGCGGTGGCGGTGACGCTGATCATGTGGCGCGCGACGGCGGGCGTCGTCGAGGGGACGATGACCATCGGCGACCTCGTGCTGGTCAACGCGTTCATGATCCAGCTCTACATTCCGCTCAACTTCCTCGGCGTGCTCTATCGCGAGATCAAGCAGGCGCTCGCCGACATGGAGCGGCTGTTCGGCCTGCTCGACGAGCACGCCGAGATCCGCGACGCGCCGGACGCGCGACCGCTGGCGCTCGCCGGCGGCGAGGTGCGCTTCGAGCACGTCGACTTCGCCTACGAGCCCGGGCGGCAGATCCTGTTCGACGTCTCGTTCACGATTCCCGCGGGCCGCACGGTGGCGGTCGTCGGGCCGTCGGGCTCCGGCAAGTCCACGCTCGGCAGGCTGCTCTACCGCTTCTACGAGCCCCTCGGCGGGCGCATCGCGATCGATGGCCAGGACCTGCGCGGCGCCACGCAGGCGAGCGTGCGCGCGGCGATCGGCATCGTGCCGCAGGACACGGTGCTGTTCAACGACACCATCGAGTACAACATCGCCTATGGGAGGCCCGGCGCGACGCGCGGGCAGATCGTCGCCGCGGCGCAGCTCGCGCAGATCCACGACTTCGTGAGCCGGCTGCCGGACGGCTACGCGACGCCGGTCGGCGAGCGGGGCCTCAAGCTTTCCGGCGGCGAGAAGCAGCGCGTGGCGATCGCGCGCGCGATCCTCAAGCGTCCGACGATCCTCATCTTCGACGAGGCGACCTCGGCGCTCGATTCGCGCGCGGAGAAGGCGATCCAGGCGGAGCTTCGGGCGATCGCGCGCGAGCACACCACGCTCACCATCGCGCACCGCCTGTCCACGGTCGTCGAGGCCGACGAGATCCTCGTGCTGGAACACGGGCGGATCGTCGAGCGCGGGGCGCACCTCGCGCTGCTCGCTGCAGGCGGCACCTACGCGCGCATGTGGCAGCTGCAGCAGGACGAGGCGCTCCGCACGCGCGCGGCGCTGGAGGAGGCCGAGGACGGGGCGCCGGGCGGGGGGCCCTGACGCCGGAAGCTCGGCCTCCCCTCCGCGGCAGCCGCCGGCCGTCGGCCGCGGGACGCCGCCAACCCGTTGAGCCGGCGAGGGGATTGCCATTCCCCCGGGAAACCGTGCTATAAACGCGGTTCCTTCGCGTTGCACATGATCAAGCGCTTCCTCGCCCTTGTTTTTGCTTGCGTTGCGGGCATCGCCGCCGCGGCGCAGGATCCCGATCCGGCCAAGCTGCAACTCGCGTCGGCGAATGCGCTCGTCCGCGACGCCGTGACCGGCCAGCCGATCTACGCGAAGGCCGCCGACGAGGTCACCGCGATCGCGTCGCTGACCAAGCTGATGACGGCGATGGTCGCGCTCGACGCCGGCCAGCCCCTCGACGAGCTGATCTCCGTCGGCATCGACGACTTCGACTACCTGAAGGGCACGCGCTCGCGGCTCGGGCTTGGCACGCAGCTGCCGCGACGCGAGATGCTGCGGCTGGCGCTGATGTCGTCGGAGAACCGCGCCGCTTCGGCCGTTGCGCGCCACTACCCCGGCGGCCTGCCCGCGTTCGTCGCGGCGATGAACGCGAAGGCGGTATCCCTGGGCCTGGCGCGCACGCGCTTCGCCGACCCGACGGGCCTGTCGCCGCGCAACGTCTCCACGGCGAACGACCTCGCGACGATGGTCACCGCCGCCGCGCAGTACCCGCTGATACGCGAGTACTCGACCACGCCGTCGGCGTTCGTCGAGGTGGATTCCACCGGGCGCATCGTCGGCTTCAACAACTCGAACCGGCTGGTCGCTTCCGGCAGCTGGGAGATCCTGCTCCAGAAGACCGGCTACATCCGCGAGGCCGGTCGCTGCCTCGTGATGCTCGCCAACGTCGCGAGCAAGCCGGTGGTGATCGTGCTGCTCGACTCGGTGGGCAAGTTCACGCGGCTGGGCGACGCCGAGCGCGTCAAGCACTGGCTGGAGACGGGCAGCGCGCTGCCGCTCAAGGCGGCGATCCGGGCCGCCGTGCCCCGGGGCGCCACCAGCGCCCCTGCGCGCTCCGCCGCCGCGCCGGTGCGCGGGTCGTTCAAGAGCACCGCCTCGCGTTCCCGCTGAGCGCCGCCGGCCGGGAGGGCCGCGCGCGAGCGTTGCCGATCCGGCGGGAACGCTCCACACTACGCAGCGCGGCAATGCCACAGGCCAGGACGGGGGCCACCGCGCCGGCCGAAAACACTTTCCAGGAGGAGTGATGTCCATGCTCATGACGTGGGCGCGCCGCGCCCTTGCGCTCGCCGTGCTCGCGCCGGCGCTCGCGTCCGCGCAGTCCTGGCCGAACAAGCCGGTGCGCCTGGTCAGCCCGTTCCCCGCCGGGGGCGGCACGGACGCTTTCGCGCGGCCGCTCGCCGCGCAGCTGTCGCAGCAGTTCGGCCACCAGTTCGTCATCGACAACCGCGGCGGCGCGGGCGGCACGATCGGCGCCGAGCACGTCGCGAAGTCGCCCGCCGACGGCTACACGTTTCTCGTCGGCGCGGTGCACCACACGATCGCGGTCAGCGTCTACTCGAAGCTGGGCTACGACCTCGAGAAGGACCTGGTCCCGGTGACGCTGGTGGCCCTCGTCCCCAACGTCGTCGTGCTGCACCCGAAGGTGCCCGCGAACACGCTGCGCGAGCTCGTCGACTACGCGAAGGCGAACCCCGGCAAGCTCAACTACGGCTCGGCGGGCAACGGCACGTCGCACCACCTCGCCGGCGAGCTGTTCAAGACGCTGACCGGCACGCAGATCAACCACGTGCCGTACAAGGGCGCGGGTCCTGCGATGCAGGACCTGCTCGGCGGGCAGGTCGACATGATGTTCGACGGCATGGGGTCGAGCGCGCCGCAGATCCGCGGCAACAAGCTGCGCCCGCTCGCCGTCACGACGGCCGCGCGCTCGCCTGCCTTCCCCGACGTGCCGACGGCGCAGGAGGCCGGCGTGCCGAACTACTTCGTGACCACGTGGTACGGCATCTGGGCGCCCGCGGGCACGCCGCCGGAGGTCATCGCCAAGCTGCAGATCGAGGTGAACAAGGCGATGCAGACGGCCACCATCCGCGACGTCTGGGCCCAGCAGGGCGCGTCTCCCGGCGGGAACTCGCCCGCCGAGTTCGGCGCCTTCGTGAAGGCCGAGATCGCGAAGTGGGCGAAGGTGGCGAAGGAATCCGGCGCGCGCGTCGACTGAGCATTCACCCCCGCGCCCGCCGTCAGGCGGGAGAGGGGCGGGGGCGAGGGGCCTTCGTCTCCCCTCGCCCGCCGTCAGGCGGGAGAGGGGCAGGGGTGAGGGGCCTTCGTCTCCCCTCGCCCGCCGTCAGGCGGGAGAGGGGTCGGGGGTGAGGGTGCGGCGCACGCTGACGATCCCTACGCGCTTGCCGTACGACTCCGGCTCGTCCAGCAGCTCGACGATCGCCGCCGCGAGGTCGTCGTAGCCGGTCAGCGTCCCGCCTGCCGGCAGCGTCTCGTAGGCGCGGCGCGCGTTGCCCGCCGGCACGTCGTCGACGAGGTCGACGGCACACATCAGCGTCCAGTCGAGCCCCGAGGCCGCCAGCGTGCGGTAGTTGCGCGCGTGCTCGGCGTTGACGTTCGTGTAGGGGCCGGGTGCGGCGTGCTCGCTCGCGAGCCCCCCGCGCGGGTCGGGAAGCGCGCCGGCCGACGCGATCGCGACGATGCGCCGCACGCCCGCGTCCTTCGCGGCGGCGACGATCGCGCGCACGCCGTCCGAGAACGCGGTGGAGGGCCGCGCGATGTCGTCCATGCCGAGGCACACGACGATCGCCTCGGCGCCGCGCACCGCGCCCTCCACCGCCGCGGCGTCGTGCGTGCCTCCGGCGATCGCGGTCAGGTTCGCGTGCGCGGGCAGCCGGGAGGGGTCGCGCGCGAGCGCGCGCACCTTGCGTCCCTGCGCGAGCAGGCGGTCGAGCACGCGGCGGCCGGTGCGGCCGGTCGCGCCGAACAGGGCGATCGTCACGTCACTTCTCCTGTGCGCGGCGGTGCTGCTCATAGAGCTCCTTCGCGTGCGCGCGCGTCTTCGCGGTGACCTCGCTGCCGCCGAGCATGCGCGCCAGCTCCTCGAGGCGCTGCGCGCGCGACAGGCGCTCGACGCGGCTCGTCACGGCGTCGCCGTCGCCGTCCTTGGTCACGCGGAAGTGCGCGTCGGCGAATGCCGCGACCTGCGGCAGGTGCGTGACGCACAGCACCTGGCGGCGCGAGCCGAGCGACTGCATGAGCCGGCCCACCGTGGCGGCCACCGCGCCGCCTATGCCGGCGTCGACCTCGTCGAAGACGAGCGTGCCCGTGTCGCCGACCTCGCTCGCGACCACCTGGATCGCCAGCGCGATGCGCGACAGCTCGCCGCCCGAGGCCACGCGGGCGAGCGGCCCCGAGGGCTGCTTCGGGTGCGTGGCCACGCGGAACTCGACGCTCTCGAGCCCGAAGCTCGCCGGCTCGGCGAGCGGCACGACGGCGGCCTCGAAGCGCCCGCCGTCCATCGCCAGCGACTGCATCGCCTCGGTGACGCGGTGCGTCAGCTCCATCGCCGCCAGGCTGCGCTTGTGCGACAGCGTCTCGGCCAGCGCGCGATAGTCGGCCTCGGCGCGCTGCGCGGCGCGCGCGAGCCCGCTGGCATCGGCGGACGCGTGCAGGGTGGCGATGCGCGCCTCGGTCTCCGCGAGCAGCGCCGGCAGCGCCTCCGCCTTCACGCGGTGCTTGCGCGCAACGTCGTGGACCGCGGCGATGCGCTCCTCGACGCGCGCGAGCTCTCCGGGGTCGAGGTCGAGGCGTCGCCGGTACTCGCGCAGCATTCGCGCGGCCTCGTCGACCTGGATCGCCGCCGGCACGAGCAGCGCGACGACCTCGCGCAGCGCGGCGTCGTGCTCCGCGGCCGCCTCGAGCCGCTGCACGAGTTGCGCGAGCCGCGTCGCGATCGCGTCGTCGCTCTCGGCGAGCAGGGCCTCGCCTTCGCCCGCGGCGGCGATGAGCGACGCCGCGTTGGCGAGGCGGGACTGCGTCGCGTTGAGCGCCTCCCACTCCTCGGCCGACACGTCGAGGTCCGACAGCTCGCGTTGGCGCTCGCGCAGGAACTCGACCTCGGCCGCGCTCGCGCGCGCCGCCGACTGCGCCGCGTCGCGCCGCTCCACAGCTACGCGCCACTTGCGCCACGCGTCGGCCGTCTCGCGCGCGAGGATGGCAAAGCCGCCGAAGCCGTCGACCAGCGCGCGCTGCGCCGCCGCCTGCCCGAGCGACTGGTGCGCGTTCTGCCCGAAGATGTCGACCAGGCGCTCGCCCAGCTCGGCGAGCTGCGCCAGCGTGACCGGGTGGCCGTTGACGAACGCGCGCGAGCGTCCCTGCGCGTCGAGCACGCGGCGCAGCAGCACCTCGTCGGCGTCGCCCGCGAGCTCGTGCTCGACGAGCCAGGCGGCGACGCCCGGCTCGTCGCCGGTGGCGAACGCCGCCGCCAGCTCGGCCCGCTGCGCGCCCGCGCGGAGCTGCCCCGGCTCGAAGCGGTCGCCGAGCAGCAGCGCGAGCGCGTCGACGAGGATCGACTTGCCCGCGCCGGTCTCGCCGGTCAGCACGGCGAAGCCGGCGCCGAACTCGACGTCGAGGGCGTCGACGAGGACGAAGTTGCGGATCGCTAGGTTGCGCAGCATCGCTGTCGTCGGCGACGTTCGCGCGGGTCAGGCGTCGTGGGACGGGCCGCGCAGGCGGTCGGGCGTCTCGCTCCAGTGCAGCTTCTGGCGCAGCATCGCGAAGTAGTCGTGGCCCTCGGGATGCAGGAGGCGCGCGGTGAAGGCCGCGCGCCTCACCGTCACGCCTTCGCCCTCGGCGAGCGGGAAGCGCACCTGCCCGTCGCAGTGCGCGGCGGCGTCCCGGCCGCGGATCACGGTGAGGCGGATCGTCGTGGTGTCGTCGACGACGATCGGCCGGTGCGTGAGCGCGTGCGGCGCGACCGGGATCAGCGCCCAGGCCGGCACGCCGGGCGCGACGATCGGCCCGCCGGCCGACAGCGCGTACGCGGTGGAGCCGGTCGGGGTGGCGACGATCATGCCGTCGGCGCGCATCGTGAACATCGGCCGGCCGTCGATGTCGACGCCGCAGTCGATCATCGTGCCGAGCGACCCGCGGTTGATCACCACGTCGTTGAGCGCGAGCGCGCGCTCCTGCCCGCCGTTGCGCGTCACCGTCGCGTCGAGCAGCGTGCGCCGCTCCTCGACGTAGCGACCCGCGAGCATCGCCTCGAGGGAGGACTCCATGCGCGCGAGCGGGATGTCGGTGAGGAAGCCGAGCCGGCCCTGGTTGACGCCGATCATCGGCACGTCGAGCGCGGCCAGCCGCCGCGCGATCGACAGCATCGTGCCGTCGCCTCCGACCACGATCGCGAGGTCCGCCTGCGCGCCGATCTCGGCGGCCGGGACGCTGGCGAAGGCCGCGCCGTCGACCTGCGCGGCGGTCTCCGCCTCGACGACGACCTGGTGGCCGCGGGCGCCGAGGAACGCTGCCAGCCGCGCCAGCGGCTCGTCCAGACCGGGACTCGACGGCCGGCCGACCAGCGCGATGCGGGGAAAGCGGTCGGGCGCCTCGGGCATGTCAGTGACGCCGGGCCGCCGCAAGCCACAGGCCCGCCGGCCTCTTCGGGCAGTCGCGGGTAGCGGGCACCTGCGCGTCCGCCGGCGCGGTGATTCGCATGGGCGAAGATCCCTGTGCGCTCCGCGTCGCGGGCCGGCGATGGGCCCGGTCGCCTGCGCATGCCTCTTGACCGCTGGCCCTCGCGCCAGCCTCGGGTCGCATCCCCGCCAGCGGGGCCCCTGCTCCGCCTCGGCAGTCACCCCTCGCCGCCGGGCGAACGCCGCTCCCCCTGGGGGCAGCGAGCGCGGCGAGCGTGGAGGGCCGTTTCATCCCAGCGATTTAACCACACGCTCGCCGGAGTGCCGGATCGGCCGGTCGGACGTCCCTGCGGCCGGTATGCCGACGGCTCGGATAGAATCGTCCCGCAATGCTCGACCCGCGCGCACGCCACCTGCTGAAGACGCTCGTCGAGCGCTACATCGCCGAGGGCGAGCCGGTCGGCTCGAGGGCGCTGTCGCGGGTGTCCGGGCTCGAGCTGTCGCCGGCGACCATCCGCAACGTGATGGCGGACCTCGAGGAGCTGGGCTACATCGCGAGCCCCCACACCTCGGCCGGCCGGATCCCGACGCCCAAGGGGTACCGCTTCTTCGTCGACAGCCTGATGGTCGTGCAGCCGCTCGGCGAAGTCGAGATCCACCGCCTCGAGGACGAATTGACCGCCGAGCGGCCGACCGAGCTGGTCGCGGCCGCGGCTTCGCTCCTGTCGCAGCTCACGCACTTCGCGGGCGTGGTCGCCGTGCCGAAGCGGCGCGAAGCCTCGTTCCGCCACCTCGAGTTCCTCAGGCTCGCCGAGCGCCGCGTGCTGCTCATCGTCGTCACGCCCGAAGGCGAGGTGCAGAACCGCGTGCTCCACACCGAGCGCGCGTACACGCACGCCGAGCTCGTCGAGGCGACGAACCTGTTCAACCAGCAGTTCGCCGGCACGCCGTTCCCCGAGGTGCGTCACCGCCTCGCGGCGGAGCTGCGCGCGCTGCACGGCGACATCGCACTGCTCATGAACGCCGCGGTGGAGGCCGGCGAGGGCGCGCTCTCGACGGGCGAGAGCGTGGTCGTCGCGGGGCAGGGCAACCTGCTCTCGGGCGGCCTGGTGACGAGCATGGACCGCCTCAAGCGGCTGTTCGAGGTGTTCGAGCAGAAGACCTCGCTGATGCATCTGCTCGACGCGTCGCAGCGAGCGCAGGGCGTGCAGATCTACATCGGCGGCGAGTCGGGGCTGGTGCCGCTCGACGAGATGAGCGTGGTGACGGCGCGCTACGAGGTCGACGGGCAGGTGATCGGCACCGTCGGCGTGATCGGCCCCACGCGCATGGCGTACGAGCGCGTCATTCCGATCGTCGACGTCACTGCGAAGCTGCTCGCCAACGCACTCGCGCAGCAGCGCGCCGACTGAAGCCCTTGCCGAGCGCCGCCTTCTCGCACGACCGCGCGCCCAAAGTCGGCGTGCTGCTGGTCAACCTCGGCACGCCCGACGAGCCCACGCCGTCGGCGGTGCGCCGCTACCTCGCGCAGTTCCTGTCGGACCCGCGCGTGGTCGAGATTCCCGCCGCGATCTGGAAGCCGATCCTGCACGGCGTGATCCTGCGCGTGCGCCCCGCGGCCTCGGCGCGCAAGTACCGGGCGATCTGGACGACGGACGGCTCGCCGCTCGCCGTGCACTCCGCGCGCCAGCGCTCGCTGCTGCTGGGCTACCTCGGCCAGCGGCTGAGGAAGGCCGGACTGCCCGCCGACCTCTGCCCGGTCGAGATTGGCATGCGCTACGGCAACCCGTCGATCGCGTCGGCGATCGATCGCCTCTTCGCCGCGGACTGCGAGCGGTTGCTCGTGCTGCCGCTGTACCCGCAGTACTCGGCGAGCACGACCGCGACGACGCTCGACGAGGTCGCGCGGCACCTGCGCGGCGTGCGGCGCGTGCCGGGGCTGCGCTTCGTCGAGGCATTCCACGACGACTCCGGCTACGTGCGCGCGGTCGCGCAGTCGATCAACGACTACTGGATGAAGAACGGCCGGCCGGACAGGCTGCTGTTCTCGTTCCACGGCCTGCCGCGGCGCACGCTCGAGCGGGGCGACCCGTACTTCTGCATGTGCCACAAGACCGCGCGGCTCGTGGCCGCGGAACTCGGCCTCGACGGCAAGCAGTGGCAGGCGACTTTCCAGTCCCGCTTCGGGCGCGCGGAGTGGCTGCAGCCGTACACGGCCGACACGCTCGTCGCGCTCGCCCGGGAGAAGGTGGGGCGTGTCGACGTGGCCTGCCCGGGGTTCGTGTCCGACTGCCTGGAGACGCTCGAGGAAATCGGCATCGAGGGCAAGGCGTCGTTCCTGGGCGCGGGCGGCAGGGAGTTCCACGTGATCCCCTGCGTCAACGAGCACCCGGTGTGGATCGCCGCGCTGGCCGACCTCGCGTGGCGGCACTTGCAGGGCTGGCTGGCCCCCCCTCCCGATCCCGCCGCCCGCGAGGCCACGCAGCTACGCGCCCGGGCCCTGGGCGCCGAAAAGTAGGGTCAGACTCGACTTTCCGCACCCGGCGGCACGGCCGGCCGGACGGCGGGAGTGAGGATCAAAGTGCCGTTGCGGAAATGCGGGTCTGGCCCTCATTTCCGACCCCAATTGCCGGCGCGGGATCCGGAAATGCGAGTCTCGCCCTCATTTCCGCTCCTTTCCGCTTGAAATCGGACGCTGGCTCCCCAACGTGCGGGGGTGTTTCAGGCACCTCGACAGGAAGCGCGCCCGATGCAGGATCAAGGACCCAACGCCGCCGCCGAGCCGGCAGCGCCCGCCCCGGAGGGCGCGGCCGGGACCCCCGAGGCCCTCGACCCCGCCGCAGAGCTCGCCAGGGCGCAGGCCGAGGTCGCGGAGCTCAAGGATGCGTGGATGCGCGCCCGCGCCGAGACCGAGAACGTCCGCAAGCAGGCCGCTGCCGACGTCGCCAAGGCGCACAAGTTCGCGATCGAGCGCTTCGCCGAGGACCTCCTTCCGGTCAAGGACTCGCTGGAGCAGGCCCTCGGCGTCGAGTCCACCCCCGAGCAGCTGCGCACCGGTGTCGACCTGACGCTCAAGCAGCTCGCCGGCGCATTCGCCCGTGCCCGCATCGACGAGGTCGCTCCGGCGGGCGAGAAGTTCGACCCGCACAAGCACCAGGCGGTGCAGATGGTGCCGTCCGACCAGCCGGCCAACACGGTCGTCCAGGTGATCCAGAAGGGCTACCTGCTGAACGACCGGGTGCTGCGCCCGGCGATGGTGACCGTCGCCAAGCCCTCGGAAGGCTGACGCCGCCCTTTAAGGCGCCGGGCGGCACCCCCACCTTCCAGGCATCCCGAACCACGCTACCCACCCAGGCAAACCATGGCCAAGATCATCGGCATCGACCTCGGCACCACCAACAGCTGCGTCGCCATCATGGAAGGCGGGCAGCCGAAGGTCATCGAGAACTCCGAAGGCGCGCGCACGACGCCCTCCATCGTCGCCTACCAGGACGACGGGGAGATCCTCGTCGGCGCTCCCGCGAAGCGGCAGGCGGTGACCAACCCGAAGAACACGCTCTACGCCGTCAAGCGGCTGATCGGGCGGCGCTTCGAGGAGAAGGAGGTGCAGAAGGACATCGCGCTGATGCCCTACAGCATCGTCCGCGCCGACAACGGCGATGCCTGGGTCGAGGTGCGCGGCAAGAAGGTCGCCCCGCCGCAGGTCTCGGCGGAAGTGCTGCGCAAGATGAAGAAGACGGCGGAGGACTACCTCGGCGAGGAAGTCACCGAGGCGGTGATCACCGTGCCCGCGTACTTCAACGACTCGCAGCGCCAGGCCACCAAGGACGCCGGCCGCATCGCCGGCCTGGAGGTGAAGCGCATCATCAACGAGCCCACCGCGGCTGCGCTCGCGTTCGGACTCGACAAGCAAAGCAAGGGCGACCGCAAGATCGCGGTGTACGACCTGGGCGGCGGCACGTTCGACATCTCGATCATCGAGATCGCCGACGTCGACGGCGAGAAGCAGTTCGAGGTGCTCTCCACGAACGGCGACACGTTCCTCGGCGGCGAGGACTTCGACCAGCGCGTCATCGACTACGTCGTCACCGAGTTCAGGAAGGAGTCGGGCGTCGACCTCAAGAACGACGTGCTCGCGCTGCAGCGGCTCAAGGACGCCGCCGAGAAGGCTAAGATCGAGCTGTCGTCCACGCAGCAGACCGAGATCAACCTGCCGTACATCACGGCGGACGCCTCGGGCCCGAAGCACCTGTCGATGAAGATCACGCGCGCGAAGTTCGAGAGCCTCGTCGAGGAGCTGATCGAGCGCACGATCGGGCCGTGCCGCATCGCGGTGAAGGACGCGGGCGTGTCGATGTCCGACATCCACGACGTGATCCTCGTCGGCGGCATGACGCGCATGCCGAAGGTGCAGGACGCCGTGAAGGCCTTCTTCGGCAAGGAGCCGCGCAAGGACGTCAACCCCGACGAGGCGGTTGCGGTCGGCGCGGCGATCCAGGGCTCGGTGCTGGCGGGCGAGCGCAAGGACGTGCTGCTGCTCGACGTGACGCCGCTGTCGCTGGGCATCGAGACGCTCGGCGGCGTGATGACCAAGCTCATCCAGAAGAACACGACGATCCCGACCAAGGCGCAGCAGGTGTTCTCGACCGCCGACGACAACCAGGGCGCGGTGACGATCCACGTGCTGCAGGGCGAGCGCGAGATGGCCGGCGGCAACAAGAGCCTCGGCCAGTTCAACCTCGAGGGCATCCCCCCGGCGCCGCGCGGCATGCCGCAGATCGAGGTCACGTTCGACATCGACGCGAACGGCATCCTGCACGTCAACGCGAAGGACAAGGCGACGGGCAAGGAGAACAAGATCACGATCAAGGCGAACTCGGGGCTCTCGGAAGGCGAGATCGAGCGCATGGTCAAGGACGCCGAGGCGAACAAGGCCGAGGACCACAAGCGCTTCGAGCTCGCGCAGTCGCGCAACGCGCTCGACGCGCTGGTGCACAGCGTCAGGAAGTCGCTCGGCGAGTACGGCGACAAGGTCGCCGCCGACGAGAAGGCGAGGATCGAGGCCGCGGTGAAGGACGCGGAGGAGGCGCTCAAGCAGCCCGACGCCGCCAAGGAGACGCTGGACGCGAAGGCGGAGGCGCTGCAGTCGGCGGCGCAGAAGCTCGGCGAGGCGGTCTACGCCGCGCAGCAGGCGGCCGGCGCGCAAGCCGGCGCCGCGGGAGCGCAGGGCGCAGGCGCTGCGGGCGGTGCGGGCGCGGGCGCGGCGAAGGCCGACGAGAACGTCGTCGACGCGGAGTACACCGAGGTCAAGGACCGGAACAAGTAGCGATACTGCGTCGCGGTCGCGACGCGGTATCCGGCCGGATCGGAGCGATCGCCTTGCGGCGGCGCTCGATCCGGCCGTTCGCGTTTCGTGAGTGCTGGGAAGCCGTGAGGGTGAGCTAATTGGCGAAGCGCGACTACTACCAGGTGCTGGGCGTCAACCGCGACGCATCCGAGGAGGACCTCAAGAAGGCCTACCGGAAGCTCGCGATGAAGCACCATCCGGACCGCAACCCGGA
>JAOUIA010000093.1 GCA_029884335.1 Betaproteobacteria bacterium
AGGTTCGTCGGCGGCAGCGGCGCGGACCAGCTCGTCGGCGGCACCGGTATGGACACGGCCTACGGCGGCGCGGGCGACGACGGCATCTGGGGCGAGGCCGACGACGACGCGCTGGCCGGCGAGACCGGCAACGACATGCTCGCGGGCGGCGCGGCCAACGACCTGCTGGACGGCGGAGCGGGCGAGGATCTGCTGTACGGCGAGGAAGGCGACGACACGCTGATCGGCGGTACGGGACGCGATCACCTGCTCGGCGGCGCCGGCAGCGACGTCTACCGCATCGGCAACGACGGCGCCGAGGATGTGATCGTCGACGCCGAGGGCGCGAACATCGTCGAGTTCGAGGACGGGATCACCGCCGACGACCTCACGTTCCGTCGCGGCATCGACGCGGCGGGCGTCGACACCTACCTGGTCGTGGAAGTCGCCGCGTCCGCAACGCGCGTGGTGATCCACGGCGGCATGAACGGCGCCGTGCAGCAGTTCCGCTTCGACGACGGCACTACGCTTGCGCACGCCGACGCCGTCGCGCGCGTGGCCACGGGGACAGGGTCGTCGCCGAGCTTCGTCGCCAATCCGCGGCAGCGCGTCACCTACGGCTCGCCGAGCAACGACAGGCTCGTCGGCCTGAACGGCGACGACGTCGTCTTCGCCGGCGCAGGCGACGACACGGTCCTCGCGGGCGCCGGCAGCGACCGCATCGATGCCGGCCCCGGCGCGGACCGCCTCGATGGCGGTGCTGGCGACGACACGCTGATCGGCGGCGTTGGCGCCGACACTTACGTCTACGGCCTCGGCGCCGGCCGCGACGCCGTCGAGGAGGCGTTCCTGATTCCCGAGGGCGGCGCAGCGGAAGTCGACGTCGTCGAGCTCGGCGCCGGCATCGCCCCCGCCGACGTCACGCTGCACCGCGACGGGCAGGACCTCGTCGTCGCCGTCGCGCAGACGGCGGCGCAGCTGCGGGTGCGCGGGCACTTCGTCGCGTTCGACCGCGTCTACAACCACCAGCTCGGCCGCGACGAGTACCTGCCCGCAGACCACAAGGTCGAGGCGATCCGCTTCGCCGACGGCACGGTCTGGAACGAGGCCGCGATCCTCGCGCGCACGGCGAGCGGAACGCCGAACGCGATGACCGGCACCGCCGGCAACGACACGTTCGTCGTCGACCACGCCGACGACACGATCGCCGAGTCCGCGAACGCCGGCGACGACACGGTGCGCTCGTCGATCGGCTACGCACTGCGCCCGAACGTCGAGCGCCTCGTGCTCACGGGTTTCGTCGACGCCGGCGCCTGGGCGAACCCGGGCAACGCAGTCAGCCACCTGACCGGCAACGCCGGCAACAACACGTTCAACGGCCCCGGCGCGTACTTCGGCGCCGACGGCACGCCGCTGTACGCGCCTTCCGGCGGCAGCATGGGCTACGCGGTGATGACCGGCGGCGCAGGGGACGACACCTACCACCTGCTCGACACCGTCGGCGGGCAGGTGGTCGAGGCGGCCGGGCAGGGCAACGACACCGTCGTGCTCTCGGGCCCTAACTGGCTCGCCTACACGCTCCCCGACCACGTCGAGAACCTGCGCAGCAGCGAGGGCGGCGCGGCGATCCTGCCCGGCACGCGGCAGCGCACGGGCAACGCGCTCGACAACTACCTCGAGGGCTCGCGTGCAACGCCTTCCGACCCCACGATCCCCGCCAACGTCATCGACGGCGGCGTTGGCGCGGACACGATGGTCGGCTTCTCCGGCAACGACGTCTTCGTCGTCGACAACGCCGGCGACCGCGTGATCGATCACGGCGTCCTCGCCGAGGGCGGCGAGCTTTCGACGAAGGACGAGGTGCGCTCCTCGATCGCCTACGAGCTTCCCGACCACGTCGAGATCCTGCGCCTCGCCGGCAGCGCCGCGGTCGATGGACGGGGCAACACGCTGCACAACACGCTCGACGGCACGCTCAACGCCGCGGCGAACCGCCTGCTGGGCGGTATGGGCAACGACCACTACGTCGTGCACGCGAACGACGTCGTCGTCGAGGGCGTCGGCGAGGGCGTCGACACGATCGAGCTGCACGGCACGGGCGAGCGGACGTACACGGCTGCGGACCTCCCTGCGAATGTCGAAGGCATCGCGTTCGGCGCCGACCTTGGCGCCAGCAACTACGCCGGTGACGAGCGGGACGAACGCGTCACCGGCAACGCCTCCGACAACGTGTTGACGGGCGGCGGCGGCGACGACTTCCTCGCCGGCGGGGCAGGCTACGACACGCTCGACGGCGGCACGGGCAACGACTGGCTCGACGGCGGCGCGGGTCTCGACTACCTGCACTTCGCGCGAGGCTTCGGCCGCGACGTGATCCAGGATGGCAGCTACGAGGCGATCTTCGACGCCACCATCGCTCCGGGCGAGGTGAGCTTCGACCGCGGCGAGCTGGTCGTCGCCGGTTCCGGCGACCGTCTGCGCCTGTCCACCGGCGGCACGCTGCGCTTCGCCGACGGCACGGTGTGGGACGCGAACGAACTCTCGCTGCGCATCGCCGCCAGCTACTCGCGCGTTCCCTCACCCGGGCCCGACATGCTCACCGGCACCGCGAACGCCGACACGCTCGACGGGCTGGGCGGCGACGACTACGTCGACGGCCTCGGCGGCGACGACGCGCTCTCCGGCAGCGCGGGCCAGGACACCGTCCGCGGCGGCGACGGCCACGACCAGCTGCGCGGCGACGACGGCAACGACAGGCTGTACGGCGACGGCGGCGACGACGCGCTCGACGGCGGCACAGGCAACGACAGGTTGGAGGGCGGCGCGGGCAACGACACGGCCGACGGCGGGGCCGGCGACGACCAGATCTGGGGCGGCGAGGGCAACGACGTGCTGCGCGCCGGCGCGGGCGGCTGGGACGGCGTCTACGGTGGCGCGGGCAACGACACGATCGACCTCACCGGTTCGTTGGGCGCGACGGGCGCAGGCGGCGAAGGCGACGACGTGCTGACCGGCGGGACGGGTACCGACTCGCTCGCCGGCAACGAAGGCAACGACGACCTCCGCGGCGGCGGAGGCTGGGACCTCCTCTACGGCGGGCTCGGGGTCGACACCTACCGGCTCGACGTGGGCGGCGGCGTCGACTACATCGACGACGAAGACTACTCCGGCGTGCTCACGATCCTCGCCATCGACCCCGCGCTTGCCCCCGGCGACCTCGTGCTCTCGCGCACCATCGACGAGTACCTGACCCCGACGCTGCACGTGACGGCGAACGGCGGCGCTGACGGCTTCGAGATGTTCAACTTCGGCAGCGCCGAGCGCCCGGTCGAAATTCGCTTCGGCGACGGCACGGTGTGGTCGCCGACGGAGGTGCTCGCGCGCGCCTCGCGCATCGAAGGCACGGAGTCCGACGACGTCCTCGCCGGCACTTCCGGCGACGACAGCCTCCACGGCCTCGCGGGCAACGACACGCTCGACGGGCTCGATGGCAACGACACGCTCGACGGCGGCAGCGGCGCCGACACGATGCAGGGCGGCCTCGGCGACGACCGCTACGTCGTCGACGACACCGGCGACGCGGTGATCGAGTGGCTCGCCGAGGGCAACGACACCGTGGAAAGCGCGATCTCCTACGTGCTTCCCGCCGATGTCGAGTACCTAGTGCTGAGCGGCGCCGCGCTCAACGGCACGGGCAATTCGCTGTCGAACACGATCACCGGCAACGCGCTCGCCAACGCGCTCGACGGCAAGGCCGGCTACGACGTGCTGATCGGCGGCGCCGGCGACGACACCTACGTGGTCGACTTCGCCACCGAGAGCGTCGTCGAACGCGCGGGCGAGGGGACAGACACCGTCAATGCGTCGGTGTCGTTCGTGCTGCCCGACCACGTCGAGCACCTGACGCTCACCGGCTCGTCGTCGCTCAACGCCACCGGCAACGCGCTCGCGAACGCGCTGACCGGCAACGCCGGCGCCAACACGCTCGACGGCGGCGCGGGCGCCGACACGCTTGCCGGCGGCGCGGGCAACGACACCTACCTCGTCGACGCGCTCGACAGCGTGGTCGAGGCCGCCTCCGCCGGCACGGACACGGTCAAGGCCGCTTTCAGCTACACGCTCGGGGCCAACGTCGAGAACCTCACGCTGCTCGGCACGTCCGCCATCGACGGCGCCGGCAACGCGTCGGCGAACACGATCACCGGCAACGCCGCCGTCAACCGGCTCACCGGCGGCGCGGGCAACGACACGCTGAAGGGCGGCGCGGGCGACGACATCTACGTGGTCGATGCGACGGGCGACGTCGTCACCGAGCTCGCGGGCGAGGGAACCGACCGCGTCGAGTCGTCGGCGACGTTCACGCTCGGCGCCAACGTCGAGCATCTCACGCTCACCGGCACGGCCGCGATCAACGGTACCGGCAACACGCTCGCCAATACGCTGACGGGCAACGCTGCGGGGAACGTGCTCGATGGCCTTGGCGGCGCCGACACCATGATCGGCGGCGCGGGCAACGACACCTACGGCGTGGACAACGCTGGCGACGTCGTGACCGAAGTCGCCGGCGCGGGCACCGACCTCGTGCGCGCGTCGATCAGCTACACGCTCGGCACGACGCTGGAGAACCTCACGCTCGCCGGAACCTCAACGATCAACGCCACCGGCAACGCGTCCGCCAACACGCTGATCGGCAACGCAGCCGCCAATGTCCTCGACGGCAAGGCCGGCGCGGATTCGCTGCAGGGAGGCGCAGGCAACGACACCTACGTCGTCGACAACACGCTCGACGTCGTCGTCGAGGCCGCAAGCGCGGGCACCGACACCGTGCAGTCCTCGGTCGCGTTCACGCTCGCCGCCAACGTCGAGAATCTCACGCTCACTGGCACGGCGGCGATCAACGGCACGGGCAACACGCTGGCGAACACGCTGGTCGGCAACGCCGGCGCAAACACGCTCGACGGCGGCGCCGGCGCGGACACGCTGCGCGGCGGGGCCGGCAACGACGTGCTCGTCATCGACGACGCGCTCGACGTCGTCGTCGAGAACGCGAGCGAAGGCGACGACACGGTGCGCAGCGCGGTCGCCTGGCTGCTCGGCGCGAACGTCGAGAACCTCACGCTCACGGGTGTGGCCGCGGTCAACGGGACCGGGAACGCGCTCGACAACTGTCTCCTCGGCAACGCCGCGGCCAACGTGCTCGCCGGCGGCGACGGGCAGGACCTCGTCTTCGGCGATGCCGGCGACGACACGCTGCAGGGCGGCAACGGCCGCGACATCCTGCAGGGCGGCGACGGCGTCGACGCGCTCGACGCGGGCGCGAACAACGGCCTGCTGCACGGCGGCGCGGCAGCCGACGCGCTCACCGGCGGCGCCGGCAACGACCTCCTCGTCGGCGGCGCGGGCAACGACACCATCACGACCGGCGCGGGCGCCGACCTCATCGCGTTCAACCGCGGCGACGGCCAGGACACGGTGCTGGCGTCGAGCGGCGCCGACAACACGCTCACGCTAGGCGGCGGCATCCGCCACGTCGACATCGCGCTGCGCCGCGCGGGCAACGACCTCGTCGTCGAGACCGGCGCGAGCGAGTACGTCACGCTGAGGGACTGGTACCTCGCCGCCACGAACCGCCACGTCGTCAGCCTGCAGACGATCGTCGACGCGACCGCCGACTGGAACCCCGCCTCGCCCGATGCGCTGCTGAATCGCCGCGTGGCCCGCTTCGACTTCGCGAACCTCGTGTCGCGCTTCGACGCCGCGCTGGCGGCGAATCCGTCGCTCACGAGCTGGAGCGTCTCCTCGGCGCTCGCGTCCACCCACCTCGCCGGCAGCGACACCTCCGCGCTGGGCGGCGACCTCGCCTACCAGTACGGCCGCAATGGCACGTTCGCCGGCATCGGCTGGACGGGCGCTGACACCGTGCTCGCCTCGGCGTCGTTCGGCACCGCGGCGCAGACGTTCCAGCCGACCGCGACGCTGTTCTCGGGGACGAAGCTGCTGCGGTAGCTTTGAACTGCAGGGATGATGCTATCCCGACGCCTGCACTCACTACATTCGTCATCACAGCGAAAGCGGGAGTTTCCGCAACGCCTACATTCGTTTCATTTGTTATCCCCGCGAAGGCGGGAATCCTCGCGACGCCCACACTCACCACATTCGTCATCCCCGCGAAGCCTGCCCCCGAGGACTGCAGTCGGGGGGCGGGGATCCAGCGTCTCTCGAGAACGACTTTGTCCGGTCGGGACGCAGACTTTGGGTTCCCGCGTTCGCGGGAACGACGACCAGCGAAGGGCGAGCGCTGAAGGCGACGTGGGGTCGTCCTGCGGCTTGACAACCGGAGCGCGGGCGCAGCGTCAGTTGGCGCTTGCACCCTGACTTTCCTCTTCGCGCGGCTCAGGTGCGCATCCGGTGGCCGAATGGCCAGGGCAGCACACCAGAGGCTGTCACCACTCGACAACATAGCGAATATGATATATTCTGCTCATGGCTGGGTCGTCGCTTTTCACAGCAGCCGGGTCGAGTCGCAGGTTCTCGGATTGCCCGCCGGTCAGTTGTCCCGCTTCATCCGCTACGCGGAACGGATGGAGAAGTTCGGTCCGGACCTCGGTATGCCCCACACCCGCGCCATGGGAGAAGGTCTGTTCGAGCTCCGAATCAAGGCAGCAGAAGGCATCGTACGAGTCTTCTACTGCACGGTCGTGAGCCATCGCATCGTATTCGTACATCTATTTGCCAAGAAGACCGACAAGACCCCCGCGAGAGAGCTCGAGATCGCGCGGCGCCGAATCAAGGAACTGCGACGTGACTAGCAACCTCAAGCAACTCAAGCGCAAGGCCCTTGCGCGTCCCGACGTCAAGGCGGCGTACGACGAACTGGCTGGGGAGTTCGCCTTTCTGGATGAAGTGCTCAGGGCGCGCGCGGAGGCCGGGCTCACCCAGGCTGAAGTTGCCAAGCGAATAGGCACCACTCAATCCGCGATCGCCCGCCTGGAGTCGGCTGCTTCAGGACATTCGCCGTCGATCGCAACGCTGCAGAAGTACGCGAGGGCGCTCGGCTGTCGCGTAGAGGTTCGGCTCGTGAAGGACCGGCGCGTCGGCGCCCCGCGATCCGCATTGCGAGCCGGTCCACGCCACGAGGAATCACGATGAGGTTGACCGCGGTGTTCCGGAGGGTCCGCAACGGCTACATCGGCTTCGTCGAGGAGTTGCCCGGCGCGAATGCGCAGGCGCGGACACTGAAAGAGGCGCGGGTCAACCTGGCGGAGGCGGTCGAGCTGGTGCTGGACGCGAACCGTTGCCTGGCGGAGGAGGCTATTGGCAAGAAGAAGGTCATCCGTGAGCCGCTGAGCCTCGTGGCGGAGTAAGGCGCCGGGATTTGACTCGACGTCTGTGCTTTCGCTTTGCTGACGGGGACGCGTTCGACGTCGCGATTGTCGATTACCACTGTGCGGAGATGACAGTGATCAAGAGCGCTTTGCCCCCCATTCATCCAGGGCGCTTCTTGCGCGAGATCCTCGAAGAAAGGGGAGTTTCCCAGGCCCGCTTCGCTCGAGCCATCGGCGTCGCGCCGATGCGCGTCTCGCATCTCGTCAACGGCGCGCGGCCGGTCACAGCAGAGCTTGCCCTGTTGTTCTCGAAGGCCCTTGGCCAGTCCCCTCAGTATTGGCTCAATCTGCAAGCCAGCTATGACTTGAAGTTGGCCGAGAAGCAGATTGGCGCTCGGCTGCGCTCTGTTTCCCAGCTCCAGCCAGCCTGACGCCGACGCGCGTACCCTGTCCTCCGCCGTGCTGCGGTCCAGCCCCCCGCTTCGGTGACCACGAGCGGTGCCGCGACGGGTTTGCGGAACTGCGCATTGATGTCGGACCGGGCTACCGCGTCGACTACGCCCGACATGGCCGCGCTATCGTCTGGCTCCTTTGTGGCGGCGACACGCGCACGCAGGCGCCGACATCGATCGGGCACCCATGGGCATGCGACTTGCGGTTCAGCCAATCACCGAAGACGCGCATTGACCCATCGTCGGTAGCGCAGTCTCGGGGGGGGGCCTCGCAGACCTGGCCTGGTCGAGTACCCGCATCGGGCAACACCGTTCTCGCAGGCACGATGCGCTCGAACGGGAGGCTGCCAGCCGCTCGGCGGCATGCTCCTCGCCACGACACTCTGGCGTCATTCCCGCGAAGCTTGCCCCCGAGGACTGCAGTCGGGGGGCAGGAATCCAGCGTCGTTCAAAGCCACTGGGTCCCCGCCTTCGCGGGGACGACGAGACGATGTGCGCGTGCCTGCATGTTGCGTCACTTGCTGGCGTCATTCCCGCGACGCCTGCCCCCGAGGACTGCATTCGGGGGCGGGAATCCAGCGTCGTTCAAAGCCGCTGGGTCCCCGCCTTCGCGGGGACGACGAAACGATGTGCGCGTGCCAGCATGTTGCGTCACTTGGAACTTGCCGTGCCAGGCAGTGCCGCGGCAGATGACCCGAGACATGACGCCTTGACCTGAGTCCCCGCCCTGCTCGAGCTCCCTACTCGATCACCTCGTCCGCCAGCGCGCGCTGCGCGACCGGCACGTCCAGCCCGAGGGCGCGGGCCGTCGCCATGTTGATCGCCAGCTCGTACTTCGTCGGCTGCTGGACCGGCAGCTCGCCGGCCCTGGCACCCCTGAGGATGCGGTCGACGTAGCCTGCGGCGCTCTCGAAGACCGCCTTGACGTCCACGCCGTAGGCGACCAGCCCGCCGTCGCGCGCGAAGAACGAGAACGGATAGACCGCAGGCACCCGGTGGCGCGCCGCCGCCCCGATGATCTGCTTGCGGTGCTGGCTGTTCGTCGGATTGGGCAGGACGACGAGACCCCAGTCGCGCTTGCCGGCAAGACCGGCCAACGCCTGTTCGAGCGAGACGTTGTCCGTGACGGCCGCGGTGGTCACGGCGATGCCGAGCGGGCCGGCGGCGGTTTCGACTGAACTCGCGAGCTGCCGGTTCGCGGCGATGGTCGGGTTCAGCAGCACTGTGACCGAGCGCGTGCGCGGAGCGATCTGCCGAAGCACCTGCAGCCACTTGCCGCCCGTCTCGGTGCCGAAGTTCGCGAAGCCGGTGACGTTGCCGCCGGGCCGCGCCAGGTTGGCGACGAAGCCGCTGCCGACCGGATCGGCGACCGCGACGAACACGATCGGGGTCGCGACCTTCTCGTCGCGGGCGATGGCGAGCGCCTGGTTGCTCTGGACCAGCAGCACGGCCGGCTCGAGCGCGACGAGCTCGCGGAGCCTCGCGCGCAGCTGCTCATCGCCCACTGCGTGGCGGACCTCGATGCGCAGGTTTGCGCCTCGTCGCCACCCCGCCTTCTCCAGCACGGCAGCGAAGGCGGCGAGCCGCGGCGGGTTCTCCGGGTCCGTTTCCGGGGTCGGGATCAGCAGCCCCACGGTTGCCGTGCGGGCCGCCTGCGCAAGCGCACCGGGAGCGGCGCATGCGATGAGCAGGCCCGAAAGGGCGTCACGGCGCCTCACGCGCGCCTCCGGGCGCAGGATGCTTGCGCGCAGGGCCGGCAACTGTCGTCGAGCACCGCATCCGGCGGCGTTCGAGCAACTCGTGCGTCGAGCAGATCCACGACACCTCCCGCCGGAAACAGTGCGCCGGAAGTCTACGCCCGGACGAGCGCTTCATGTTCGTCGCGGTCGCGCCGCACTTGCGGTATCTTCATGGCTTCCGCCTGCCCGAGGACGCGCTGCTCGCTCGCGGCAGGCACGAGCCGCCGCCGTGTCCACGACGCCCGATCCTACGGAGCAGCAACCGCACGCCGACGCCGACCACGGCGCCGAGCGGGTGAGCCTGTACGTCCCGCGCGTCCTCCAGCAGAACATCGCCGACCATCCCGACCGCCGCTGGTGGACGGCAACCGGCACCGCCGCGTTCGTCGACATCTCCGGCTTCACCAAGCTCTCCGAGCAGCTCGCGCGCAAGGGCCGTGAAGGCGCCGAGCAGATCACCGAGGTGATCGGGCGCAGCTTCGAGTCGATCCTGCAGGTGGCCTACGATCGCGGCGGCAGCCTGCTCAAGTTCGGCGGCGACGCGCTGCTCCTGTGGTTCGAGGGCGAGGGCCACGTCGAGCGCTGCGCGCACGCCACGCTGTCGATGCGCGAGGTGCTGGACGACGTCGGCCGCATCGAGCTGCCCGACGCGCAGGTGACGCTGCAGATGTCGCAGGGCGTGCATGCCGGCGAGTTCCACTTCTTCGCGGTGGGCGCCTCGCACACCGAACTGATCCCCACCGGCCCCGGCTGGAGCCGGCTGGTGGCGATGGAGCAGACGGCGAGCGCGGGCGAGATCCTGCTCTCCACCGAGGCGGCGGAGCTGCTGCCGGCCGCGTGCGCCGGCGAGGCGAAGGGCCCGGGAAGGCTCCTCGCCGCCGCTCCCGGCGAGGCGCCGAAGCTGCCGCTCGTG
>JAOUIA010000034.1 GCA_029884335.1 Betaproteobacteria bacterium
GCCCGAGCAGTACCGCGATCCCGATCGCCTCGGGCCGTGGACCGACATCTACGGCACGGGCGCGTCGATGTTCGCCTGCCTCGCCGCGTTCGCCCCACAGGCCGCCGACGCGCGCGCGCAGGAGGACCACCTCGTCTCGGCGAAGAAGATCTGGTCGGGCCAGTACTCGGACAACCTGCTCGAGGTGATCGACTGGTGCCTGCGCCTCGACCCCCTGGAGCGCCCGCAGAGCGTCTTCGCGCTCCAGAAGGCGATCCGCGACATCCCGGCGAAGAAGCGCAAGCTCACGTTCATGGGCAACCTGAAGCGCGTCCTGTTCTCCGAGATCGGCGCCTAGTTGACCGACACATGAGATCTGAAACGCGCATTCAATTTCGGCGTCATTCCCGCGAAGGCGGGAATCCAGCGTCGTCAAGAGACACTGGGTCCCCGCCTTCGCGGGGACGACGATGGGTTGTGCCCATGCCGGTACGTTTCGATACGTGCGGGTCGCCGAACTAGGTTCGTCGGGGTTGCATGCGCTTCACGATTTTCCAGGAGTCCCGCAAGGGCTCGCGCAAGGTCAACCAGGACCGCATCGCCTACACGTACGGGCGCGACACGCTGCTCATGGTCGTCGCCGACGGCATGGGCGGCCACGCCGGCGGCGAGATTGCCGCGCAGATCGCCGTGCGGCTGTTCGTCGAGCGCTTCCAGCAGGAGGCCAAGCCGATCCTGCGCAACCCGCTCAAGTTCCTGCAGGACACGATGCTGCGCGCGCACGCCGCGCTCGGCTCCTACGCCAACCAGTTCTCGATGCTCGAGACGCCGCGCACGACCTGCGTGGCGTGCGTCGTGCAGGCCAACCACGCCTACTGGGCGCACGTCGGCGACTCGCGCTTCTACCTGCTCCGGCAGGGCGCGCTGATCGGCAGCACGAAGGACCACTCGAAGGTGCAGTACCTCGTCGACCAGGGGCTGATCGGCGCGCACGAGGTGAACGAGCACCCGGACCGCAACAAGGTGTTCTCCTGCCTCGGCGGGCTCGTCGATCCGGTGATCGACCTGTCGAAGCGCACGCCGCTGCGCAACGGCGACGTGATGGTGCTGTGCACCGACGGCGTCTGGGGCGTGATCCCGCAGGGGGAGCTCGCGACCTACCTCACGTCCACGCCGATCCTCAAGACGGGGCCGCAGATGATGCGCGAGGCGGAGAAGCGCGGCGGGCCCGACGGCGACAACCTCTCGGCGATCATCGTCCGCTGGGGGCCGGAGACGCTGACCGACGAGGCCTCCTCGACGATCACCGAGACGATGGGCCTGGGCGAATTCGCCACCGAGATCGACCGCACGGTCACGCTGACCGATCGCAAGGGCACGCAGCGCGACCTCACCGACGACGAGATCGAGCGGGCGATCGCCGAGATCCAGCAGACGATCCACAAGTTCCGGCGCTGACCCCAAGGCGGCCGGCGCCGCCGCCGGAACGGGGCGGCGGAGGAGGGGCGCGGGGTGAGCGTGCCGGCAGCTCGCGCCACGTGAATCGAAACCGTCACGGAAAGTTGATACGCTAGCGCCCTGTGGGTGGCGCCGGTGCGGGCAGGCTGACCGCGCACCCCTGCTCCCTCACCCATCTTGCGCATGCGCCAGGTCGTCCTCGACACCGAGACCACCGGCCTCGACCCGAGGCAGGGGCATCGCGTCATCGAGGTCGCCGCGCTGGAGGTCGTCGACCGGCGGCCCACCGGGCGCCACGTGCACTTCTACCTCGACCCGGAGCGCGCGATCGACGCCGCGGCGACCGAGGTGCACGGCATGACCTGGGACGACCTCAAGGACAAGCCGCGCTTCCGCGACGTCGCCGGCGAGCTGTGCGACTTCCTGCGCGGCGCGCAGTGGGTAATCCACAACGCGCCGTTCGACGTGGGCTTCCTCGACGCCGAATTTGCGCTCTGCGACCTCGGGCCCTGCGCCGGCCTCCACGCTGGCGTGGTCGACACGCTGGTGCTCGCGCGCGAGCAGTTCCCCGGCAAGCGCAACACGCTCGACGCGCTGTGCGAGCGCTTCGGCGTCGACAACGCCGAGCGCACGCTGCACGGCGCGCTCCTCGACACGCGCCTGCTCGCCGACGTCTACCTCGCGATGACGCGGGGCCAGGAGTCGCTGACCATCGACATGGCGCCGCACGCGCCGGCCACCCCGGGCGCGGCGGCGATCGCGGCGGCCGCGCGGCCGCGCGGCCCGTTGCCCGTGCTCGCGCCCACCGCCGAGGAGCTCGCGGCGCACCACGCCTACCTCGAGGCGCTCGACGGCGAAGCGAAGGGCGGCTGCGCGTGGCTGGCGCTGGGGCGCTCGGCTGCGGCCGCGGCCTGACGCGCCCGGCGGCGCGCGCGTCCGGCCCGTTCGAACTCATGGCGCCCGACGCCGCCTCCCGCGACCCCGCGCACGACGCTTTGTCGAAGGCGCCTGCCGCGCTGCTCGATCGCGAGCTGTCGCTGCTGGACTTCAACCGGCGCGTGCTCGCGCTGGCGCTCGCGCCGCACGTGCCCGCGCTCGAGCGCCTGCGTTACCTCGCCATCGTCGGCAGCAACCTGGACGAGTTCTTCGAGATCCGCGTGGCGGGACTGCGCGGCGCGCTTCGCTCGGGCGTCCCCCCGCCGGGCATGTCGCTGCACGAGGTCCGCGTGCAGTACGGCCGCATCGCCGCGGCGGCGCGCGCGCTGGTGGCCGAGCAGTACCACGCGCTCAACGCGTCCGTGCTGCCGGCGCTGCGCGAGCGCGGCATCCTGCTCAAGCGCCACGACGATCTCACGGGCGCCGAACGTGCCTACGTCGCCGACTTCTTCGAGCGCGAGGTGCGGCCGCTCCTCACGCCGATCGGGCTCGATCCCGCGCACCCGTTCCCGCAGATCGGCAACAAGACGCTCAACTTCGTCGTCGAGCTCTCCGGGCGCGACGCCTTCGGCCGCGATACGGCGCTGGCGATCGTCAAGGCGCCGCGCGTCCTGCCGCGCGTGATCAGGCTGCCGCCCGGTGCCGCGGACGGCAAGGCCACGTTCGCGCTGCTCTCCTCGGTCATCCACGCGCACCTCGCCGACCTCTTTCCCGGCCGCGACATCGTCGGCTACTCGCAGTTCCGCGTGACCCGCGACGCCGACCTGTGGATCGACGAGGACGAGGTGAAGAACCTGCGGCAGGCGCTCGCCGGCGAGCTCCGCGCGAGGCAGTTCGGCGCGCCGCTGCGCCTCGAGATCGCCGCCGGCTGCCCGCCGTCGCTGGAACGCTTCCTCGCCACGCACTTCGACCTCGCCGAGACCGAGATCTACCGCTGCGACGGGCCGGTGAACCTGGTGCGGCTCGCCTCGCTGATCGACCTGGTCGAGGACGACGACGAGAAGTGGCCGGCGTTCAAGCCCGGGCGTCCGGCGCGCCTGGCCGCGGAGCCGGACATCCTCGCGGCGATCCGCCGGCACGACATCCTGCTGCATCACCCGTACGAGTCGTTCGACCCGGTGGTCGAGTTCATCCGCCTTGCCGCCGACGACCCCGACGTCGTCGCGGTGAAGCAGACCGTCTATCGCACGGGCGTCAACTCCGCGCTCATGGAGTCGCTGATCGCCGCCGCGCGCGCCGGCAAGGAGGTGACCGTCGTCGTCGAGCTGTTCGCGCGCTTCGACGAGGAGGCGAACATCAACTGGGCCGAGCGGCTCGAGCAGGAGGGCGCGCAGGTCGTCTACGGCGTGTTCGGCCTCAAGACGCACGCCAAGCTCGCGCTGCTGCTGCGCCGCGAGCCGGATGCCGCGGGACGGACGCGGCTCGTCCCCTACGCGCACCTCGGCACGGGCAACTACCACCCGCGCACCACGCGGCTGTACTCCGACTTCGGCCTGCTCACCGCCGAAGCCGAAGTCTGCGCCGACGTCAACGAGGTCTTCGCCCACATCACCAGCCTCGCGCGGCCGGCGCGGATGAACCGGCTGCTGCTCGCGCCGTTCACGATGCACCGGCGCATCGTCGAGATGATCCGCCGCGAGGCGAAGCACGCGCGCGACGGGAAGCCCGCGCGCATCGTCGCGAAGATGAACGCGCTGATCGAGGAGCAGGTGATCCGCGCGCTCTACGCCGCCTCCGAGGCCGGGGTTCCGATCGACCTCGTCGTGCGCGGCGCGTGCGCGTTGCGTCCCGGCGTGCCGGGCCTGAGCGCCAACATCCGCGTGCGCTCGATCCTCGGCCGCTTCCTCGAGCACCACCGGGTCTGGCTGTTCGAGAACGGCGGCGAGCGCGACGTCTGGCTCTCCTCCGCGGACTGGATGGGTCGCAACCTGTTTCGCCGCATCGAGGTCGCGTTTCCCGTGCGCGACCCCGAGCTCAAGGCGCGCGTGATCGCCGAGGGCCTCGAGATCTACTTGACCGACGACGCCGACGCGTGGACGCTGGACGCCGCGGGCGCGTGGACGCGCGTGGAGTCGCGGCGCGGCGGGCGCCGGCGCTCGGCGCAGGCCGCGCTGCTCGAGCAGCTGCGCGAGCGTGCGAAGGAAGACTGACGGTGGAGGGGAGCGTGTGGGCGCAGCAATGGATCTGATACTTTGGCGCCACGCCGAGGCCGAGGACGGCGTTCCGGACCTCACGCGCAAGCTCACGCCCAAGGGCGCCAAGCAGGCGCAGCGCATGGCGGAGTGGCTCGAGCGGCACCTCCCGGAACGCTGCCGCATCCTGGCGTCGCCGGCGGTGCGGGCGCAGGAGACAGCGCGAGCGCTGGGGAGGCGTTTCCGGACGGTCGACGACATCGCGCCGGGCGCGAGCGCGGCGGCGGTGCTGGCCGCGGCGGGTTGGCCCGACGCGCGCGAGACGACGCTGGTCGTCGGCCATCAGCCCACGCTGGGCGAGGTTGCCGCGCTGCTGATCGGCGGCGAGGCGCAGCCGTGGTCGGTCCGCAAGGGCGGACTGTGGTGGCTGTCGAGCCGCCGCCGCGGAGAGTCTGCCGCCGTGGTCGTGCGCGTGGTCATGTCCCCGGACTTCCTGTGAGGCGGGCGCGTCGGTGAGCGCGTTGCATCCGGGTGCACCGGTGCTCGCCATCGAAGGCGCCCGCGCGACGCTCACGCTGTCGCGTCCCGGCGAGCACAATCGCATCGATCCGGCCGACGTCGCCGTGATGCGCGCGCACCTCGCCGCCGCCGCGTCCTCGCCCGGCGTGCGCGTGCTGGTGATCACCGGCGCGGGCCGGCGCACGTTCTGCTCGGGCTACACGCTGGAGGCGATCGTCGCGCATCTGCACGACGGCACGTTCGAGGCGATGCTGGACGAACTGGAGCGCTGCCCGCTGCCGACGATCGCTGCGCTGAACGGCAGCGTGTACGGCGGCGGTTGCGACCTCGCCATGTGCTGCGACTGGCGCATCGGCGTCGCGGGGACGCGCATGTTCGTGCCGGCCTCGCGCATCGGGCTCGCCTACTACCCCGGGGGCTTGCGTCGCTTCGCCACGCGCCTCGGGCCCGCCGCGGCAAAGAAGGTCTTTCTCACCTCGATGCCGTTGCCGGCGGAGGAGATGCTGCGCATCGGCTACCTGCAGGATCTGGTCGCGCCGAGGGAACTCGCCGCGACGGTCGACCGCTACGTGCAGGCGCTCGAAGCTGCGGACGCCGACGCCGTGGCATCGATGAAGCGCAGCATCGACCGGCTCGCCGGCGGCGACTTCGGCGAGCGCGCGGCGCGCGAGGATTACGAGCGCACGCTGCGCTCCGGGGAGCTGCGGCGGCGTCTCGCGGCGCTGCGCGGCGGACAGGCGGGAAACTAGGGTCGGAGTCGCATTTCCGCCGCTGCTCCCGGAAATGCGACTCTGACCCTACTTTCGCGGGGGCAGCGGCGGAAACGCGACTCCGACCCTACTTTCGGAACGGGTGGCCGGCCTGCGCCCACTCGCCGGCCTCCTTGTTCAGCAAGTGCGCGGTCAGCGGGTGCTTCGCGAGCCAGGCTGCCGGTACCGCGAGGCGGGTCGCGCGACCCGCCTTGAGGGCGATGCGCGGCGGGTCGATCGGACGGCGGGCGTGGTGGAACAGCACGGCCAGGCGCACCGCGAGGAGCTGCGCGCGCGCGTCGGGATCGGCGAGCGCGCCCGCGACCTTGTCGAGGTTGCCGCGGCAACCGAGCACGAGCAGCGCGAGGCGCTGCTGTTCGCCGGATGCGAACCCGGGCATGTCGGCGTGCTGCAGGATGTATGCGCCGTGCTTGTGGAAGCCGATGTGCGAGACGGTGAAGCCGACCTCGTGCAGCGTCGCCGCCCACTCGACGCGCTGCGCGGCCTCCGGCAGCGGTCGCGCCACGGCCTGTTCGTAGAGTCGGCGCGCCATCGCCGCCACGCGCTGCGCGTGCTCCCGGTCCACGCGGTAGCGCGCGACGAAGCGCTCGACGGTGGCGACACGGACGTCGCGGTCGGCCGAGCGCCCGAGCAGGTCGTACAGGACGCCTAGCCTCAGCGCCCCGCCGACCGGGTTGACGCGCTCGGCGCGCAGCTCCTTCAGCGCCGCGCTCATCACCGCCAGCCCGCCGGCCAGAACGGGCGCGCGCGACGGCTTGAGGCCCGCGAGTTCGAGACGCGCGATGCTGCCGGCGCGGATCATGCGCTTCTCCAGCCGCGCGAGGCCGTCGGGGGTGATGCCGCCGGAGGAGAGCCCGTTGCCCTCGAGAATGTCGGCGAGGGCCAGCGCGGTCCCCGACGACGCGTAGGCGGCTTTCCAATGCGCGCGGTCGAAGTCGCGGGCGATCGCCTCGATCTCGGCGCGCGCGTGCGTGCGCGCGGCGGCGAACGCCTTCGCCGTCAGCCGGCCGTCGGCGAAGAACCGCTGCGTCATGCCGACGCAGCCAACCTTCAGCGACTCCAGCCTCTCCGGCTCGAAGCCGCGGCCGACGATGAACTCGGTCGAGCCGCCGCCGATGTCGATCACCAGCCGGGGGTCGGCCGACGGGGGCAGCACGTGGGCCACGCCGAGCCAGATGAGGCGCGCCTCCTCGTGGCCGCCTATCACGTCGATGGGAAACCCCAGCGCGGCGACCGCCTTCGGCAGGAACTCGTGCGCGTTGCGCGCCACGCGGAAGGTGTTCGTCGCCACCGCGCGCACGGCCGAGGGGTGCAGCCCGGCGAGCCGCTCGGCGAAGCGCGCGAGGCAGGCCAGCGCCTCGCGCTGCGCCTTCGCCGTCAGGTTGCCCTTGCGGTCCATCCCGGCGCCGAAGCGGATCGTCTCCCGCCAGGTGTCGAGCCGGAAGATCTGCTCGCCCTCGACGCGGCCGACCTCGAGGCGGAAGCTGTTGCTGCCGAGGTCGACGACGGCGAGCGTGCGTGGGCGGTCGCGGTTGGGCATGGGGATGCGCGGGGCGAGGGACGGGAAAGGCAGGCGCCGGAATCGCGGCAGGGCCGGGACGCGCTGGCGCCAATGCTACATTTCACGCCAGCCGCCTGCCGCCATGCCGATCGACTACCTGCAGAGGATACTCAACGCGCGCGTCTACGACGTTGCGATCGAGTCGCCGCTCGAGTTCGCCCCGACCCTCTCGGCGCGCCTGGGCAACCGCGTGCTGCTCAAGCGCGAGGACCAGCAGCCGGTGTTCTCGTTCAAGCTGCGGGGCGCCTACAACAAGATGGTGCACCTGTCGCCTGCGCAGCGGGCGAAGGGCGTGATGGCGGCCTCGGCCGGCAACCACGCGCAGGGAGTGGCGCTCGCCGCGCAGAAGCTCGCCTGCGCGGCGACGATCGTCATGCCGGTCACCACGCCGCACATCAAGGTCGCCGCGGTCGAGGCGCGCGGCGCGAAGGTCGTGCTTCACGGCGACTCGTACTCCGACGCCTACGCGCACGCGCTGCGCCTGCAGCGCAAGTCCGGCGCGACGTTCGTCCACCCCTACGACGACCCCGACGTGATCGCCGGCCAGGGCACGATCGGCATGGAGATCCTGCGCCAGTGGCAGGCGCCGCTGGACGCGATCTTCGTGGCCGTCGGCGGCGGGGGGCTGATCGCCGGCATCGCGTCGTACGTGAAGCGCGTGCGGCCGGGCATCCGGGTGATCGGCGTGCAGCCGGAGGACTCCGACGCGATGGCGCAGTCGATCGCCGCCGGCCGGCGAGTGAAGCTCGCGCACGTCGGCCTGTTCGCCGACGGCGTCGCCGTCAAGCAGGTCGGACGCGAGACGTTCCGCATCGCCCGCGAGCTGGTCGACGACATCGTGCGCGTGGACACCGATGCGATCTGCGCGGCCCTCAAGGACGTGTTCGAGGACACGCGCTCGATCCTCGAGCCCGCCGGCGCGCTCTCGGTGGCCGGCGCGAAGGCGTGGGCCGAGCGCCACCGCGTCCGCGACCGCACGTGGGTGGCGATCGCCTGCGGCGCCAACATGAACTTCGACCGGCTGCGCTTCGTCGCCGAGCGCGCCGAGGTCGGCGAGCGCCGCGAGGCGATCCTCGCCGTGACGATCCCGGAACGGCCCGGCAGCTTCCGCGAGTTCATCTCGCTCGTCGGCCGCCGCTCGGTCACCGAGTTCAACTACCGCTACGCCGACCCGCGCACGGCGCACATCTTCGTGGGGCTCGAGGTCGCCGGGCGCCACGAGACCGCGCAGCTGCTCGCCGAGCTCGGGCGCCGGCGCATCGAGGCAATCGACCTCACCGACAACGAGATGGCCAAGCTGCACGTGCGCCACCTGGTCGGCGGCCACGCGCCGGCGGCGGAGCACGAGATCCTCTACCGATTCGAGTTCCCCGAGCGCCCCGGCGCGCTCATGAAGTTCCTGGACAGCATGAGCGCCGGCTGGAACATATCCCTGTTCCACTACCGCAACCACGGCGCCGACTACGGCCGCGTGCTCGTGGGCATGCAGGTGCCGCCCGCGGACAAGGCGGAGTTCCGCCGCTTCCTCGCGCGCCTCGGCTACGACTACGTCGACGAGACGGGGAATCCCGCGTACCGGATGTTCCTCGGGCGCTAGAACTTCGATGCAAGGGGCGTCCAGGAGCGCGGCGGATGCCGCGACCTCGACGTAGCGCCTTTTGCATCGAGCCCGGGATCACGCGAGAGCCCTCGGGGCGGCCCGTCGGGCGCTCGCGAGCAACGGCACGATGCAACCCGCGCCGTACACGCGTGTGCATCCCAGGTGTCGTATTGCGCCCCCTTGGCCGAGGCGAGGGGGAGAGCCTGTCCCGGCGCGCGCATCGAGGGACGCCATGCGGCACCCTCGCGGCTCATCCTGCTCCCCGCATCCCGCGGTTCGACGCACGATTCGCGCCTGACCGCCTGCCGTTCGTCGCCCTAGCGCGGCAACCCCTGCCGCGCTGCGGCAGCCGGCAGCGGGCGAAGCTGTGCAGCACCGATGGCCGGGCCGACCGCCCGCGATCCGGGCCCGGGCGGGCAAGGTTGTTGCTCTAGGAATGCTGCCCGGGCCGTGTCAGACTCGGCTCGGCAATGGAATGTGGGCTACAAGTGCCCGCGCCCTGTTGCCCTAGACGGCGACGCGTTCACCCCAAGCGAGGGACGACCGTTGGCGGACCATAACCCGTTGTCCGGCGTGAAGGTGATGGTGATCGACGATTCGAACACCATCCGCCGCAGCGCCGAGATCTTCCTGCTGCAGGCGGGCTGCACGGTGATCCTCGCCGAGGACGGCTTCGACGCGCTCGCGAAGATCACCGACCACCGCCCGGACCTCGTGTTCGTCGACATCATGATGCCCCGCCTCGACGGCTACCAGACCTGCGCGCTGATCAAGAAGAACGCGAAGTTCGCGGCGACGCCGGTGGTGATGCTCTCGTCGAAGGACGGGCTGTTCGACCGCGCGCGCGGCCGCATGGTCGGCTCCGACCAGTACCTCACGAAGCCGTTCACCAAGGAGAGCCTGCTCAAGGCCGTGGCGGCGCACGTGAAGGTGGCCGCGTGACGCGCCGCGCGGAGCCACTCGCAGCGTAACCAGGGACGACAGAGGAATGGCGATCCGCAAGATCCTGATAGTGGACGACTCGCCCACCGAGCGGCACGTGCTCAACGACATGCTGACCAAGGCGGGCTACGAGGTCGTCGCGAGCGACAACGGCGAGGACGCGATCCAGAAGGCGAAGAGCGTGCGGCCGGACCTGATCCTCATGGACGTCGTCATGCCCGGCCTCAACGGCTTCCAGGCGACGCGCGCGATCAGCCGCGATCCCGACACCCGCGCGATCCCGATCATCCTGTGCACGTCGAAGAGCCAGGAGACCGACAAGATCTGGGGCATGCGCCAGGGCGCGCGCGACTACATCGTCAAGCCGGTCCGTCGCGAGGAACTGCTCGCGAAGATCGCGTCGGCGGCGTAGCGGGACCGGCGGAGACGACGATGGCACGCGCCGCGCGGATGGACCTGCGCACGTTCCAGCAGGAGCTGGCGACCCGGCTCGCGGCCAAGACGGCTGCCCAGGTCGAGAGCTCGCGGCTCGGGCTCGCCTGCGCCGGCGAGCAGTGGCTGGTGCGCCTGGCCGACGCCGGCGAGGTGATCGCGATGCCGACGCTGGCCGACGTCCCGCTGACGAAGCCGTGGTTCCTCGGCATGACCAACATCCGCGGCAACCTGTATTCGGTGGTCGACTTCGCCGGATTCCTGGGCCGCGGCAACGTTGCGCCCGCCTCGCAGAACCGCCTCCTGCTGTTCGGCCCGCGCGCCGGCGATCTGCGCGTGGGCATCGTCGTCAGCCGCGTGCTCGGCCTGCGCAACCTCGCGGAGCTCGCTCCGGCCGCCGCCGACCCTGCGGCTCCTGCCTGGTACGCGCAGCGCTGGATCGACGCGTCCGGCGGCGCGTGGCAGGAGATCGACCTCGCGCGGCTCGCCCGCGATCCCGCATTCCTGCAGGTCGGCGCGTAGCCGGACCGCGAAGAGAAGTAGCGAAGCACTCTGGAGGCACCATCACCATGGCCCTGAAGATGCCCAAGCTGTTCGGCGAGTCGAAGGCGAACCTCGCCGCGGCCGAAGCCGAGCTCGACATGCCCACCACGCAGGTCCGCATGGGCGGCGCGAACCCCGAGGGCTATGACCCGCTCGCGACCGTCTCCGTCATGGAGCAGCTGCGCGCCGCGACGGCGAAGGCGGTCACCCCGTGGAAGCTGCCCGTCATCGGCGCCATGCCGGTGGCCAAGCAGCTGCAGGTGCTCGGCACGATGTTCTTCGCGTTCCTGGTCCTCGCGCTGGTGATGATCGGGCTCGACAACCGCGCGGCATCGCACGGCGCGGCGGCCACCGCGACGGCGACCGAGATGCAGATGCTCTCGCAGCGGCTCGCGCGCGGCTCCGCGCTCGCCGCGCAGGGCCAGGCTGCCGCGTTCCCCGCGGTCCGGGACAGCCGCGCCCGCTTCGCGGCGAACCTCGAGGCGCTGCTCAACGGCGGCGAGGTGCGCGGCAAGTCGCTTGACGTCGCGCAGGACCCCCGGGTCGTCGAGCAGCTCGGGCGCATCCGCGACCGCTGGAAGAAGGTCGACGAGGCGGCGGGACGGCTCTCCGACAACGAGCAGAGCCTCACGACGCTGGCGAAGGGCCTCGACGGCATCAACCAGGGCAACAACACGATCCTGGAGCTCTCGCAGCAGGCGGCGCAGCAGATCGGCCAGGGCGGCGGCACGCTGCGCGACCTCGACTTCGCGAACCAGCTCGCCGTCCTCTCGCAGCGCATCGCGAAGAACGCCAACGCGCTGGCCTCCGGCGAGCAGATCGACCCCGAGGTCGCGTTCCTGCTCGGCAAGGACACCGGCACGTTCCGCGACGTCCTCAACGGCCTGCTCAAGGGCAGCGACACGATGCGCATCGCCGCGGTGCGCAACGAGGAGGCGCGCGCCACGCTCAACGACCTCGCCAAGCGCTTCGCCGGCTACGAGCAGGGCGTGAACGCGATCCTCACGAACATGCAGCGCCTGACCGTCGCCAAGCAGAGCGCGCGCGACATCAACGCGGAGTCCGAGGCGCTCCTCAAGGACACCACGGAGCTCTCCGCCTCGTTCGAGGGCGGCGGCATCGAGCGCGCGCTCACGTTCTGGCTGGCGATCATCTTCGGCGTCCTCGCGCTGCTCGCGCTGGTCCTCGTCGGCAAGGTCTACCTCGACGACTCGCACGCGCGGGCGTCCGAGAGCGAGCAGGAGAACAAGCGCAACCAGGAGGCCATTCTCCGGCTGCTGAACGAGATGGGCAACCTCGCCGACGGCGACCTCACGGTGCAGGCTTCCGTGACCGAGGACGTGACGGGCGCGATCGCCGACTCGATCAACTTCACCATCGAGGAGCTGCGCACGCTGGTGCGCGGCATCAACTCGGCGACCGACCAGGTGACCAAGGCCACGCAGGAGACGCAGTCGATCTCCAACCGCCTGTTCGAGGCCTCGCAGCGGCAGAACCGGGAGATCCAGCAGGCCTCGGCGGCGGTGCTGCAGATGGCCGGCTCGATCAACGAGGTCGCGCAGACCGCCTCCCAGTCGGCGCGCGTGGCGCAGGTCTCGCTGTCCGCCGCCGAGAAGGGCGGGCAGGCCGTGCGCAACCAGATCGACGGCATGAACGAGATCCGCGGCCAGATCCAGGAGACGTCGAAGCGGATCAAGCGCCTCGGCGAGTCCTCGCTGGAGATCGGCGAGATCGTGGAGCTCATCTCGGACATCACCGAGCAGACGAACGTGCTCGCGCTCAACGCCGCCATCCAGGCCGCGTCGGCCGGCGAGGCCGGCCGCGGGTTCACCGTCGTGGCCGAGGAAGTGCAGCGGCTGGCGGAGCGCTCGGCGGAGGCGACCAAGCAGATCGACGCGATCGTGAAGACCATTCAGGCCGACACGCAGGACGCGGTGGCGGCCATGGAGAAGTCGACCGTCGGCGTGGTCGAGGGGACGAAGCTCTCCGACGCGGCGGGCCAGGCGCTCTCGGAGATCCAGAAGGTCTCGCGCGACCTCGCGGAGCTGATCGGGCGGATCTCCACGCAGACGCAGATGCAGTCGACGTCGGTGACCGAGGTGACCAAGGGCATGCAGGGCATCCTGCGCATCACCGAGGAGACGACCGAGTCGACCAAGCAGACGAACGTGTCGATCGGCCAGCTCACCCGGCTGGCGGCGGAGCTGCGCTCGTCCGTGGCGGGGTTCAAGGTATGACGCGCGGACGGGGAAGCAGGGGCCCCGCGGCTTGCCGCGGGGATGCGACCCGAAGCGCGGCAGGGCGGCCGACGACGCAGGGGCATGCATGACGAAGTGCGCGGCGGAGGTCGCGGACGCGCGGGCGGGGAAGCAGGGGCCCCGCGGCTTGCCGCGGGGATGCAACCCGAAGCGCGGCAGGACGGCCGACGACGTGACGCCGCGTATTGCGTGGACCGAGCGTGGAAGGCCGCAGCGGAAGCTGAGTTGGCAACCCGCCGACGGGCGGCCGGATCGATGGATCGCTTCTTGCGCCTGAATTAGCCGAACACCTTCCGGGAACATCTCCGTGTCCACCGAACCGGCAACCGACTTCGATCTCGGCCCCCTCTCCTGGGTTCAGGCGGAGATCGACCAGGCGCTCGGACGTGCGCTCGAGACGCTGGCCACGTTCAAGGCGAAGCCGGACGACGCGGGCACGCTCAAGCACGCCCGCGCGCACGTGCACCAGGCGGCGGGCGCGATCCAGATGGTGGGCCTCGACGCCGTCGTCGCGTACACCGACGAGGTCGAGCGCCAGCTCGCGCGGCTGGGCGAGCTGCCGGCGAAGGCGGTGGGGGACGGCGTGGACCTCGTCGACCGCGCGCTGCAGAAGCTGCGCATCTTCCTGGCCGAGCTGGTCAACGGCACGCCGCCGGTGCCGCTGCGCCTCTACCCCGAGTACGAGGCGATGCAGCTTGCGCGGGGCGCGCGCGCCGCCGCGCCGACCGACCTCTTCTATCCCGACCTGTCCGTGCGGGCTCCGCGCGTGCCGCTGCGCGAGGCCGCCCCCCCGCAGAAGCTCGCCTCGCAGCTGATCAAGCAGCGGCGGGCCTACCAGCACGGCCTGCTCGCCTGGCTGCGCGGCGACGCCGAAGGCGCGCGGGAAGGCGCGCGCAGGATGCGCGACGCGATCAGCGGCATCGAGGACCTGTCGTCGCAGCCGGGCCTGCGCGCGTTCTGGTGGACGGCCGGCGCGCTGTTCGAGGCCATAGCCGAGCAGGGCGTCGAGGCGGGCTTCGGGCTGAAGCAGCTCGCCGCGCGCGTCGACCTGCAGATCCGTCGCGTCGCCGAGGGCGGCTCGAAGGTCGCCGACCGCATGCGCCGCGAGGTGCTCTACTACGTCGCCATCAGCGCGCCGGTCGCCCCGCAGGTGAGCGCCGTGCAGAAGGCGTTCGGGCTCGCCGGCCTGATCCCGACGGCGGAGACGATCGGCACCGACGTCGTCCGCCTGCAGCCGCTGATCCGCGAGGCGCGCGAGCAGCTCGCCGGCGCGAAGGACACCTGGCTCAAGTTCGCCTCGGGCCGTGCGGAGAACCTGCCCAAGCTCAAGCAGACGCTCACGTCGGTCCACTCGAAGGCCGCGCAGATGAAGCAGGGCGCGCTGATGAAGCTGACCGCGGCGCTCGTCGAGCGGCTGGACAAGATGCCGGGCAGCGGCGTCTCCGAGCCGGTGGCGATGGAATACGCGACGGGCCTGCTGCTGGCCGAGAGCGCGTTCGAGAACTACGCGAACCTGACCTCCGACTTCCCGCAGCAGGTCGACGCGCTGGTGGCGCGCCTCGACGCTGCGCGCGCCGGGCGCACGCCGCCGGGCGCCGGCGCGCCGGCGCTCGACGAGATGAGCCGACGCGCCCAGGAGCGCGTGCTGATCGCCCAGGTCGGCCGCGAGATCCAGGCCAACCTGCGCCACATGGAGCAGGTGCTCGACGCGTTCTTCCGCGACCACGGCAAGCGCGGCGAGCTCGCCTCGCTGGCGAAGGACAGCGCGCAGATCCGCGGCGCGCTGCGCATGCTCGGCCTCGAAGACGCCGAGAAGCTGCTCGCGCTCTGCCAGGAGCAGATCGAGTCCTACGCCGATCCCGAGGCGAACGTCGACGACGAGGACCTCGAGCTGCTCGCCGAGTCGCTCTCCGGGCTAGGGTTCTACGTCGAGGCGGTCGAGCAGCAGCGCCCGGACCGCGAACGCCTGATCGCGCCGCTGATCGCGCGCCGGCTGGGCGAGCCGGCGGCGCCGGCGCCGCAGGCGCGCGACTCCGTCGAGGAAGCGGTCGCCGAGCTGCGCGCCCAGCTGCCGGAGCTCGTCGACGAGATGCACGCCGGCCACGCCGACGAGGCGATGCGCGCGTCGCTGCGCCGCAAGCTCGCGAGCCTGCGCGACGACGCCGAGCTGATCGGCGACGCCGAACTCGCCGGTCAGGCCGAGAGCGCGCTGCGGGAGTTCGACGCCGGCGGCAAGGCCGCGCTGGCCGCGGCCGTCGAGGCGATCGCCGAGACGAGCGCGCCGGCGCCCGAGCTGTCGGAGGAGACGCAGCGCCTGCTCGAGGTCGACGCGCACGGCCTCGACACCGAGCTGCTGGACATCTACCTCACCGAGGCGGGCGAGGTGATCGACGCGATCCGCGGCAACGCGCGCTCGCTCGATGCCAACCCCGGCGATCGCGACGCGCTGGCGAACGTGCGCCGCGGCTTCCACACGCTCAAGGGCTCCGGCCGCATGGTCGGGCTCGCGGAACTGGGCGAGTTTGCCTGGCACGCGGAGAAGATCCACAACCGCCTGCTCGAGGAGCAGCGCCCGGTGACCGCGGCGGTGCTGCGAATGATCGACGTCGCCGCTTCGTCGTTCGGCGAGTGGGTCGACGCGCTGCGCGAGCACAGGCGAGTGACTCCCGACCCGCGCGCGCTGCACGACGCGATCCGCGCGGTGGAGGCGGAGCTGCCGGGGAACGACTCCGTGCTGCCGTCCCCGCCCTCGCCGAAGATCCTCACGCAGGTTGCACCGCCCGTCGCCGACGACGTGGCCGGCCCCGCCGCCAACGAGCCGGTCGACCTGGGCCCGTTCGCCGAGCCGGGGCAGACGCGCGTCGAGTACGAGGCGCTGCCCTCGGTCGAGCATGCTGCGCCGCGCGCCGACGAGGACGAGTACGCCTTCGCGGAGCTCGGCGCAGGAGACGAGCCCGCCGGCGTGGAAGTCGAAGTCGTCGACGCCGGGCTCCAGGAACAGGAATTGCCGCTGCGCGAACGCGCGCCGCTCGATGCCGACGCAGACTTCGCCGGCGACGACGAGGCGCGCGCCGACGTGGCGGCCGGCTTCGAGGTCGACGAGCTGCCGGCGCTGCACGCGACCGCGCCGCTCGCGCCGCAGCTCAAGCTCGTCGCCGACAATGCCCGGCCGCTCGTGCCGACGCCCCCGGTCGGTCCGCCGGTGTTCATCGTGGCGTCCGCCGAGGAGCCGGAGGGAGAAGAGGCTGCGGCGGATGCGACGGCAGAGGCGGGCGCCGACGAGACGACGATCGGCACGGTCGTGCTGTCGACGTCGCTGTGGCGCATCCTGGTCGACGAGGCCGCCGAGCACCTCGCAACGCTCGACCGCGAGCTCGGCGTGCTGCAGTTCGATCCGCAGGCCGTGCCCTCGCCGGCGATGATCCGGGCCAGCCACACGCTTTGCGGCATCCATCGCACCGCCGGCTTCGAGCCGCTCGCGGCGCTCGCCAAGGCGCTCGAGCTCGCGCTGACGGCGCTCGCGCAGCACGGCGCGCCGCTGCCTTCGTCCACGCAGCCGCTGCTGGCCGGCGCGATTGCCACGCTGCGCGACCTGGGCGCCGACGTTGCAGCGCACCGCGCCACGCTCCCGTACCTGCTGCAGGAAGCGCGCAATGCGCAGGAGCACCTCGAGGCGCTGCGCCAGCAGGCCACGGTGGACGACGGTTTCGACGCCGAGTCGGCCGCGGCGCACGTCGCGGCGCGCGACGACGAGGCGCAGGAAGCGGCGCCGGCGCCAGCGACGAGCGAAGCGCAGCCCGCGGCGGCGTCTGCGCCGCAGCCGACGCTTCCCGCGTTCATGCCCGAGCCCGAGGTGGTCCTCGCCGCGCCCGAGCCCGTCGTCGACCCGCTCGACGGCGTGCGCGACGAGATCGAGGACCCGCAGGTGCTCGAGATCTTCCTCGACGAGGCGGCCGAGCTGTTCCCCGCCGCGGGCGAGCAGTTGCGCACGTGGCGCCGCGCGCCGCACGACATGGGCGCCGCGCAGCAGCTGCGCCGCACGCTGCACACTTTCAAGGGCAGCGCGCGCATGGCCGGCGCGATGCGGCTGGGCCAGCTCACGCACGTGATGGAGTCGCGCCTCATCGAGGGCGACTCGCTCGCGCCGGGCACCGGCGCGCTGTTCGAGGCGCTCGACACCGACCTCGACCGTCTCGCGTACGTGCTCGACAGGCTGCGTGCCGGCGAGGCCAACGTGGCGTTGCCGTGGCTCGCCGCGCCTGCGGCCGAGCACGTGAGCGCTGCCGAACCGGCGCAACAGGCCACCGCGCCAGCGCCAGCGCCCGCCGTCCCGGTCCCTGACGCGCCGCTCGCCCCGGCCGCGCCTGTGGCAGCACCCGCGGCCGCGGAGGCGCCCGAGGCCGCGCCGCAGGCGCTTGCTGCCGAGGCGGAAGGCGGCACGCGCGCGATGCTGCGCGTGCGCGCAGAGACGATCGACCGCCTGGTCAACGAGGCCGGCGAAGTGGCGATCGCCCGCGCGCGCGTCGAGAGCGAGCTGCGCTCGCTCAAGGCGAACCTCCTCGAGCTCACGGGCTCGGTGATCCGGCTGCGCACGCAGGTGCGCGAGATCGAGATCCAGGCGGAGACGCAGATCCACTCGGCGGTGACGCAGATGCAGGAGCAGCACGCCGGCTTCGACCCGCTCGAGTTCGACCGCTTCACGCGCTTCCAGGAGCTGACGCGCTCGCTCGCCGAGGGCGTCAACGACGTGTCGACGGTCCAGCAGCAGCTGCTGCGCAACCTCGACGACGCCGACGCGGCGCTGCTGGCGCAGGCGAGGCTGTCGCGCGACGTGCAGCAGCAGCTCTTCGCGATCCGCACGGTGCCGTTCGGCAGCCTGGCGGAGCGGCTCTACCGGATCGTGCGCGCCGTGGCCAAGGAGCTCGGCAAGCGCGCGAACCTCGAGATCGTCGGCGGGCAGACCGAGCTCGACCGCTCGGTGCTGGAGAAGCTCGTCGGGCCGCTCGAGCACCTGCTGCGCAACGCCATCGACCACGGCGTGGAGTCTCGCGAGGCGCGCCGCGCCGCGGGCAAGCCGGAGGCCGGCGAGATCACGCTCACGGTGCGGCAGACGGGCAACGAAGTCGCCATCGAGCTCTCCGATGACGGCGCCGGCATCGACGTCGGCCGCGTCCTCGAGAAGGCGCGCGCGGCGAAGCTCGTCGCGCCGGAGGCGCAGCCGACCCAGGGACAGCTGCTCGAGCTCATCTTCCAGCCCGGCTTCACCACGGCCTCGCGGGTCACCGCGATCTCCGGGCGCGGCGTGGGCATGGACGTCGTGCGCGCCGAGATCGTGAACCTCGGCGGCCGCGTCGAGGTGGCCACCGAGGCGGGCCGCGGCACGCAGTTCACGCTCTCGCTGCCGCTCACGCTGGCCGTCGCGCAGGCCGTGCTGGTGCGCGCCGGCGGAAGGCTCTGGGCGCTGCCGGCGCCGATGGTCGAGCAGGTGCAGCAGGTGCGCGAGGAAGCGCTCCTCGACCTCTACGTGCGCGGCGAAGTGAGCTGGCAGGGCCGCACCTACCCGTTCCACTACCTGCCGCGGCTGCTCGGCGACACCGCGCACCAGCCGGATACGCAGCGCTACAACGCGGTGCTGCTCGTCCGCAGCGGCCACGGCGTCGCGGCCGTGCACGTGGACGAGATGGTCGGCAACCAGGAAATCGTCGTCAAGAACATCGGGCCGCAGCTCGCCCGCGTCTCCGGCATCTCGGGCGCGACGGTGCTCGGCACCGGCGAGATCGTGCTGATCCTGAACCCCGTGCAGCTCGCGCAGCGCGCGGGCGTGGCGGCGTTCGTTCCCAACGCCGAGGCGCGCGTGGGCATCGCCTCGGCGTCCGCCGCGATCGCGCCTCCGCCGCTGGTGCTGATCGTCGACGATTCGCTCACCGTGCGCAAGATCACGAGCCGCCTGCTCGTGCGCGAGGGCTTCCGCGTGGCCACCGCGAGGGACGGCCTCGACGCGCTGCAGGCGGTCGGCAACGAGACGCCGGACGTGATCCTCCTCGACATCGAGATGCCGCGCATGGACGGCTTCGAGTTCACCAAGACGCTGAAGAGCGACCCGAAGCACGCGCACGTGCCGATCATCGTGATCACGTCGCGCACCGCGGACAAGCACCGCGCGCGCGCGGCCGAGCTCGGCGTGGACCTCTACCTCGGCAAGCCCTACCAGGAAGAGGAGCTTCTGCGCAACCTCCGCGAGATGCTGGGCATGCAGGAAGCGGCGGCGCACTAGACCCTCCCGCCTCGCCCCGGTCGCCCTGCGATCGCTCCGCGGGATTGGGGCCTGATCAAGCAGCAGGGTCGGACTCGACTTTTCCCTTGCATCGGAAAAGTCGAGTCCGACCCTGCTTTCCTCCACCCCGGCGGCTCTCGCGCCCGGCGGCTCTCACCCCCAACCCCGCTCCCGCCTGACGGCGGGAGAGGGCTGTGGTGCGCTCCCCTCGCCCCGCGGCAGCGGGGAGACGGGCCGGCGGTGAGGGACCTTGACGCGCCGCAATCCTTGTCCCTCTAGCGCGCTCCCTCGCGCGGGCCGGGTCCCGACGGAAGGTAATATGGCCGCCAAACCGGGATCCGGACGACGAGGAGACGCGCATGTCGCAATACACCACGGAACAGCTTCGTACCGTAGCGCTGGTGGGCCATGGCGCCGCGGGCAAGACCACGCTCGCTGAGGCGCTGCTGGCGCGCAGCGGCGCGATCGCGGCCGCCGGCAGCGTGGACCGCGGCACGACGGTCAGCGACTTCGACCCGCTCGAGAAGGGCTGGAAGCACTCGCTGCGCTCGTCGGTCGTGCACCTCGACCTGCCGCAGGCCAGGGTCCACCTGATCGACACGCCCGGCTTTCCCGACTTCATCGGCCAGGCGATCGGCGCGCTCGACGCCGTCGAGACCGCCGCCGTCGTGGTCAACGCGCAGTCCGGCATCGAGATGATCACCTCGCGGATGATGGAGTGGGCCGGCCAGCGCAAGCTCTGCCGCCTCGTCATCGGCAACAAGATCGACGCGGAGAACGTCGACCTCCCCGGCACGCTCGCGGCGATCCAGCAGGCGTACGGCAAGGAGTGCCTGCCGATCAACCTGCCCGCCGGCAAGGGCTCGCGCGTGGTCGACTGCTTCTTCAACCCGACCGGCGAGTCCGACTTCTCGTCGGTCGCCGACGCGCACCAGGCGCTCGTCGACCAGGTGGTCGAGGTCGACGAGGAGCTGATGGCGAAGTACCTCGAGCAGGGCGAGGAGATCACGCCCGAGCAGCTGCACGCGCCGTTCGAGAAGGCGCTGCGCGAGGGCCACCTCGTGCCCGTCTGCTTCGTCTCCGCGCGCACGGGCGCGGGGGTGGCCGAGCTGCTCGACGTGCTGGTGAAGCTCGCGCCCAACCCGCTCGAGGGCAACCCGCCCCTGTTCGTGAAGGGCGAGGGCGAGGCGGCCGAGGAGTTCCGCTCGGACCCGGATCCGCGCAAGCACGTGCTGGCGCACGTGTTCAAGGTGGTGATCGACCCCTTCGTCGGCAAGCTGGGCATCTTCCGCGTGCACCAGGGCACGTTGACCAAGGACACGCAGCTCTTCGTGGGGGACGCGCGCAAGCCGTTCAAGGTCGGCCACCTGTTCATGCTGCAGGGGGGCCGGAACGTGGAGGTCGAGCGCGCGATCCCGGGCGACATCGCCGCGGTGGCCAAGGTCGACGAGATCGACTTCGACTGCGTGCTGCACGACTCTCACGACGAGGACCAGATCCACATGAAGCCGCTGGAGTTCCCGCGGCCGATGCACGGCGTGGCCATCGCGCCGAAGAAGCGCGGCGACGAGCAGCGCATCTCCGACGTGCTGCACAAGATCGTCGCCGAGGACCCGACGCTCGTCGTCGAGCAGGACGCGCACAGCAACGAGACGGTGCTGCGCGCGCTCGGCGACCTCCACCTGCGCTCCGTGCTCGAGCGCATGGCGTCGCAGTTCAAGGTCGAGATCGACACGCGCCCGCCGCGCATCCCCTACCGCGAGACGATCGGCGCGCAGGCCGAGGCCACGTACCGGCACAAGAAGCAGACCGGCGGCGCGGGCCAGTTCGGCGAGGTGGCGCTGCGCGTCGAGCCGCTGCCGCGCGGCACGGGCTTCGACTTCGTCGACGCGACGAAGGGCGGCGTGATTCCCCACAACCTGATGCCGGCCGTGCGCAAGGGGGTCGAGCAGGTGCTCGCGGGCGGCGCGGTGGCCGGCTTCCCGCTGCAAGACGTGCGCGTGACCGTGTTCGACGGCAAGCACCACCCCGTCGACTCGAAGGAGATCGCGTTCATCACGGCCGGCCGCAAGGCGTTCCTCGAGGCGATCGCGAAGGCGCGCCCCACGGTGCTCGAGCCGATCGTCAACGTCGAGATCGTCTGCCCCGAGGCGAACACCGGCGACATCGCCGGCGACCTGTCGACGCGCCGCGGCCAGGTGACCGGCACCAAGGCCGCGGGCCCCGGCGCGCTGGCGATCACCGGCGTGGCGCCGCTGGTCGAGCTCGACGGCTACGCCGCGCGGCTCAAGAGCGTCACGGGCGGGCACGGCGCCTTCACGATGGCGCTGTCGCACTACGAGGCGGCGCCGGCGACGCTGCAGCAGCAGCTCGTCGCCGAGTTCGAGAAGAAGCGCAAGCACGAGGAAGACTGACAAGGCGGCGGGAGGGGCGGGCAGTGCGCACGCACGCACGCTCATGCGGCAAGCAGGCGCGCTCGCCCCTCACCGCCTGCCCTTCCCCCCGCTTGTTCGGTAGAGCGCCAGCGCCTCCTCCCGGGCGACGGCGTGATCCACGATCGGCGCCGGGTAGTCGCGGCCGACGACCACGCCCTTCGCCTGCAGGATCGCCGGCGGCACGAGCCACGGCGCGTGGATCTCCTGCGCGTCGAGAGCGCCGAGCTCGGGCACGTAGCGGCGGATGAACGCGCCTTCGGGGTCGAAGCGCCGCGACTGCGTGACCGGGTTGAAGATGCGGAACCACGGCTGCGCGTCACAGCCGGTCGACGCGGCCCACTGCCAGCCCCCGTTGTTCGACGCGAGGTCGAAGTCGAGCAACCGCTCGGCGAAGACGCGCTCGCCCTTGCGCCAGTCGACCAGTAGGTCCTTGACGAGGAAGCTCGCGGCGATCATCCGCAGCCGGTTGTGCATGTAGCCGGTGGCGTTCAGCTGGCGCATCGCCGCGTCGACGATCGGGTAGCCGGTGCGGCCGTCCTGCCACGCGGCGAATCGCGCGGGGTCGTCGGGGAATGCAAGGGCGTCGAACTCGCGACGGAAGGCGCCGGCGACCACGTGCGGGAAGTTGGCGAGCAGCTGGGCGTAGAACTCGCGCCAGATCAGCTCGTTCAGCCACTTGGAAGCGCCTTCGCCGCCCGGCCGCAGCGACCGATCGTGGGCAGCGGCGGCGAGCTCGCGCACCGAAGCGGTCCCGAAGCGCAGGTGCACCGACAGGCGCGACACCCCCTCGATGGCCGGGAAGTCCCTTGTCTGCCCGTAGTCGTCGATGCGCGCCATGAACGCGGCCAGCCGTTCGCTCGCACCGCGCATGCCCGGCGCCACGCCCAGCGCCGCGAGGTTCGTGGGCGCGAAGCCCATCGACGAGAGCGACGGGATGCCGCGGTCGAAGGCGGGCGGTGGCGCGGCGAGCGCGGCCGCGCGGGCATCGACGGCGTGCGGCGCGAGGTCGGCGGGGGCCAGCCGCTTCAGCCACGCGTTCCGGTACGGCGTGAACACCGTGTACGGCGTGCCCGACTGCGACTTGACCTCGTCGAGTTCGAAGACGACCTGGTCCTTGTGCGTGTGCAGCGCGACACCCTGGTCGGCAAGCGCGCGGGCGACCGCCGCGTCGCGCTCGATCGCCGCCGGTTCGTAGTCGCGGTTCGCGTGGACGGCTTCGACGCCGAGCTCGCGCGCGAGCCGCGGGATCGCATCGGCTGCGAAGTCGTGAACGACGATCAGCCCGCCGCCGCGCGCGCGCAGGCTCGCGTCGAGCTCGGCGACGCTGCCGTGGATGAACTCGACGCGCCGGTCCTCGCGCGAAGTCAGGCGATCGAGGATGCCCCGGTCGAACACGAAGGCGGTGTAGACCGGGCCGCCCGCGGCGAGCGCGCCCGCCAGCGCCGCGTGATCGAAGTCGCGCAGGTCGCGGCGAAACCAGGTCAGCCGACCGCGCCGCGGCGCCGGCGTCACGAGGCGGCCTTCGCGGCGGGAAAGCGCAGGTCGCGCGCGCGCAGCTCGTGCCGCCAGAGCAGTTCGCCTCTCTGGTCGTACGCCTCGAGCGCGATGCGTCGGTCGTCGAGCGGTCCGGTGACGCGGATCAGCCCGAACTGCCGCTTGCCCGCCAGCGTGCCGGGCACGACCTGCGGGTTGCGGCGCTCGCGCGCGTCGGGCCTCTCCCACGGCTGCGACGTGAGCGGGCTCGACGTGAACTCGTAGAGCGGGTAGGCGAGCGGTCGCTCGACGCGCAGCAATTCGCCGAAGTGGCGGTCGCCGGAGAGGAACAGCAGCCCGTCGATGCGCTCCGCCAGCAGGAAGTCGGCCAGCGCCTTCTGGTCGCGCGCGTACTGGTACAGGCCCTCGTAGCGCGACGCCGCGTTCCAGAACTGGCTGCCGTTGGCGATCAGGCGCACGCTGCCGCGCAGGTCGCGCAGCGTGGCCCTGAGCCACGCGGACTGCGCGGCGCCCCACATCGACTTGCCGGGCTCCTCGGCCATCTGCGGGGGCGAGCGGTGATAGCGGTCGTCGAGCAGCACGAGGTCCACGTCGCCCACGCTGGCCCGCCCGAAGATCCCCGGCGCCTGCGGCAGGCCGTAGGACGGATTCGCCCAGTAGAGCCGGAACAGGCGCAGCGCCTCGTCCTTGAGGACGTACCTGGCGTCGGCGTTGTTCGGCCCGTAGTCGTGATCGTCCCAGATCGCGAGGTGCGCGGTTGCCGTGAGCAGCCTCTGCAGCGGCGGATGGGCGCGCTGGGCGCGGTGTCGTCGCGCCATCGCCGCCGCGTCGAAGTACTCGTGGCGCCGCAGGTAGACGTTGTCCCCCAGCCACAGCATCGCGTCGGGGCGCTTCGCCGCGATGGCGTCGAAGATCTCGTAGCCTGCGCCGAACGCGCGGTCGCGCTCCGCGGGGGCGTCGGAATCGGAGAGGAAGTAGCACGAGCCGATCGCAATGGTGATCGCGGGCGGATTCCCCGGGTCGTCGACGCGCGGCTGCGCGCGCACCGCGCCCTCGCGCACGTCGCCGTCGCCGTCGATGCGATAGCTCGCGCGGCCGCCGGGGGCGAGGCCGTCGAGGCGCGCGACGACGGCGTTCTCGCGCTCGCGCTCGGCCGCGAGCTCGACGCGGCGCTCGGCGGCGGCGCCCTCCGGCCGCCAGGCGACCGCGATCGGCCCGGGCGCGTCGGCCTGGATCCACACGAGCGCGCTCGTCGCGTCGGCGTAGCCGTGCATCACGACGAGCTTCGCCGGCGCCGCAGCGGCGCAAAGGGCGGCGGCGAGCGCGAGGGCGATGCGCGCCACGGCGCGACGAGGGCGTTGCGGTCGCCGAGTCATTTGCAGTCGGATTTTGCCCCCTCGCGGCGGGGGATTACAATCCACGGTGCGCATGGGGGACTCCGTCAACCTCACCCGTCACTTCCTGATCGCCATGCCGAGCATGGCCGATCCGAATTTCGCCCACACGCTCACGTTCGTCTGCGAGCACAACCCGGACGGCGCGCTGGGGCTGGTGGTGAACCGGCCCATCGACATGACGCTCTCGGCGCTGTTCGAGCAGATCGACGTGCCGCTCGCCGATGCCCGCCTGCGCGGGACGCCCGTGCTCTTCGGCGGCCCGGTGCAGGTGGACCGCGGCTTCGTGCTGCACACGCCGCTCGGCAACTGGCAGTCCACGCTCGCGGTGACCGACGACCTCGGGCTCACGACTTCGAAGGACATCCTCGAGGCCGTCGCTCGCGGCGAGGGTCCCGAGCAGATGATCGTGTCGCTCGGCTACGCGGGCTGGTCGGCGGGCCAGCTCGAGCAGGAGCTCGCGGCGAACGCGTGGCTCACCGTCGAGGCGGATCCCGACGTGCTGTTCGGCACGCCGGTCGAGGACAGGCTGCCTGCGGCGATGCGGCTGCTCGGCATCGACTTCTCGCAGCTCTCCGATGGCGCGGGGCACGCGTGACCCCTCACCCCCGACCCCTCTCCCCGCTACCGCGGGGCGAGGGGAGTACGAGCCCTCAACTCCGCTCACTCTCCCCGCTTCCGCGGGGCGAGGGGAGTGCGAGGCCGCAGGGCCGCCCAAGGGGCGAACGAGCCCCGCGGCGCGCAGCGCCGAGGGCGGCCCGGTGAGCGGTAGCCGCCGTGGCGTGCGGTGAGCGCCTCCACCCCGAATCCCGAGGCCATCGTGCTCGCCTTCGATTTCGGAACCCGGCGCATCGGCGTGGCCGTCGGCAGCACGCTGCTGCGCCAGGCGCGAGCGCTGGCGACGATCGACGAGGAGCGCGCCGACGCCCGGTTCGCGCGCATCGGCGATCTGATCGCCGAGTGGCAACCGGGGCTGCTGGTGGTCGGCATTCCGGTGCACGCCGACGGCGCGGAACACGACATGACGGCGCGCGCGCAGCGTTTCGCGCGCCAGCTCGAGGGCCGTTTCCGGCTGCCGGTGGAGCGCGCCGACGAGCGCTACACCACGCAGGAGGCGGCCGCACAGCTCGCCTCGTCGCGCGCCGGACGGCGCGGCCGCGACGCTCGCGACGCGCTCGCGGCGGAGCTGATCCTGCAGGGCTGGTTCGATGAGCGGCGCTGACGCCTCGCTGCCCGACGCGGAAGGCGTGCTGGCGGCGCTCGCCGAGCGCATGGCCGGCGCCGTGGCGCACGACGCGGCGTTCGTCGGCATCTACTCGGGCGGCGCGTGGGTCGCCGAGCGGCTGGCCGCGATGCTGCCCGGCTCGCACCCCGTGGGCTTCATCGACGTCGCGTTCTACCGCGACGACTACAACCGCTCGGGTCTCAAGGCGAACACGCGGCGCACCGAGCTGCCGTTCGACGTCGAGGGCGCGGCGATCGTGCTGGTCGACGACGTCCTCTTCACCGGCCGCAGCGTGCGCGCGGCGGTCAACGAGCTGTTCGACTTCGGGAGGCCCGACCGCGTCGAGCTCGCCGTGCTCGTCGATCGCGGCGGCCGCGAGCTGCCGATCGAGCCGACCTACACCGGCGTGCGGCTCGCCGTCGCCCGCGACCTGTCGATCGTGCTCTCGCGCGACGCGGCCGGCCGGCTGTCGCTGGGCGTGGAGCCGGCCGCGTGAGCTACCCGGCGAGGGGCCCCGGGCGAAGCTCGGGGATCGACGGCAAAGCGAATCGCGGCTTGGCGCCGACGCTGAATCGTCACGCATTCCCGCGATGGTGCAAGGAGGCGGCCGCGTGAGCTACCCGGCGAGGGGCCCCGGGCGAAGCCTGGGGATCGACGGCAAAGCGAGTCGCGGCCGGACGCCGACGCAGAGCCGCCGCGTATCTACGCGAGCGTGCAGTGAGGCGTCCGCGTGATGGGCCGCAACCCGCAGCTCAACGCCGAGGGCAAGCTGACCCACCTGCTGACGCTGGAGGGGCTGCCGGCGGAGGTGATCACCGGCATCCTCGACACGGCCGACCCGTTCGTCTCGGTAGGCGAGCGCGAGGTGAAGAAGGTGCCGCTGCTGCGCGGCAAGGCGATCTTCAACCTGTTCTTCGAGAACTCGACGCGCACGCGCACGACGTTCGAGATCGCGGCCAAGCGGCTGTCCGCCGACGTGATCAACCTCAACATCGGGGCGTCGTCGACGTCGAAGGGCGAGACGCTGCTCGACACGATCGACAACCTGTGCGCGATGAACGCCGACATGTTCGTCGTGCGCCACTCCGAGTCCGGCGCGCCGCACCTGATCGCCGCGCACCTCGCGGCGACCGGGCGCACCGACGTCCACGTCGTCAATGCCGGCGACGGGCGCCACGCGCACCCGTCCCAGGGCCTGCTCGACCTCTACACGATCCGCCACTACAAGCGCGACTTCCGCGACCTCTCGGTCGCCATCGTCGGCGACGTGCTGCACTCGCGCGTGGCGCGCTCGCTGATCCACGGGCTCACGACGCTGGGCGCGCCCGACGTGCGCGTGATCGCCCCGGCGACGCTGCTGCCGGCTGCGGTCGGCGCGCTGGGCGTGCGCGCGTTCCACGACATGCGCGCGGGGCTCGCCGGCTGCGACGTCGTGGTGATGCTGCGCCTGCAGAGCGAGCGCATGAAGGGCGCGCTGCTTCCGTCGCCGGGCGAGTTCTTCAAGCACTACGGGCTCACGGCCGACAAGCTCGCGCTGGCGAAGCCCGACGCGATCGTCATGCACCCGGGGCCGATGAACCGCGGCGTGGAGATCGACTCGGCGGTGGCCGACGGCGAGCGCAGCGTGATCCTGCCGCAGGTGACGTTCGGCATCGCCGTGCGCATGGCGGTGATGAGCACGATCGCGGGAAACTGACGTGGCCACACTTGCCATCGTCAACGCCCGCCTCGTCGATCCCGCCACCGGGCTCGACCGCCCGGGCACGCTGTGCATCCGCGACGGGCGCATCGTGGCGACGGGGGACGCGCCGCGCGACTTCCGCCCCGACACGACGCTCGACGCGCGCGGGCTCGTCGTCGCTCCCGGCCTCGTCGATCTCGCCGCGCGCCTGCGCGAGCCGGGCCTCGAGCACAAGGCGACGCTGGAATCCGAGCTGCAGGCGGCGGTCGCGGGCGGCGTCACGAGCCTCGCCTGCCCGCCCGACACCGACCCGCCGCTCGACGAGCCGGGGCTGGTCGAGATGCTGAAGCACCGGGCGCGCATGCTGAACCAGGCGCACGTGTACCCAGTCGGCGCGCTGACGCAGCGGCTTGCGGGCGAGGCGCTCACCGAGATGGGCGAGCTCGCCGAGGCGGGCTGCGTCGCGTTCTCCAACGCCGACCACCCGCTGCACGACACGCAGGTGCTGCTGCGCGCGATGCAGTATGCGCAGACGTTCGGCCACCGCGTGTGGCTGCGTCCGCAGGACCCGTGGCTGGGGCGCGGAGGCGTCGCCCACGAGGGCGAGGTCGCGACCCGGCTCGGGCTGGCGGCGATCCCCGTCGTCGCCGAGACGATCCACCTGGCGACGATCTTCGCGCTGGCGCGCGCAACCGGTTCGCGCGTCCACGTCGCCCGGCTGTCGTCGGCCGCCGGGGCCGCGCTGCTGCGCGCGGCGAAGGCCGAGGGCCTCGAGGTCACCGCGGACGTCGGCATCCACCACCTGCACCTTTGCGACGTCGACGTCGGCTGGTTCGACCCGCAGGCGCGCTTCGTGCCGCCGCTGCGGAGCACGCGCGACCGCGACGCGCTGCGCGCCGCGGTGGCCGACGGCACGATCGACGCGATCTGCTCGGACCACGCGCCGGCGGACGACGACGCCAAGGCGCTGCCGTTCGCCGAGGCCGATCCGGGCGCGACCGGCCTCGAGCTGCTGCTGCCGCTCGTGCTGCAGTGGGCGCGCGAGTCGAAGCTGCCGCTCGCCGCGGCGCTCTCGCGCGTCACCTGCCGTCCGGCCGACATCCTCGGCATCGACGCGGGCACGCTGCGCGTGGGCGCGCCCGCGGACCTGTGCGTGTTCGACCCGGACGACCCCTGGCGCGTCACGCGCGACGCGCTCGCGAGCCAGGGCAAGAACACGCCCTACGCCGGCCGGGAAGTCGTCGGCCGCGTCCGCTGGACGATTGTCGGCGGAAACATCGTGCATGCCGCCGCCGCCGGGGAGCGCGCATCGATCCGCTGACGCCCAATCCGGCGGGGGGCACGAAGACATTCGACGCGTGGGCGAGGTTGCGGCGCTGTTCGCGGACGCGGGTATGGTCTGCATCACCGCCTTCATCTCGCCGTACCGCGAAGACCGCGCGCGCGCGGGCGGCGGCCGGGGCCCACCGCTTCCTCGAGGTGCACGTGGCGAGCGACCTTGCGACATGCGAGGCGCGCGACCCGAAGGGGCTCTACCGCAGGGCCCGCGAGGGCAAGCTCAAGGGCATGACGGGGATCGACAGCCCCTACGAGCCTCCCGAGCTGCCCGACCTCGTCGTCGACACGCAGCACGGCGACGTCGCCGGCTGCGTGGAGCGGCTCACCGCGTTCGTGCTCGCGCGCTGCCGGGCCTGACGCGCGTCGCCCCCGCGCCGGGCCCGGGGGCCTCAGCCCGGCTTCTTCTCCCGCGGCAGCCGTCCGAGCAGGTGGAACTCGTCGTTCGGCCGCAGCGAGATCAGGTTCGCCATGCGGTTGGACAGCGCGAAGAACGCGGCGATCGCGCCGATGTCCCAGATGTCCTCGTCGGTGAAGCCGTGCTCGCGCAGGGCGGCGTAGTCGGCGTCGACCAGCGCGGCGGAGTCCGTCGCCACCTTGAGCGCAAAGGCGAGCATCGCCTTCTGCCGCGGCGCGATGTCGGCCTTGCGGTAGTTGACCGCGACCTGGTCGGCCACCAGCGGGTTGCGCGCGTAGATGCGCAGGATCGCGCCGTGCGCGACGACGCAATAGACGCACTCGTTCGCGCCCGAGGTCGCCACGACGATCATCTCGCGCTCGGCCTTGGTGAGCCCGCCGTCCTTCTCCATCAGCGCGTCGTGGTAGGCGAAGAACGCGCGGAACTCCTCGGGGCGATGGGCGAACGCCAGGAACACGTTGGGCACGAACCCGGCCTTCTCCTGCACCTCGAGGATGCGCGATCGGATGTCGTCGGGCAGCGCATCCAGCGCCGGCACCGGATAGCGGGAGACCTGTGCCGCCACGCTCACTCCTTCGGGGGCACGAAACCCTGCGGCATCTCCGCGCCGCCGCCGAAGAAGTGCTTCTCCATCTGCTCGGCGAGCCACTTGCGGGCGCGCGCGTCGGCGAGCGAGAGCCGGTTCTCGTTGACCAGCATCGTCTGCTGGCGAACCCACTGCGCCCAGGCCTCCTTGGAGACGTTCTCGTAGATGCGCTTGCCGAGCTCGCCGGGGTAGGGCGGGAAGTCGAGGCCCTCGGCTTCGCGGCCGAGCTTGATGCAGTGGACGGTGCGCATGGCGGATACCAGGTAACAGGGAAAAGGGGTCAGAGGGACTTCACGTAGACCTGCGACTTGCGCTGCCAGTTGTACAGCGCCTGCTTCTGCTGCGGCAGGTCGGCGAGGCCGCCGGGGCGGAAGCCGCGCTCGACGAACCAGTGCGCGGTGCGCGTAGTGAGCACGAAGAGCTTGGCGAGCTTGAGCTTGCGCGCGCGTGCGTCGATCTCGCGCGCGAGCGCCTCGCCGTAGCCCTCGCGGCGGAAGTCGGGGTGCACGGCGAGCGCGGCCAGCTCGCCGACTCGCTCGTCGGGGAACGCGTACAGCGCCGCGCAGCCGATGATGTGGTTGTCGTACTCGGCCACGACGAAGCGCTCGATCTCGGCCTCGAGCCGCTCGCGGGAGCGGCGCACCAGCACGCCCTGCTCCTCGAGGGGCTCGATGATCGCGAGGATGCCGCCCACGTCGTCGATCGTCGCACTGCGGAAGTGCGCCAGCGCCTGCGCCGCCACCATCGTGCCCACGCCGTCGCGGGTGAACAGCTCGAGCAGCAGCGCGCCGTCGAGGCGGCGCGAGATCAGGTGCGAGCGGGCGACGCCGTTGTTGCAGGCGCGCACCGCGGCCGGCAGGTAGGTCCGCACGTCCGCCGCGAGGCGCTCGCCCTTGCGCGCCAGCAGCTCCTCGGCCTCGCGCGTGGACAGATCGGTCAGCAGCTGCCGGCGGCCGTTGCGCACGCCGTCGGCGTCGACGAGGAAGACCAGCTTCGTGGCGGACAGGCGCACCGCGACCTGGGTGGCGACCTCCTCGACGGTGAGGTTGAAGATCTCGCCGGTGGGCGAGTAGCCGATCGGCGAGATGAGCACGATGTCGCCGTCGTCGAGCCGCTGCTGGATCGCTTCGGTGTCCACGCGCCGCACCTCGCCGGTGTGCTGCATGTCCACGCCGTCGACCACGCCCAGCGGCTTGGCGGTGATGTAGTTGCCCGACGAGACGCGGTTGCGCGAGCCGGCCATCGGCGAGTTGGCCAGCCCCAGCGAGAGCAGCGCCTCGATGCGCGCGCGCACCTGCCCGGCGGCCTCCAGCACGCAGTCCATCGCGTCCGCGTCGGTGACGCGCACCCCGCCGGCGTAGCGGCTCTCGAAGCCCTGCTGCTCGAGGATCACCTCCACCTGCGGGCGGCAGCCGTGCACCACGACGAGGTGGATGCCCAGGCTGTGCAGCAGGTTGAGGTCGTGGATGACGTTGAGGAACGCGTCCTCGGCGACCACCTCGCCGCCGAACGCGATGACGAACGTCCTGCCGCGGAACGCGTGGACGTAGGGCGCCGCGGCGCGGATCCAGTGCACGAACGCGCGCATCGTCGCGGAGTTCGCGGGCGGCGTGGCTTCGGGCTTCGGGGCCATGGGGAGGCGGAAGGAAGGGCGGGCGGATTATAGCCTCCGTGACCGCGCGGACGGCCGCGGGCTCCCTATAATCTGCGATCCGGAGGGTGCCGCAGCGGTGCCGTGCCGTTGCCGCCCGTCCATGACGCCGCTCCTCGCCAACCTCAACCCCGAGCAGCTCGCCGCCGTCACGCTGCCGCACGTCTCGGCGCTGATCCTCGCCGGCGCGGGCAGCGGCAAGACGCGCGTGCTCACCACGCGCATCGCCTGGCTCATCGCCACGGGACAGGCGAGCCCGCTGGCCATCCTGGCCGTCACGTTCACCAACAAGGCCGCGCGCGAGATGGCCACGCGCCTGTCCACGCTCACGCACGCGAACACGCGCGGCATGTGGATCGGCACGTTCCACGGCCTGTGCAACCGCATGCTGCGCGCGCACTACCGCGACGCCGAGCTGCCGCAGCTGTTCCAGATCATGGACACGGCCGACCAGCTCGCGCTGATCAAGCGGCTCTACCGCGCGCACGCGCTCGACGAGGAGCGCTACCCCCCGCGCCAGCTGCAGTGGTTCATCGCCGACAGCAAGGAGGCCGGCCTGCGGCCGAACGCGGTCGAGGCGGGCGACGACTTCGCGCGCGCGCAGGTCGAGCACTACGCGCTCTACGAGGCGATGTGCCGTCGCGAGGGCGTGGTCGACTTCGCCGAGCTGCTGCTGCGCAGCTACGAGCTGCTGAGCGGCCACGACGCGATCCGCGAGCACTACCGCCGCCGGTTCTCGCACCTGCTGGTCGACGAGTTCCAGGACACCAACGTGCTGCAGTACAAGTGGCTGCGCCTGTTGGCCGGCGAGAGGACGGCGGTGTTCGCGGTGGGCGACGACGACCAGTCGATCTACGCGTTCCGCGGCGCGAACGTCGCCAACATGCAGCACTTCGAGCGCGACTTCGCCGCCCCGGACCAGCCGGTGCGCCTCATCAAGCTCGAGCAGAACTACCGCTCCCACGGCACGATCCTCGACGCGGCGAATGCGCTGATCCGGCACAACCGGTCGCGGCTGGGCAAGAACCTGTGGACGAGCGAAGGGAAGGGCGAGCCGGCGCGCGTGTTCGCCGCGCCCTCCGACGTCGACGAGGCGGCGTTCGTCGTCGACATCGTCCGCAACCTCGCCGACGAGGGGGTGCCGCTCTCCGAGATCGCGCTGCTCTACCGCAGCAACGCGCAGTCGCGCGTCCTCGAGCACGCGCTGTTCGGCGCCGGCCTGCCGTACCGCGTCTACGGCGGCATGCGCTTCTTCGAGCGGCAGGAGGTCAAGCACGCGCTCGCATACCTGCGGCTGGTCGCCGCGCCCGGCGACGACGGCGCGCTGCTGCGCGTCGTCAACTTCCCGCCGCGCGGCATCGGCGCGCGGTCGCTGGAGCAGCTGCAGGACCACGCGCGCGGCGCGGGGACCACGCTGTGGCAGGCGGCGTGCGGCGGCGTGGTCGGCGGCCGGTCCGGGAGCAGCATCGGCGCGTTCGTGCGCCTGGTCGAGAAGCTGCGCCAGGAAGCCGGCGCGCTGCCGCTGCCGCAGGCGATCGAGCACGTGATCGAGCACTCGGGGCTCGCCGCGCACTACGCGAACGAGAAGGAAGGGCAGGACCGCCTCGAGAACCTGCAGGAGCTGGTGAACGCGGCCGAGAACTTCCTGCGCGAGTCGCTGGTCGCGGCGAGCGCGCCGGGCGGCGCGGCCGACGCGGCGGACGAGGGCGCCACGGACCCGCTGACCGCGTTCCTCGCGCACGCCGCGCTGGAGGCGGGCGAGACGCAGGCCGCCGAGGGCGCTTCGGCGCTGCAGCTCATGACGGTGCACTCGGCGAAGGGCCTCGAGTTCCACACCGTGTTCATCACGGGGCTGGAGGAGGGACTGTTCCCGCACGAGAACAGCCTGAACGAGTTCGCCGGCGTCGAGGAGGAGCGGCGCCTCATGTACGTCGCCATCACGCGCGCGCGGCGCCGCCTCTACCTCAGCTACGCGCAGACGCGCATGCTGCACGGGCAGACGCGCTACCACGTCGCCAGCCGCTTCCTCGACGAGCTGCCGAAGGAACTGCTGCAGTGGCTGTCGCCGCAGCGACGGCGCGCCGTCGACGTCGACGAGAGCGAGTGGGGCGCGCTGCCTGCGGCGGCGCCGGGCTACGCGCAGGCGACGCCGCCCGCGCCGGCGTGGCGCGTCGGGCAGAACGTGCGCCACGCGAAGTTCGGCGTCGGCGTGATCGTCGGCGCGGAGGGCCGCGGCAGCGACGCGCGCGTGCAGGTCAACTTCCGCGACGCGGGCGTCAAGTGGCTGGCGCTGGAGTACGCGAAGCTGGAAGCGGCGTGACCGGCCGCGAAGCGGCAGGTCGCGCTGCGGGGGGAGGGCCGAGGGTTGAGCTTGCCTTTCGCGGCATCGTTGCCGCGGGCACGCTCACCACTCATCCCTGACCCCGCCTCTCGCCGTCGCCGCCAAGCGGCGCGAGCGTCTCCCCGGCGTGGAAGATGTCGCGATAGCTCACGTAGTCGGCGATGTGCACGGTCGTCATCAGCACCATCGCCGAGCCCGCGAGCAGCATCATCTCGACGTAGTCGCCGGGCGCGCCCGGAAGCAGCCCCGAGGCGAGCTTCACCACCAGCAGCGGCAGCATCACGCCGAGCGCGAACGCGACGATCCAGAACACCGCGATCGGCCGCCAGTTCGCCAGCGCGGCGCGCAGGCTCGCGCCCAGCGCGGTGCGCGCCGAGGCGTCCTGGAACACGACCAGCGCCGGGGCGAACCACACGGCGAGCGTCAGCGGCAGCGCCATCAGCGCGCCCGCCGCGAGCCCCAGCTGCAGCCGCGGGTTGCGCATGATCTCGTCGACGGGCGCCTTCGGGTCCGTGAACAGCGGCACCAGCAGGTCGCCTGCGATCAGCGATGCGGTGGTCATCGCGATCATCGCGGCGGCCAGCATCGCGAGCCCGATCGAGAGCAGCGCGGCGAGGTTCGAATGGAAGCCGCGCGCAAGGTCCGAAGGCGCGGGCCGGTTGCCGCGCTCCTGCGCCCACGCGGCGGCCAGCAGCCCCACCGAAAGCACCGGCTTCAGGAAGAAGCCGGCGAGCTGGCCGATCAGCGGCAGCCACGCGGCGGCTGCCATCGCGAGGTAGTAGAGCACGACCAGGACGAGCCAGCGCGCGCGGGCCTGCCCGAACATCCGCCACGACTCGCGCAGCCAGTCGACGCCGCGCCGCGCCCCGTGGCGCGTGAAGACGACGTCGCCGGCGCCGGCGGGGCCCGTCACCGAACGACTCCCGCGCTTGCCGCGCACGCGGCCGCGCTGCCCCCATGGCGGGAGCGACGAGCGGCTGGGGACGGACCGGCGCCGCTCATGCCTGCGGACGATCGGCGAGCGCGGGCATCTGCGGCGTCGCGCGCGCGCGGTCGGCGAGGATGCGCTCGAAGCGCGACGGGTCGTGCGCGTGAGTGAGCTCGCCGGGCCGCGGGAGGTAGAGATCGTAGAGCCGCGACAGCCAGAAGCGCAGCGCCGCGGCGCGCAGGAGGTCGGGCCAGCGGCTGCGTTCCTCGCCGGTGAGCGGCCGCACGGCGTCGTATCCGCCGACGAACGCCGCGACCAGCGCGCCGTCCAGCCCTCCCCCGCCGTCGTCGCACCAGTCGTTCACCGCGATCGCGATGTCGTAGGCGAGGAAGTCGGTGGCCGCGAAGCCGAAGTCGATGATGCCGGCCACGCGCTCGCCGTGGAACAGCACGTTGTCGCAGAACAGGTCGGCGTGGATCGCGCCCTTCGGCAGGCGCAGCTTCGCAAAGCCCTGCTGGAAGGCGAGCTCGGCCTGCAGCAGCGCGTCCTGCTGCGGAGTGAGGAACGGGCGCACGGCGCGCGCCGCCTGCCGCCACCACGCGGGGCCGCGCTTGTTCGCCAGCCGTGCGCGGTACTTCTGCGCGGCGAGGTGCAGCTGCGCCAGCGCCGCGCCGACGGCGCGGCAGTGCGGCGCGTCCGGGCGCTCGACCGCCGCGCCGTCGACGCGCGCGACGAGGCTCGCGGGCTTGCCGTTGAGCAGCGAGAACAGCGCGCCCGAGCGGTCCGGCTCCGGCGCCGGCACCGCGCAGCCACTGCGCGCAAGGTGCGCCATCATGTTGAGGTAGAAGGGCAGGTCCTCCGCCGGGAGGCGCTCGTAGAGCGTGAGGACGTAGCGGCCCTTCGCCGTCGTCACGAAGTAGTTCGTGTTCTCGATGCCCGCGGCGATGGGCTGGAGCTCCGACAGCGCGCCCACCGCGTAGCGGGCGAGCCAGGCATCGAGATCCTCGTCGGAGACCGGCGTGTAGACGGACATCGGGACGCTTCTGGCACGGCGCCTGGAACGGCGCTCGGCGGGACGGAGTTGCGCTTGGATTCCTAACTCACCACGCGAACAGCACCCACATCGGCACCTTGATCGATGCGTCGAGGCTGTCGCGGCGGATGTACTGGCGGCCCGAGGCGTCCGGGACGAGATAGTACGGAATGCCGGTGCGCGGCGTGACCTTGATGAACTTGAGCTCGCCGCCGATGCGCACTTCCTCGAGCGTCTCGGTGTCGCGGCGAATGATGGTGACCTGCGGCTCGAGGTCCGGGTCGCCCGCGATCGCGGCGGCCGGGGCCGGAACGACGGCGGACTCGGGGGGCAGGGGCGGCGGCGGCGGGACCGGCTGCGCCGCGACGCTCGCCGACGCGGCCAGCGCGATCGTTGCAAGGGCCGTCACGGCCGGGCGCAGGGGGTTCATGCGGGGACCATGGAGAGTGCGCCGATTCTACCAGACGGGCACCGGCGCAGCGGCGCCGCGATCCGGCTCGCGGCGTCACAGGTTGAGCATCTTCTGCCTCTCCTCGCGCGTCGGCTGGAAGCCGCGGCCTTCGTAGAACGAGAAGATCGCCTCGACGATCTCGGCGGGCTCCTCGATCAGCTGCATCAGCTTCACGTCGTCGGCGTCGATCATTCCCTCGCCGACCAGCCGGTCGCGCACCCAGTCGACGAAGCCGCGCCAGAACGGGGCGCCGACCAGGATGATCGGGATCCTGCGCGACTTGCCGGTCTGCACCAGCGTGAGGCACTCGGAGAGCTCGTCGAGCGTGCCGAAGCCGCCCGGGAGCACGACGTAGGCCGAGGCGAAGCGCACGAACATCATCTTGCGCGCGAAGAAGTAGCGGAAGTCGACGCTGACGTCCTGGTACGAGTTGCTCGCCTGCTCCTTCGGCAGCAGGATGTTGAGCCCGATCGCCGGCGAGCGGCCGGCGAACGCGCCCTTGTTCGCCGCTTCCATCAGGCCCGGCCCCCCGCCGGAGATGACGGCGAAGCCCGCGTCGGAGAGCCGGCGCGACACCTCGCGCGCCTTCTCGTAGTACGGATGTCCCTCGCGGATGCGCGCGCTGCCGAACACCGACACGGCGGGGCGGATGCCCCGCAGGCGCTCGGTCGCGATGGTGAACTCTGACATAATCCCGAGCACCCGCCACGCTTCCTGGCCATTCGAAGCGAACAGCGCCTGCGGGTCGATCAGCTCGGGGATCTTCTCGGTCACGCGCATGCCTAATCTCGTCCTGGTCGATGGGTCGTCCTACCTGTACCGCGCGTTCCACGCGCTGCCCGATCTTCGCACATCGAAAGGCGAGCCGACCGGCGCGCTGCGCGGCGTCGTGTCGATGTTGCGCCGCCTCGTCGAGGACGGCAAGCCGGACTACTTCGCCGTCGTGCTCGACGCGCCGGGCAAGACGTTCCGCGACGACTGGTACCCGCAGTACAAGGCGAACCGCCCGCCGATGCCGGACGACCTCGCGCGCCAGATCGAGCCGCTGAAGGAGCTGGTGCGCGCGCACGGCTGGCCGCTGCTGGTGGTCGAGGGCGTGGAGGCCGACGACGTGATCGGCACGCTGGCGAAGCGCGCGAAGGCCGCCGGCGTCGACACGCTCATCTCCACGTCCGACAAGGACATGGCGCAGCTCGTCGAGCCGGGCATCACGTGCGTCAACACGATGAGCAACGAGACGCTCGACGAGGCGGGCGTGATGGCGAAGCTGGGGGTGCGTCCCGACCAGGTGCTCGACTGGCTCACGCTGACCGGCGATGCGGTCGACAACGTGCCCGGCGTGCCGAAGGTGGGGCCGAAGACCGCGGCGAAGTGGCTCGCCGAGTACGGCACGCTCGACAACGTCATCGCGCACGCGGGAGAGATCGGCGGCGTGGTCGGCGACAACCTGCGCGCGTCGCTCGACTGGCTGCCGCAGGGCCGCAAGCTCCTCACGGTGAAGACCGACTGCGAGCTGCCCGTCGCGCCGGCGGATCTCGCGATCACCGCGGCCGATCGCGACGCGCTCGGCGAGCTGTTCGCGCGCTTCGAGTTCAAGACCTGGCTGCGCGACGCGGCGGGCGGCGCAGGCGCGAGCGGCGACGCGGCCGGCGCGATCGCGGCGAAGGCCGCGCGCGACGACGCCGGCCGCCGCTGGGACGACGCGGGGCCGGCCGGCGGCGGCACGGGCAAGCCGGCGCAGCTCGACTACGAGACCGTGCTCGACGAGCGCGCGCTCGGGAAGTGGCTGCGCGCGATCGCGCAGGCCGAGCTCGCCTGCTTCGACACCGAGACGACCGGCCTCGACCCGATGACTGCGGAGCTTGTCGGCCTGTCGTTCTGCGTGGCACCGGGCCACGCCTGCTACATCCCGCTGGCCCACCGCTATCCGGGCGCGCCCGACCAGCTCGACCGCGAAGCCGTGCTGCAGCGCCTCGCACCGTGGTTCGCGGATGCGGGCAAGGCGAAGGTCGGGCAGAACGTGAAGTTCGACGAGCACGTGCTCGCCAACCACGGCGTCGCGCTGGCCGGCGTGGCGCACGACACGCTGCTGCAGTCGTACGTGCTCGAGGCGCACAAGCCGCACGACATGGACAGCCTCGCGTGGCGCCACCTCGACTGGAAGACGATTGCCTACGCCGACGTCTGCGGCAAGGGCGCCGGCCAGATCGGCTTCGACCAGGTCAGCGTGGAGCACGCGACCGGTTACTCGGCCGAGGACGTCGACGTCACGCTGCGGCTGCACCGGCACCTGTACCCGCGCGTGGCCGCCGACGCGAAGCTCGAGCGCCTGTACCGCGAGATCGAGATGCCGGTGCGCGGCATCCTGTTCCGCATGGAGCGCCACGGCGTGCTGGTCGACACCGCGCAGCTCGCCAGGCAGAGCCGGGAGCTGGGCGAGCGGGTGCTGGCGCTCGAGCGGCAGGCGCACGAGCTGGCCGGCTCGCCGTTCAACCTGGGCTCGCCGAAGCAGCTGGGCGAGATCCTGTTCCAGCGCATGAAGCTGCCGGTGGTGAAGAAGACCGCGACCGGCCAGCCGTCGACCGACGAGGAAGTCCTCCAGGAGCTGGCCGCCGACTACCCGCTGCCGAAGGTGCTGCTCGAGCACCGCGCGCTCGCGAAGCTCAAGAGCACGTACACGGACAAGCTGCCGCAGATGGTGAACGCGCGCACGGGACGCGTGCACACGACGTTCGCGCAGGCGACCGCGGTGACGGGGCGCCTAGCCTCCAGCGATCCCAACCTGCAGAACATTCCCGTGCGCACCACGGAGGGCCGGCGCATCCGCGAGGCGTTCGTCGCGCCACCGGGCCACGTGCTGGTGTCGGCCGACTACTCGCAGATCGAGCTGCGCATCATGGCGCACCTCTCGCAGGACGCGGCGCTGCTGCGCGCCTTCCACGAGGGAGCGGACATCCACCGCGCCACGGCGGGCGACATCTTCGGCGTGGCGCCGAAGGACGTGACGCCCGAGCAGCGCCGGTACATCAAGGCGGTGAACTTCGGCCTGATCTACGGCATGGGCGCGTTCGGGCTCGCGACGCAGCTCGGCATCGAGCGCGGCGCCGCGCAGCAGTTCATCGACAAGTACTTCCAGCGCTACCCCGGCGTGGCCGAGTACATGCAGCGCACGCGCGAGCTCGCGCGCGAGCAGGGCTACGTGGAGACGGTGTTCGGGCGGCGGCTGTGGCTGCCCGACATCAAGGCGGCCGGCGGGCCGCGGCGCGCGGGCGCGGAGCGCGCGGCGATCAACGCGCCGATGCAGGGGACCGCCGCGGACCTCGTGAAGCTCGCGATGATCGCCGTGCAGGGCTGGCTCGACGAGGCGAAGCTCGCCACGAAGCTGCTGCTGCAGGTCCACGACGAACTCGTGCTCGAGGTGCCGGACGGCGAGCTCGACCACGTGAAGCGCCGCCTGCCGGCGCTGATGACCGGCGTGGCGGAGCTGCGCGTGCCGCTGGTCGTCGACGTGGGCGCGGGTCCGAACTGGGAGCGCGCCCACTGACGGCGCCTGGTGGACCGACTCGTTGCGTTCGCAATAGGGACTCAATCGTGGCGTCATTCCCGCGAAGGTGGGAGTCCGGCGTCGTCAAGAGCTCGGCGGGTCGATTCGTCGATCGGGTTGACGTCTATATCCATACCAGTATACTGAGCTCATGAAGCCGGTGCGGTTCCTGGGAGACTCGCTTCAGTGCGTAAGGGATTTTCCGGTGGACGCGAGGCAGGACGCCGGCTATCAGCTCGACAAGGTGCAGCGTGGCCTGCAGCCGGACGACTTCAAGCCGATGCCGACCATAGGCAGAGGCGTCGAGGAGATCCGGATACGGGACGACGCGGGGAATTTTCGGGTGATCTACACCGCCAGGCTTGCCGATGCCGTTTTCGTCTTGCACGCGTTTCAGAAGAAGACGCAGCGCACATCGCAACGCGACATCGAGATGGCGAAAGCCCGATTCCGCGAATTGATGAAGGATCGCAAATGAGCAAGGCCAAGGCTTACGCAAGCGTTTGGGATGCGCTTGCCGATACGCCCGAACAAGCGGCGAATCTGCGCGCGCGCGCCGAGCTCATGCGGCAGATTGCGGCCATTGTCAAAGAGAATCGCTGGACGCAGACCAAGGCGGCGCAACGCTGTGGAATCACTCAGCCGCGCATGAACGACTTGCTTCGTGGCCGGGTGTCTCGTTTCTCACTGGATGCGCTGGTCAACATCGCCACCGCGATCGGCCGCCGCGTTCATGTGGAGCTCGAGCCCGCCTGACCTGACCTACACGCCGGCCGGACTCCAAGCCAACGAGCGAGACCTAGTGGCCTGTAACGGCCAAATCGATAGTGCCTGGCGGGCGCTTCGCGCCGATCGCGTTGTTGCCGGGTCTTGCAAGGGGACCTACCCTTGCTGCG
>JAOUIA010000094.1 GCA_029884335.1 Betaproteobacteria bacterium
CGAGGTTCTCCCTCTCCCGCTTGCGGGAGGGTCGGGGTGAGCGAGGTTCTCCCTCTCCCGCTTGCGGGAGGGTCGGGGTGAGCGAAGTTCTCCCTCTCCCGCTTGCGGGAGGGTCGGGGTGAGCGAAGTTCTCCCTCTCCCGCTTGCGGGAGGGTCGGGGTGAGCGAAGTTCTCCCTCTCCCGCTTGCGGGAGGGTCGGGGTGAGCGAGGTTCTCCCTCTCCCGCTTGCGGGAGAGGGTCGGGGTGAGGGGAATAGGGTTCGTTGGGGGAGGCAGGAGGCGTTAGGCGGTAGGCAGCGCGGCGAGGCGGAGCAGAGAGACGCCCGGAAGGGGGCCGCCCGGGAGACCCGGGACGGCCCCCCGTGCCGTGTAATTGATGCGTCGTCCCCGCGAAGGCGGGGACCCAGTGCCGTTGCTTCCTCGGGGACGTGGATCCACGCTTGCGCGGGGACGGCGTTGTGAAGGAGAGGGTCGATGGCGGCATACATCATCCGCAGGCTCTGGCAGATGATCCCGACGATGCTCGGGGTCATCCTGCTCGTGTTCCTGCTCTTCAACTGGGTGGGCGGCGACCCCGCCTACGTGCTGGCGGGCAAGATCAGCAACCAGGAGCAGATCGACAACATCCGCCGCCAGCTCGGCGTCGACCAGCCGTACTGGGTCCAGCTGTGGATATTCGTCAAGCAGGTCGTCACGGCGGACTTCGGCGCCTCGTGGAGCACCAACGAGCGCGTCTCGAGCATCCTGGCCACGCGGCTCGGGCCCTCGCTCACCGTGCTGGTGCCGCTGCTCGTCATCGAGACGGTCGTCGCCATCGGGCTCGCGCTCGCCGTGGCCTACGTCCGCGGCTCGCTCACCGACCGCGCGGTGATGATCGCGTGCACGGTCGGCCTGTCGGTCTCGATCCTCGTCTACATCATCGTCTTCCAGTACGTCTTCGCCTACAAGCTGGGCTGGTTCCCGGTGCAGGGCTGGGGCAACTCGTTCTGGGAGAACCTGCTCAAGTACTCGACGTTGCCGATCCTGATCGCGCTGGTGGTCAGCATCGCGCCGAACCTGCGCCTCTACCGCACGTTCGTCCTCGACGAGATCAACCAGGACTACGTGCGCACGGCGCGCGCGAAGGGCGTCTCCGAGAACCGCATCATGTGGGTGCACGTGCTGCGCAACGCCTCGATCCCGATCATCACGCACCTGATGGCGGCGCTGCCCGGGCTGCTGCTCGGCGCGTTCCTCATCGAGCGCTTCTTCTCGATCCCCGGCATCGGCCGCGAGGTGCTCCTCGGCGTCGAGCGCTCGGACTTCCCGGTGATCAAGGCGATGACCGTCTACGTGGCGTTCGCCACGATCCTGTCGAACCTGCTCGCCGACCTCATGTACAAGGCCGTCGACCCGCGGGTCCAGCTCAAGTAGGAGGTGCGGAGCATGAGCACGAATGCAGCCGCACTCCCGCGCGCGCACGGCCCGAAGGGGCCGCGCGAGATCCCGCAGCACGTCTCGCCGGGCCTGTGGACGCTCGCCTGGCGGCGCCTGCGGGCCGACCGCGTCGGCATGGTGTCGCTCTACATCGTGGCCGCCTTCCTCGTGCTGATCGCGCTGTCGGCGAGCGGCCTCATCGCCCGCGACTGGGCGCGCGAGGTCGGCGTCAACTACGCGCCGCCGACGTTCGTCGGGCCGGACGAGAACGCGACCGGTCCGGGTGCTGCGAGCGCGACCGCCGCGGAGGGCCCCACCGAGGCGACCACGTTCAAGTCCAGCGTCGTCGACCCGATCGGCGACGTCATCGCCGAGCTCAGGGGCGAGAAGCCGGCGGACGCCGGCCCGGCGTCGGGCGGCGTCGTCGATCCGCTCGCCGACGTGATGAAGGACATCCAGGCGAGCAAGGGAACGGCGGCCGCGGCGCCGGAGGAGGCGCGCGCGCTCACGCTGCCCTTCGGCGGCGACAAGTGGGGCCGCGACGTGCTGAAGAAGACGATCAAGGGCTCCGAGACCTCGATCTTCGTCGGCATCGCCGCGGCGCTGCTCGCCACCGCGATCGGCACGCTGCTCGGCGCGCTGGCCGGCTACGCCGGGGGCTGGGTCGACGACGCGCTCAACTGGTTCTACAACGTCTTCAGCTCGATCCCCTACCTGCTGCTGATCCTCGCCGTGGCTGCCGTGCTGCAGCAGAAGGGCATGTCGACGATCATCCTGATCCTCGGGCTCACCGGCTGGACCGGCATCTTCCGCCTGATCCGCGCCGAGTACATGAAGCACAAGGGCCGTGAGTACGTGCAGGCGGCCAGCGCGATCGGCGCGTCGAACGCGCGGCGGATGTTCATGCACATCTTCCCCAACGTGTCGCACGTCGTGCTGGTGCAGCTGTCGATCCTCGTCGTGGGCTTCATCAAGGCCGAGGTGATCCTCTCGTTCCTCGGCTTCGGCGTGCCGGTCGACGTGGTGTCGTGGGGCTCGATGCTGAACGAGGCGCAGAACGAGCTGATCCTCGGCAAGTGGTGGCAGCTCGCCGCCGCCACCGCGGCGATGGCGCTGCTGGTGACGGCGTTCAGCCTGCTCACGGACGCGCTGCGCGACGCGCTCGATCCGAAGCTCAAGGGACTTGCCGGACACTGATTCGTCGTCCCCGCGCAGGCGGGGACCCAGAGTCGTTGCAATGCTGGATCGAAAGACGCTGGGCTCCCGCCTTCGCGGGAGCGACGCCGGAGAAGAAATGAAACAGACCGATCGAATGGAAGGCGACCCGCTGGTGAGCGTGCGCAACCTGCGCGTCAGCTTCCGCCTCGACCGCCACAACGTCTTCGACGCAGTGCGCGGCATCTCGTTCGACATCCCGCGCAACGAGACGCTCGCGCTGGTGGGCGAGTCGGGCTCGGGCAAGAGCGTCACCGCGCTCGCCATCCTCGGGCTCCTGCCGCCGGAGAATTCGATCGTCCACCCGGGCGGCGAGATCGTCTACGGCGGCCGCAACGTGGCCGGCCTGCCGCAGCGCGAGCTGCGCAAGCTGCGCGGCGCCGACATCTCGATGATCTTCCAGGAGCCGATGACCTCGCTGAACCCCGTGTTCACGGTCGGCTACCAGCTGGAGGAGGTGCTGCGGCTGCACCGGGGCCTGAAGGGCGCGGCCGCGCGCAAGCGCTCGATCGAGCTCCTCGAGGAGGTCGGCATCCCCGACCCCTCGTTCAAGATCGACGCCTTCCCGTCGCAGATGTCGGGCGGCCAGCAGCAGCGCGTGATGATCGCGATGGCGATCGCGTGCGAGCCGAAGCTGCTCATCGCCGACGAGCCGACGACCGCGCTCGACGTCACGATCCAGAAGCAGATCCTCGAGCTGATCGCGCAGTTGCAGCGCCGGCACCAGATGTCGGTGCTGTTCATCACGCACGACCTCGCGGTCGTCGGCGAGATCGCCGACCGCGTGGTGGTGATGCGCAACGGCGAGATCCGCGAGCAGGGGCCCGCGAAGGCGATCTTCGAGGCGCCGCAGGACGCGTACACGAAGGCGCTGCTGCAGTGCCGCCCGCGGCTCGACCGGCGGCCGACACGGCTGCCGGTGATCGACGACTACATGGCTGCCGGCCACCACGGGCCGGCGCACATGGAGGAGCGCGCGCGAGGCGTCGCCGCCGCCGACCCGGTGATCCTCGACGTGCGCAACCTGTCGAAGAGCTTCTGGTCGCGCGAGGGCCTGTTCGGCAAGCGCGAGTTCAAGGCGGTGAGCAACGTCAGCTTCCGGCTGCACAAGGGCCGTACGCTGGGGCTGGTCGGCGAGTCGGGCTCGGGCAAGACGACGGTCGGGCTCACGGTGATGCGGCTGCACGAGGCGACCGGCGGCGAGGTGCTCTTCGAGGGCAAGGACATCCTGAAGATGTCCGAGGCCGAGTTCATGAGCTACAAGCGCCGCATCCAGATCATCTTCCAGAACCCCTACGCGTCGCTCAACCCGCGCTTCACCGTCGGCCAGATCCTCACCGAGCCGATGCTGATCCACGGCATCGGCGCGACGACGCAGGAGCGCGCCGAGCTCGCCTTCGAGATGCTCGCGAAGGTCGGGCTGCCCGAGGTGTCGTTCTACAAGTACCCGCACGAGTTCTCGGGCGGCCAGCGGCAGCGCATCGCCATCGCGCGCTGCCTCACGCTCAAGCCCGACATCCTGATCTGCGACGAGTCGGTCTCGGCGCTCGACGTCTCCGTGCAGGCGCAGGTGCTGAACCTGCTCGCCGACCTCCAGGACGAGTTCAAGCTCTCCTACATCTTCATCTCGCACGACCTCGCCGTGGTCAAGTACATCTCCGACGAGGTGATGGTGATGAGCGACGGCGAGCTGGTGGAGATGGCGGGCTCCGACGAGATCTACCGCGCGCCGAAACAGCCGTATACGCAGCGGCTGCTGTCGGCGATCCCGCGCGGCTGGCAGCCGGCGGCGCGCTCCGCCTGACGCTGCGCCCCCGACGCGGCGCTGCTGCCGAATAGCGGCGCGGGCGCCGCGCGCCCGCGTTGCGCTTTCGTCAACTGCGCTCGCGCACATCCCGGCAACTTGATCCCGATCAAGCGGCACGCGGCCTCGCGTGCCGAAAGTGCCTTCAACGTCCGCAATCCTCGCCAGTTCGGCGCGGATTCGAGGGGGCGTGGATTCCCGGCCGATGCTTTTCGGCAACGAAGGCGCCGGCCGCCCACCAGGGGATTCCTCCATGCGAATGAAGTCGATCCTCGCGGCCGCCGCGCTCGCCGGCGTGGCCGCGCTCGCGGCAGCGCCCGCGCTCGCGCAACCGGCAGGGACGCCGGTGTGCGCGAACTGCCACGAACTGGCGCACAAGTCGACCGTGCTGACCGCGCACGGCGCGCGCAACGACGCTGCGGGGACGGCGTGCGCCGCCTGCCACACGAACATCGCCGAGCACGTGAAGGACTCGAAGATCAAGCCGACGAGCCCGCTCACGTCGAAGACCGCGACGGCCGCCGAGAAGTCGGCGGTGTGCCTGACCTGCCACGCCGGCAACCGCAACATGGCGTTCTGGCAGCAGGGCATGCACCGCAAGAACGACGTCTCCTGCAACGACTGCCACGCGATCCACCAGGCCGTCTCGGCGTCGAACCCGAAGATGCTCAGGGTGCAGGAGTTCGCCGGCGCGATCTACACGACGACCGCGCGGCAGCTCGCCTACAAGACCTGCGTGGCCTGCCACCGCGACACGCGCGGCGAGATCCTGAAGCCGTCGCACCACCCGATCGTCGAGGGCAAGGTGGCCTGCCACGACTGCCACGACCCGCACGGCGCGCTGAGCCCGTCGATGCTGAAGGCCGAGTCCTACCAGGACCTGTGCATCAGCTGCCACGCCGACAAGCGCGGCCCCTGGATCCACGAGCACCCGCCGGTGATGGAGAACTGCGCGACCTGCCACACGCCGCACGGCTCCGCGCACAACCGCCTGCTGGCGCAGAAGCCGCCGGCGCTGTGCGGCGACTGCCACCCCGGCGGCCACACGCACGGGCTGTACGACGGCCGCGGCACGCTGCCGGGCGTCAACCCGTCGAACATCCGCTTCGAGGGCAGCGGCTGCGTCGGATGCCACCGCCAGATCCACGGCAGCAACGCGCCGCCGTCGGCGTTCGGCCAGTTCTTCCTCCGCTAGCCGCCACAGGGGACCCATCATGGCAAACAAGAGGCTCATCGCAGTCGTGGTCTCCGGCCTGTTCGCCAACGCTCCTGCGCTGGCCGCGGACGACCCGTTCTACTGGAGCGGCGAGGCCGGCCTCGGCTACCGCTGGTCCAACGTCGACGGCGGGCAGCGCAATGGCGCCTACGGCACGTCGGCGACCACGCTCGCGCCGTTCACCGGCCCGGCCGACGAGGCGAAGGCGAACGAGTACCGCGACCTGCGCGACAGTGTCATCGGCGTGTTCGACGTCCGCGGCGCGAGCCGGTCGTACTGGTTCTCCGGCTTCGGCGACCAGCTGGGGCTCGACGACCAGTTCGTCGACCTGCGCGGCGGCGCGTGGAACTCGTGGCGGGGCCAGTTCTACTGGGACAAGATCCCGCACAACCTGTCGTGGAACGCGCTCTCGCCGCTGAGCGACCCCACGTCGACGCGGCAGAACGCCCCGGCGGGCGCGTACCCGCCGGCGCAGAACCCGGCCCTGTGGAACGGCTTCAACTACGGCCTGCAGCGCGACACGATCGGCGGCAACGTCGAGGCGAGCTTCCGCTCGCCGTGGTTCGTGCGCGCCGACTACAACGAGGTGACGACCACGGGCGTGCGCCCGTCCAGCGGGCAGCTCGGCACCGGCTCGGGGAACGGCCTCATCGAGATCGGCCTGCCGGTCGAGTACAAGACCAAGAACGCGACGTTCGAGGCCGGCTACGCGGACAAGATGTGGAGCGTGAAGCTGGGCTACCTCAACAGCAAGTTCTCCAGTGCAGTGGATACCGTGCAGTGGGCGAACTTCTACCTGCGCAACGGGCTGGACGAGCTGTACGGTCCGCCTGACAGCGAGCTGTCGAAGTGGAGCCTCAACGCGAGCGTGCGGCAGCTGCCGCTCGACACGACGATCGCCGCTCGCTTCACCCGCAGCGAGCTCACGAACTCGGTCGACGTCCTGGCCTCGGGCCTCAAGCCGGCGAGCAACATCGCCCCGCCACCCGCGGTGGGCTATCTCGTCACCGCGCCGAGCCGGTCGACGTTCGACGGCGAGCACACGACGACCAGCGCATCGATCTCGATCGCGTCGACGCCGTGGCGCGCGCTCGAGACGCGCCTCTACTACGACTACTACGACAAGGACAACGGCTCTACGCCGATCGACTACGCGGCCGGCGGCCTCGGCCCGGGCGCGGCGACCTGCCCGCCCACCGGGGGATCGAACAACGCGACGCGCTACTGCCTCGGCGCGGAAGTCGCCGGCGAGCCGTTCGCCTACACGAAGAACACCTACGGCCTCGACGTGACGTGGCGCTTCGCGCCGCGGCAGCGGCTGTTGTTCGGGGCGAACTGGCTGTCGATCGACCGCGATTCCGAGATCGCGCAGGAATCCGACGAGGACCGCTACTTCGTCGAGTACCGCAACACGATGGCGCAGGGCATCTCGGGCCGGCTCAAGTACCAGTACATGCAGCGGCGCTCGGACATCAATCACCTGCGCACGCCGAGCGGCAACGCGAACTTGAACACGGTGGCCTACTTCTACAGCGCCTACGACGTCGCGAACTTCGACCAGAACATGGTCAAGGCGAACATCGACTTCAACCCGATGGACAGGCTGACCATCGGCGTGGGCGGGACGTGGAAGAAGACGAACTACAAGGACCTGCAGTACTACGGCCGCACCGACGACACGACCACGCTCGTCGACCTCAATGTCGCCTACGGCACCCCGGACAAGTGGCAGGTCTCCGCCATCGCCAACTGGGGCCTGGTCGAGTTCAACCAGGCCTACCACCAGGGCACCGGGCCGTTCCCGAACGGCACGCAGACTCCGACGGACTTCGACTGGGGCACCGAGAACACCCAGGACTACTGGCTCGTGGGGGTCTCGGGCGACTGGATGGTCACGCCGCAACTGAAGCTCACGGCCTCCGCGTCCTACATGAAGACCTCGGGCGGGGTCGACTTCTGGTCGGGCAACTACGCCGGTACGGGCGGGTATCTGGGCGGCCCGCTGGTCAATTACGTGACCGACAACACGAAGACGACGCGCTTCCAGATCAAGGGCGACTATGCCTTCAACAAGAACTGGAGCGCGACGTTCGGCTACGCGTACGAGAAGTACGACTACGCCGACGACCAGATGCGCGGCTACCAGGGCTACTACCCGTATTACCAGAACCTCGGCAGCACGAACAACAGCTGGTTCACCGGCGCGTACGCGAACCCGTCCTACGATGCGAACATCGTCTGGGTGATGTTCAAGTACCGGTTCGACACGATCCCGGCCTACGTCGCGCCGGCAGTCGCCGCCGTGGCGGCGCCTGCCCCGGCCGCAGCTCCGGCCGCCAAGCCGGCGCCGGCTCCGGCAGCGGCGCCTGCGCCCGCGCCGAAGCCGCCCGCCGCGCCGATGGACGCGCCGGTGACGAAGATCACGCTGCAGTCGAAGGCGCTGTTCGACTTCGACAAGGCGGTGCTGACGCCCGCGGGCAGCGCGGCGATCGACGCCGAAGTGATCGCGAAGCTGCCGCAGGTGACGAAGCTGGACCTCGTGCTGGTCAGCGGTCACACCGACCGGCTCGGCAGCGACGTGTACAACCAGAAGCTGTCCGAGCGCCGCGCCGACGCGGTGCGCGACTACCTCGTGTCGAAGGGCGTGCCGAAGGGGAAGGTCGAGACGATCGGGATGGGCGAGAAGCAGCCGGTCACGGGCAACGCGTGCCAGCAGAAGAACCGCAAGGAGCTGATCGCGTGCCTGCAGCCCGACCGCCGCGTCGAAGTCGAGGTGAAGGGCGAGGCCGTGAAGAAGTAGCGTCCGCCCCGTCTTACGGAGAGCCCCGCCGCGCGCGGGGCTTTTCGTTGGCGCCGATCAGAGCGTGAAGGCCAGCTCGGAGAGCAGCGCGCCGGGCACGCGCACGCTGGCGAGCCGCCGCGAGTAGTAGCTCTCCGGCGAGAGGATCAGCTCCGGCTCGGCGGACAGCGCCTCGAGGTTGTCGCCGAGCATGCGGAAGAGCGTGTCGTCGAAGCGCAGCACGTTCACCGGCGCGACGATGCGGCCGTCCTCGACCCAGAACGTCGCGAAGCGCGTCATGCCGGTCATGCGGCAGGCCACGCGATCCGAGTAATTCATGTACCAGAGGTTGCCGATCGCAAGCCCTGTGCCGAGCGCCTCGAGCGCTGCGGACGCCGGGAGCTTGCCGCCGGCCATCGACAGCGCCTCCGGCGCCTCCCACGCGTTGGCGCCGTTGGCCGTCAGGTCGAACTCGCGCGCAGTGCGCGGGCTCACCAGCGAGCCGGCGAGCGCGCCGGCCTCGATCAGCGGGATACGCTCCGGCCGCGTGAAGCCGTCCTGCTGGAACGCCGGCGCCACGCCGGTCGCGTAGTCCTCCGCGATCGTCACCATCGGCGACACCCGCTGCCCTTCGCGCATGCGCGCGAGCGGGCTCTGCCGCGTGGCCAGCGCGCGGCCGGAGAAGCCGCCCCAGCGCAGCAGGCTCGCGATCTCCTCCATCGCGGAGGGTGCGAGCCAGGCGCGGTAGCGGCCGGGCTCGAGCGTGCGCGGCGCGCGCGTGACCAGCGCCAGCTGCTCGCGCGCCTCGTGCATGCGCGCGCGCAAGTCGTCCGCCGACCACGCGAAGCCGGCCAGCATCGACTTCACCGCCTTGTCGGCGCGGTGGTGCAGGCTGAAGTCGAAGTTGTACGCCGTCACCGCGTGCCAGTTGCGCTGGCCCTCGGAGTTGGCGAAGCCGCGCGCGACCGGGCCCGCCGCGTAGATCCCGACGAGGTCGTCGCCGCCCGCCGCGTCGAGCACCTCCTCGATCGCCTCCGCCGAGGACGGCAGCGCGCCGTCGACGACGTGCCGCGAGCTCGCGACCGTGTCCGGAAGCAGCAGGTGCGGGTCGTCGGCGAGGTCGGGGAGCGCCGAGCGCAGGCCCGCGAGCGCCTCGACCGCGTGGGAGGCGTCGGAGGCGAGGTCGCCGGAGAGCGTCAGCGTGTGCTGCGCGTGCCGCGCGCCGCGGACGAGGCGCACGGCGATCGACTGCTGCGTGACGCGCCCGGCCTGGCGCACCTTCGCGCGGTTGAGGCGCACGAAGTCGGACGCTTCGGCTTCGTACCACGCGGTGAACCGCTCGCCGCCCGCGAGCGCGCGCTGCAGCGCGTCGGCGATGGCGCGGAAGTGCGCTTCGAACGCGTCTGCCGAGGGGATCGACAGCGCGGACGCGTCGGTGATCGCTTGCGTGCTCATGTTCTGGCTCCCGCCTCGGCCCTCACCCCCGGCCCCTCTCCCGGCTGACGCCAGGAGAGGGGAGAGCGCAACTCCCCTCGCCCGCGACAGCGGGAGAGGGGCCGGGGGTGAGGGCGCGTGCTTGGGCTCACGCGGTCGCCTCCTTGTGCGGTTGTTGCGTGACGTTGCACTCGCGTGTCGGCGCCGGGACGCGATTCGCCTTGCCGTCGATCCCCGTTGCGCTCCGCGGCAACGGGGCCCCGCGACGGGTGGCTCACGCGGTCGCCTCCTTGTGCGGTTGTTGCTTG